>CAZYTO010000110.1:4983-17034 GCA_964650405.1 uncultured Thermoanaerobaculia bacterium | reverse complement strand
CGCCGGCAGGTGTACATGGGCGTGTCGCGGACGGTGTATTTCGACGATTCGGTCTCGCGGAGGTCCTGGACGAGGTCGAGGAACTCCGCGGCGGAGTCGGCTTCGAAGGCCACCACGAAGTCCTGGTCATCGAGACCGAACGAGTACGTCGTGTTGATCTTCACCCGCGGGTACTTGTGGCCGATGGCGATGTGCTCGTTCATGATGCGCTGGCGCTCGCTCATCGGCAGCAGGTACCAGTCGCGCGTCTTCACGAACGGATAGACGAAGAGGAACGGCCGCTTACCGGGAACGATGCGCAAGCGCCGCCCCTCCTGCCCCTCGTGCACGTGCTCGTCGACGTACTGCGAGTGCTTGGTCATGGACAGGTAGGAGAGGGGGATGTCGAGCCAGCGGCCGATGAGCGACTTGTTGAGGTCCGCCACCATCTGCTGGAACGGATCGATGTCGTAGCCGATGCGCCAGAGCATGAAGTCGACGTTCGCCTTCAGGCCGAGCGTGGAGTAGGGGAGGATCATCATCGGGCCGGTGTAGCGGGCGATGATCTCGCCGAGCTCCCGCTTGGCGTCCGCCCGGGTCTGCCACGGCTCGCTCCGGAACGCGCGGTCGACGCGGAAGAACTGGAAGTTGACGAACTGGCGCGCCGTCGCGGTCTCGGCTGAGGGCGGCGCCGGCTTCGGCTGAGTCTCGATGGTGGTGGTCATGATGGCGGATTGTAGTCTGGTTCGTTGTTCGTTCTTCGTTGTCCGTTGTTCGTGGGGAGTCTGTTCGTTCTCATCCGCTCATCATCCTTTCCTGCAGGCAGGGCGACGAAGAACGAACAACGAAGAACGAACAACGGACAACGGACCCCGCGAATCTATTTGTGGAAAGTGAAAAGCTGAGTTGTCAAGGGTTTGAGCCGCTTGGCCAGGAAGGAGGTCTTATGGAACGAACTCACGGGGAATCAATGATTTAGCGAAGTTGCTCACAGTTCTGTGCAAATCGCTCGAAAGGCCATAGTTTTTGCGCCTTTGAGCGTTTTTCACAGCGATTTCCACAGTGTTTTCCGCAGAAACTGTGTAAAGGTGGGCTCGCCCTCGCGGACAAGTCGGGGTGAACTCCCGGTAAAGTCCACGATGGCCGAAGGTTCTCCGTCGCGCGGCCCCGCGTCGAGAATCACATCGATCTGTTCCTGCAAATCGGGTGCTAGCGTTTGCGGCTCGCGAACCGGCGGCTCACCGCTCCGGTTCGCGCTCGTGGAGACGAGCGGCCCCGTTCGCTCGAGCAGCGAGCGCAGCCATGGCAGCGCGGGGATGCGCACCGCGACGGTCCCGGACGGATGCGGAACGATGGCCGTGAGCGGAGCAGGCCAGATGGACCGCAACCCCTCCGGAACCGCCGCGCCGTAGCCGAGAAGCTGTTCCACCGAGGCGGCGATCACCACGAAGCGCTTCCCCTCCTCCCGCCCCTTGATCGTTGCGATCTTCGCCGCGGCCGCCTCGTTCGAGGCCAGGGCATGCAGCCCGTAGATCGTGTCCGTCGGCAGGAGCGCGACCCCGCCGGCACGGAGAGCCGCGGCGACTTCGTCGAGCAGCTCCGGAAGCGGGTCGCCCGTGACTCGGATGGTGGTCGTCATGGCGTTTTGGCGGGCGTCACTTCGCCTGCGTCGCCTTCCGCCCCTTCCTCGCCGCCTCCAGCAGCTCCCGGGCATGGGTTACCGCGGAGGAGCTGACGGTCTCCCCGCCGAGCATGCGCGCGATCTCCTGCACGCGGGCGGCGTCGTCGTCGAGGCGGCGGATGCGGGCCCGGGTGTGGCCGCCTGCGTCCTCCTTCCACACATAGAAGTGCGTCGCGCCGAAGCTGGCGATCTGAGGGAGGTGCGTCACACAGATGACCTGGTTGCGGGCGGAGAGCTCCTGCAGCTTTCTTCCGACGACCTCGGCGACCCGGCCGCCGATGCCTGCGTCGATCTCATCGAAGATGAGCGTTGCGGCGGCGGCCCGGTCGGCGGCCTTGAACAACGCCGCGGCAATGGCGAGCTGGATGCGGGAGAGCTCGCCGCCCGAGGCGATGCGCTGCATGGCCTTCGGCTCCTCGCCGCGGTTCGGAGCGATGAGGATCTCGACGCGGTCGATGCCGCCGGCGCCCGCGGGGCCGTCTTCGACCTTGACGCGAACGGTGGTCCGCTCCATGGCCAGGTCGTTCAGCTCCGACTGGATCTCCCGCTCGAAGGTCCTGGCCGTCTTCTTCCGGGCGCCGGACAGCGCTTCGGCAGCCTTGCGGTAGGCGCCGTGGCGTTGCGCCTCGGCGCGCTGGAGCTTCTCGATGCTCGATTCGTAGTCGCTGAGGCGGTCGTGCTCGTCCTGGATCGCACCGAGGTGCTCGAGCGCGGCGGCCACGGAGCCGCCGTACTTCTTCCGGATCCGCTCGATGGCCGCGAGCCGGTCCTCGACGTCTTCGAGCCGGGCCGGATCGTGCCGCACCGATTCGCTGAGGCTGGCCAGCGTGCGGGCCGCCTCCTGCAGGCGATATGTCGCGTCCTGAAGGTCGTCGGAGATGGCCTTGAGGTCATGGATCTCGGCGGACAGCGGCTGCAGAAGGTGCAGCGCCCGCGCGATCTGGGCCAGCGCCGACGATTCATCGTCTTCGAGCAGCGCGAACGCGCCCGAGGTCGCCGCCGTCATCTCCTGCGCGTTGGCCAGGATCGTCCGCTCCTCGCGCAGGGCGTCCTCTTCCGCGGGGTCGAGCCTGGCCGCCGAGATCTCGTCGATCTGGTAGCGCAGGAGGTCGAGGCGCAGGGCCCGGTCCCGCTGCGCCGCGGTCAGTTCTTCGAGCTGCTCCGCCGCCGCGCGCCACTCGCGATGGGCCGTCCGCGTGGTCTCCACCATGGCGCCATGACCGCCGAAGTCATCGAGCAGCTCCCGGTAGCCCTGGCCGGCCACGCGCCCGTGCGACTCGTGCTGGCCGTGGATCTCCAGCACGGTGTCCATGGCCGTGGCCAGCTCACGCACGGCCAGAGGCGAGCCGTTGACCAGCACCCGCCCCCGCCCGCCCGCGGCGATCTCGCGCTTGACGATCAGCTCCACGTCGCCGCCCTGGGCCTCGGTCTCGATTCCCAGCTCTTCCAGCGCCGCCGCGGCCTCCTGCGGCACGTGCACGATGGCCTCGGCGGTCATCCTGTCCGTGCCGCTGCGGATCATCTCCGTCGAGCCGCGCGCGCCGCGCAGAAACTCGAGCGAGTCGATGAGCAGCGATTTGCCGGCGCCGGTCTCGCCGGTCAGGACGTTCAGGCCCGCCCCCGGCTCGATCGCGAACTCCTCGACGATGGCCAGGTTCCGCACCTTCAGATACGTGATCATCGGCCGCGAAGTCTACTTCTTACCGGGACGTTTGATCCTCGGACCCCGAGGCAGTGCGTGTCGAGGGCAGGCCTGGACGCCCGGCTAGGCCACGGCCTCCCGAAGCATCTCGGTCGAGACGGCGCTCGGCTTCACGTTTCCGAGCAGCGTGAGGGAGAGCGACTCGGGATCGACGATGGTGTGCGCCACCCGCTGAATGTCGTCGAGGGTCACGCCGTCGATGGCGGCGATGATCTCGTCCGGCGTGTACTGGCGGCCGTAGTAATACTCCTGGCGGGCCATGCCCGACATGCGGCTGGTGGTGGACTCGAGCGAGAGCAGGATCGAGCCCTTCAGGTGCAGCTTGGCGGCGCTCAGCTCCTCGGCGGTCGCGCCGTGCTGGCGGATGTCACGCATCCCCTCCAGGGTGAGGTTGAGCACGCGCTTGAGGTTCTTCGGTGCACAGGCCGCGTAGATGGCCTCGTAGCCGCCGTGCAGGTAGCCGTTGTGGTACGAAGTGATGGTGTAGACGAGGCCTTCCTTCTCGCGGATCCGCTGGAACAGGCGCGAGGACATCCCGCCCCCCAGGATCGAGTTGAAGAGGGCCGCGGCATAGCGCTCGTGGTTCTGCTGGGGAAACCCGCGTGAGCCGAGGCAGAGGTGGACCTGCTCCAGCTCGCGCTTTTCCCGGACGATGACGTGCTGTGCCGGCGAGGGCGAGTCCCAGCCGCGGCGCAGGACCGGCTTCGCGTCGACCGGAAAGGCGCGCTCCAGGTACGGCACGATCTGTTCCGGCCGCACGTTCCCGCTCGCGCAGAAGATGATGTTGGCCGGATGGAACGTCTCGGCGTAGTGGGCGACGATCTGGTCGCGTCCGAGGCGATTGACGGTGTCTTCCGTTCCGAGGATGGGACGTCCCAGCGGGTGGTCTGGCCAGAATGCCGTGACGAAGATCTCGTGTACGAGGTCGTCCGGCGTGTCCTCGACCATCTTGATCTCTTCGAGGATCACACTCCGTTCCGACTCGAGGTCGGCGTCGGTGAAGCGTGGGGCCACGACCAGATCCGTGAGCAGGTCGAGCGCCGTCTCGAGCTGTTCGTCGAGGACGTGCGCGTAGAAGGACGTGTACTCCTTGCCGGTGAAGGCGTCGACGTCACCGCCGAGGATGTCGATGACCTTGGCGATGTCGGCCGTGGAGCGGGTGGCCGTTCCCTTGAAAACCAGGTGCTCGAGGAAGTGCGAGGCGCCGCCGTGCTCTTCCGACTCCACGGCGGAGCCGCTGCGCAGCGTGTAGCCGAGGGCCACCGAGCGCACGTAGGGGAGGGTTTCGATGAGGATCGTCAGGCCCGACGGGAGGACGAGCCTGGTGACGGGGGTGGAGTTCGATTTCACGGCCGGATTGTAGCTGGTCGTTGTTCGTTGTCCGTTGTTCGTTGTTCGTGGCCAATTCTGGTGGTGGACAACCGTCAGCGATCAGCGAACAACGAACAACGAACAACGAACAACGGACAACGAATAACTACCAGCTCCGCCGGCAGGCCAGGTACAGCCGCGAGTACTGGTCGCGCAGGCCGAACTCGCGGTCGATCTCCCACATCCCGTAGAGCTCCATGACGGCGTGGAAGCCGGCGTGCCAGGCGCCGCGGATGAGCTCGCGGCGGAAGGGCCAGAAGGAGCGCTCGTTCGACACGGCGGACCATTGCCGCTCGAGCAGGTGGCCACCCTGCGGCTCGGTGAACCAGCGCCCCTCGTACCGGTGACCGTGGTGTTCGAGCGACTCCGCCTCCGAGAGGTGCGCTTCATGCGTCCCGAAGCGCGCCGCGTGCGCGTCCGGAGCGACGTGCGTATCCAGAAAGAGCAGACCGTCCGGCGCCATCACGGTGGCGAGCTGTTCGAGGAAGGCGAAGGGATTGTCGAGGTGGTAGAGGAGGCCGCAGCAGAGGATGACGTCGAAGAGCCCGTCACGATCGGGATCGAGTGACTTCACGTCGCGCAGAGCGAACCGGAGGTTGTCCAGCCCGAAGTAGGCGCGGATCAGCTCCGCCTTCTCGAAGTTCGACGGCCGCCCCTCGAACCCGGTGACCTCCCACCCCTCGCGCGCCATCTCGAACGACAGCCCTCCCTCCAGCGAGCCGAGGTCGGCGACCCGGAGCGGGCGGCCGGGGTCGAGGAACTTGCGCACGAGGGCCTTGATCGTGGAAGTGCGCTCGTCGTTCGTCATCAGCGGGATGTCGGGGCTGATGGTCGACTCCGTGGCCGAAAGCGGGATGTTGTGTCCCGTCCAGGTCCGGCTACGGATTTCCGCGAGCAGGCCCGGATCCGGCCCGGCCAGAACCGCTTGAACACGCTGCTCGGCGGGCGACAGCGTCATGGCCGCTTTCATCGTCATCGGGGAAGTCTATTACGGCTCGTTCGCCGCGCCGCTGAGGCAACTTCACTTGTCGAACGGACAGATCTGCCGGACGATTCGGTCGGCTCTCCTTCGATCCCCGCGGGGCAGCCTGCTGTCATTTTCAGTTGTCTGCCTTGTGTCCGACCGCCGTTCGAGTCAATTTCGCCGTTCGGTCTTTAACGGATCTCTATCTCTTGGGCCACCTTCCGACGCAGATTCCGTTGTACACGCTTTTCGTCGCGTCGAATCCAGATAGAGTGGCGGGCAGTCCGGCGAAAACCTACGTATCGTAGATTTCGGAATTCCTCGGTCAAGCGCAGAGGCGTGAATTCGCCATGCAAATGGCTCGAGCATCACGACCTGCCAGGAGCATCCTGCTAGATACAGTTCGTTGTCCGAGATGTTTGTTGACACCTCTGGCTTCGCAGTGTATTTATGCATCCGTCCATATTGATTGCCCCTCCCGCTCGGGTCAGTCTGAAAATGTGTAGGTATTGGACGGCGTCTTACGTGAGTCATGGCGCGACTCAACGGTGAGGGTATGTGTAAATGTAAGTAAAATATAGGCCATAGTTACCTATCACAGTTCGAAGAAGGAGCTAGGAAATGAAAAAGTTCATAAACGCCCTGTCCATCGTCGCCGTAGTCGTCTTCAGTTCTCTAGCAGCGAACGCTGCTACTTGCAATGGGCCGACGAATTATCAGAATCAAAGCAACCAGGTGACGATCAACTATGGAATCTGCGGGTACGTCACCAAGCTTTCGTCGATCTCGCCGTACTATTCGGGACCTACCCATTCCTACCATGTTTCGGTCTGCCTCGCGGATTCCATGGGCAACCCTCCCGCGTCGGCCGACACATGCGGCTCGCCTGGTAGCACGGGATACGACGGGCCCAACAACGACTACGATGTGTTTTTCATCGGGCCCATGTGGGGTTCGAACGGCCCATTTAACAAGCTCTACTACATATTCGTGTGGGATGACGCGGACATTTATGGTAGCAAGACCATTCCGGCGTACTATTTCACGGGTCCGAGCGATGCGAATTCCGCCTACTACGGGATTGAATTCAACAGCGTTCAGGTGCCACCGCGGCCGCTTCCGTCGAGCGCAGTGAATCCTGCGAACGGTGCGCAGAACGTCAGCTCGAATTTCACGCTCAAATGGACGAACGGCGCAGATGCCGTGCGAACCAACTGGGCGTCGAACTATGTCTACGATATCTTCGGCCACGGAATGGGCGCTTCGGATGTGCCCGTCGCGCAGAACATTCCGTGCAACCCCGACGCCTCCGGGAACTGCACGTTCGCTATCACGAACCTGAAAACGAGCGCGTACTATTTCTGGCACGTGGTCGGAAAGTGGTCATCGCCCAGCTACCTCGGCCGGTATGCAGGTAACACCGGCGCCGACCAGAACTTCACGACCCATGCCGATCCGAACGTTGCGGTCTCGTTCATGACGAACAATTATCAGAATTATCTGGGAGCTGAAAACTGCGGAGGTGGCGCAATGATTGCCACTGCGACCTCGCCGGGATCGTGCGAGTCCTTCTACGTCGTTGATTCCACGTCACATACGGGTGGCGGTATCTATGACGGAGACATCGTCGCTCTTCAGCAGGCCGCAGGCACCAGCGGCTATTGGGTTACCGCTTACGGCGGGGGCGGCTCTGTGATGTTTGTGAACGGCACGAGCAACGGTGCGTGGCAGCAGTTCACGATCCACAAGCTCAGCAGCCAATTCTCCACGCCCGGCACGCAGATCCTCGACAATGACCGCTTTTCTCTGACCACTGCAGCGGGAAATGGCGCCTACTACGTCAGTGCTGACAACGGCGGCGGCGGTTACGTCTGGGCTCTCAGCACGACGTTTTCCGACCTGCAGTCGACCTTCGTTTACGGCGTTCACTGAGCGAGTCCGAAGGAGACTCGCGGGCCGGGCGGTCAGCCGCCCGGCCCGTTACCGGTTCTTGCACACGAAGAAGGCGAACAGCGGGCGGCGATACGCTCCGGCGTCGACGAGCTCCTTCTCCCGCTGGATCCAGCGCGCGATCAAGCCATGATGCGGCTGGTCGGAAGCGAGCATCCTGCCGTCGACGGCGGATAGGAGCGGCAAGAGAAAGTTGCCCCAATACGGCGCGTGACGGATCACGTCGAAGCGCGCTTCGATGGCTGGGATGATCCGGTCGGAGCGGATCATCTCGGATGGATCGGCGAGATCCAGAGGCGGATTGAGCGGCCAGAGCTTGATCTCGTCGGGGATTCGGTCGAACTCCTCACGGGCCAGCCGGAGCTCCGACGCAGCAAGCTGCTCGTCGAGCCACTCGTGACGTGATGGTCCGACGTAGTCGTCCACGTAGAGGATCGCGCCCGGTTTCAATGCCAGGGAAAGCTTGTCGAGGAGCGTGTCGGGATCCGAGATGTGATGCAACGAGTGGCTGAATGCGGCGAAGTCGTACCGGCGCTCGGGGAGCCGCATGCGCTCGACGTCGCCGACATGGAAATCGATCCCTTCTACGCTCTCGCGTTTCGCATGGTTTCTGGCCCGCTCGATCGCCACCGGCGAGACGTCGTACGCATCGATCCGGCGCACGACCTCGAGATTGCGCAGGCTGCGCTCGACATGTCCCTCGCCGCATCCGATGGAAATCCCGCGTTCGAGCGGCTGGTACGCGACGTTGAACTGCGACTTGAGCCAGAGCTGCGGCCAACCCCACGCAACGCCGGTCATCCGCTCATTCGCGTAATCGCGTACCTCGGGGTGGAATAGCCAGTAGACCTGCCGCGGGTCGTTCTTCTGCTGATCCCAGAATTCCGCCGCAGTGTCAGCCATGTTCTGCCTTCCGGAAGAGGCTGTCCTCTGACATCACTTCCACTGCGTCGAGAGCTGGATTCCGTTGATGTACTGCTGGATCTCCGCCTGCAGGTCGAGGGCGGTGTAGCTCCACTGCTCGTAGTTCTTCGCACCGCGGAACTCGAGGAGCGACTCTCCGGTCTTCGCCGGCCGGACGCCCACGAAGGGTCCTCCCGCGTAGTCCTTCATGGGGATGCCGGGCATGCTCTGCTGGCCGGTGCCTCCCGTCGCGCCGGTGGCGCCGGTAGCCCCTCCGGCGCCGGAGCTGCCGCTTCCGCCGCCCGGGGCCGCACCTCCGATGCCGATGGTGCCGCCGCCGGGAGTCTGGGCCGACCCGGCACCGCCGAAGGCAGGGTTCGCTCCGCCGGCCTGTGCCGCCGCGAAGGGGATGACGAGCCAGTCGGCTTCGCCGCTGAGCGGATCGACGTAGCCGTCTTTCGGGCCGCGCAGGAAGCGTGGCAGCCGCGCTTCCTTGAGCTGGTCCATGGTGCTCGGCCAGACGTTGTGCTTCTTGTTGAAGGCGTAGCAGGCCCGGGCGTACTGGCGCATGACGAAGATCGTCTGGAGCTCCCGCTCGCGCTGCATGACCACCGACCACTGCTTCGGCACCGTGTAGGCGACGAAGACCATGACGATGGTCAGGATGATCAGAACGCCGGCCAGGGTGAATCCTCGCTGGGACGGCTCACCAGCTCTTGTAGTCTTCGCCATTGAGCGCTCTTCCCGCGGCCATGCTCTTGACGTCGTAGATGCCGGGCTGGCCTCCGTTCTGGTCGGCGCCTGCCGCGGTGGCCGTCGGATCGATCTGGGGGTTGGCCTCACTGCCTCCGGCGGCGTCCACCTGGGCCTGCACCTCCTCCCACTCCGCTTTTCCGGTGATCGGATCTTTCGGGATGGCGCGAAGGTACTTCGAGTCTTTCAGCTCGTTCAGGCTCTGGGGGTAGCGCTGCTTGTCGGCGTAGAAGTTGTCGATGGCCGAGCGCATCTCGCGCAGGTCGTCCTTGAGTGCTGCTTCCCGGGCCTTGGTCTGCGCATTCTTCACGTTGGCGATGGCGATGCCGGCCAGGATCCCGATGATCGTGACGACGACGATCAGCTCGATCAACGTGAATCCCTGCTGCGCCTTCCGGCGTGCTGCGGCCCGCCGCGAACTTCGCGCCACCCTGGTGGAGCTCGTCAGCTCCGTCGTCATCTGTACAGCGGTCGTGGTTTCCATGGGCTTCACCATTCGTTGTAGTGCGTCTTGCCGTCGAGGGCGAGCGCGGTGGACTTCGAGTGCACCTCGAAGACATTGTCGGCGGATCCGACCGATGATTCGTCGGGTGCCTGTGACGAGGAGAGGATGGTCCATTCCGATTTGCCGGTCATGGGGTCGATCAGATCGCGCTCCCGGAGGAGGCGGATGAACTTGCCGTTGTTCAGCTCGATCGGCTTGGTCAGTTCGTCCAGGTCCTTCGGATAGGTGTCCTGGGTGACGTCGGGCGGCTTCTTGATGTTGTTCGGGGCGGCGGCCAGCCGCAGGTCGTGGTAGCGGTCGATGGCGTCCGTGATCCTGCGCAGCCGTGCCCGCAGATCGAGCTCCTTCTGCCGGCGGATGCCGAAGCTGAGGACCGGCAGGGCCATCGAGGCCAGGATCATGATCACCGCCACGACGGTGATCAGCTCTGCGACGGTGAATCCCCTGCGGGCTGCGGAATGGTTGCGCATGATCGTCCGGCTCAGTCGACTTTGGCCCGTCCTCCGACCACGGCCGCGGTCACCGTCTCTCCGCGGGCGTTGTGAATCTCCGGGATGTCGATGACGAGGAACGTGTCACCCGACAACCCTCCCTGCACGCGCAGGGTGGCCACGTTGCCGCCGCTCAGGAAGACGAGCGGCTTGCCGTTCGACGAAGTGATGCGCACCAGGCCTTTGCCCGCGTCGAGCACGACTGCCGGCGGTTTGGCCGGGTCGATCAGCAGCGCATCCCCCAGCGACACGTCCATGACGGCCATGGTACGCGGGTCGTAATGCAGGAGGATCTCGTCCGTGGACAGGCCGTCGAGGTCCATCCCCACGACGCTCCACGTCTTCATCTCGCCCGGCTTGATGCCCAGATGCACGGGCTGCGCTTCGATGCGGGCGGTCATGGCGGACGCCGCCGGCGAACCCGAGGCGGCCCGGGATGCGGCGTCGTCCGAGGTGACGGAGAGCGATGCGACCTTCGGCGTGGACGCCGGGGTCGTAGCCGAGGACGCGCTGGGCAGGGTGGGCATCAGCGAGGCGGTCGAAGCCGTGGCCTGCGAGCTCAGCGAGGGCATCAGCATCGACTGCGGCTCGGGATTCGGCGGCTGCGGCTGCGGCTGCGGTGCCGGCGGCCGGAAGAGGTTGTTCGGTGCGGCGCCGTTGACCGGGCCGTTGGGCGCGGCCGGGGCCGGAGCGGCGGCGGGTGCCGGCTGGATGTAATTGCCAGGCTCGCCGTCCAGCAGAGGCAGGTTCGGCGGATTCCCGTTGAAGGGATCAACGCCGGCCCGCGACTCGATCCGGGGCGAGACGCCGCGGAAGGTCAGGTTGTTCTGCGTGCCCACCCACATCGGCGCCAGGTCGTCGTCGGTGATGTCCGGCATGCGGATGATGTGCGGGGTCATCGTCAGCATGAGATCGGTGCGGCTGTCTTGTCTCGAATTGGCCGTGAAGAGGCGGCCGAGGACGGGGATGTCGCCGAGGATCGGCGTTTTGGAGTCGCTGTGCTTCTCGGTGCTCTGAATGAGACCGGCCAGGAAGTTCGTCTCGCCGTCCTTCAGACGGATCGTGTCTTCGATCGTACGTGAGTTGAATTCCGGGACTTTCGTACCGTTCCCTACGTCAACGGGCGCCCCGATGTCGGAGACTTCGACGGTCAGCTTGAGCGTCACTTCGTGGTTGTGGTGCACGCGGGGCTCGATGGCCACCTTGATGCCGACGTCCTGATACTGAAACGAGGTTGCCGGCAGGGTGCCGCCGTTTGTGCCGGTGACGGCGGTCTGGAACGTGGTCACCGGAACCGGCACGCGCTGGCCGATGTGCAGGGTGGCCTTCTCCCCCTCGGAGATGCGCAGCGACGGGTTGGCCAAAGTCGAGGCATTCCCGAGACCCTTGGCGAAGCTGTAGGCGACGGTCGGAATGTTGAACTGAAAATTGCCCTTGCGGATGGCGTCGTAGAACTGGCCTATCGTACCGATGGTGAGACCCCCAGTCGTGGCCGCGGTGGCGGTGCTCGTTGCAGGTATCGTCGTCGTCAGCAGTGGCAGGTTACCGGTCCCACTGGCGCTGCTCAGGCCGGTGATGAAGGCTCCGAAGTCCTGGTTGTGATTCAGGTCGAGCTGCAGCAATTCGACGTCCATCACCACTGCGGCCTTGGCCTTTGTATTTCACTTGATGATCTTCTCGTACAAGCGGCCATTAGCGGCCCTATCTCTGAGGCTGATGGCGTTGATGGATGCAAACGGTAGGAGATTGTGC
>CAZYTO010000110.1:0-4973 GCA_964650405.1 uncultured Thermoanaerobaculia bacterium | reverse complement strand
CCAAAACAGCGGTTCGACCCCTCGCTGCAGTCGACCTACAGTCTCTTTCTTTTGACGGCCACGACGGCCGTGAGCACAGCCGTGGTGGCGGCGGGCTACGCCGGAATGATGGTTGCATTTAATCTGCTGCCGGCGACAGATTTCGTGCCGGCGATGCTGAGTTATTGGGTTGGTGATGCAATCGGCATCATGGTGCGGACGACGTTCGTGACCTGCTCGGCGTCGCCGTTGGAGAGGTAGAAGGTACGGATGACGAGGTCTTCGTAGTCGCGCCGCGCCTGGGGGTTGTCGGGGACGATGATGATGGTGTGTTCGTCGAGGACCTTGTAGAAGTGGTTGGCCGCCTGCATGACGCGTTCGAGCGCCTGCTGGGCGGTGACTTCCTTCAACTCGATGGCGATGCGGTCGTCCTTCACCGCCTGGTCGAAGAGGATGTTGATGCCGAAGGCGTTGCCGAGGGCGCGGTAGATCTCCTTGACCGGCGTCTCATGCGGGAAGGTCAGGGAGATGGGAGCCTCGGAGGCGGGGTTGAGCTGGGGCGGCTGGGCCTTGGTGATGTTGGCCTTGGCGCGCTTCTTTCTCTCTTCAAGCGAGTTCTTGTCACGCGCCGACAGGGCATCCTGGATGGCGTTCACGCACTTGGCCATCTCCACCGCGGCATACTGGTTGGTGGAGTCCAGCTTGATTGCAAGCTCGAAATCGGTGGCCGCCAATTGATTCAGGCGCAGAGCGTCCGCGGCATTGGCCGCGGTGAGAGCAGAGGCGCGGAGGGCCTTCGCTTTTTCGAAGTGCACGCGCGAGGCTTCCAGCCGCGCCCTCTGCAGACCGATCTTGTACCGGAGGTTCTCCGGGTCGATTTGGAGCGCCTTCTCATACTCGACGACCGCCTGGTCCCAGTCCTTCATCTTCTCGGAGGTGCGGGCCTTCTCGTAGGAGTTGTAGCTTGCGCACGAGCCGGCCAGAGGCAGCAGGAGGGCGACGGCTGCGATTCGGATCTTCAATCGGTTTGTCATTCGTTTTCGCTCAGCACTTCGTTCTGACGCGCGATGGCCGGCAAACGTCACTGGCCGATGGGCACGCGCGTGGTCGTCTCGGGGGGGAAGCCGACGTAGCCGATCTCCGCGGACTCGATTCCGATCCCGCGCAGGATGAACTTTCCGTCGAACGTTTCGCCTACCCGCACGTTGACGATCTCATTGTCGCGGGCGAACGTGGCGATGGGGTTGTTGGCCGGTCCGAACGTGCCGATGAACTTGAAGCTGAACTGCGGCGGCACGGGCGGGGGCGGCAGATGGACCTTCGGGATGATCGGTCCCTGCTGGCAGGCGTCGCCCACGCCGTTCTCATCGAGATCGGCCTGGTCGGGGTTGTACACGTCGGGGCAGTTGTCCCGGAAGTCGGGGATGCCGTCGTGGTCGCGGTCTGGCGGCGGAGGCGGTGGAGGGGGCGGCGGAGGGGGCGGCGGAGGGGGCGGCTCCTTGTAGGAGAAGAGATTCCGCTCGCTCTTGTAGGTGCCGGACTGGCCGTCGAGCCATTCCGAGTGGAGCTCCAGGCCGGGAGCCGTGGCCGTTCCCCGCGGGGCCTGGGCGGTCTGCACGGGCTTGGCCGCGGTGCGGGGTGCCGGCGCAGGCGACGGCGGTGCGTCGCTGCCGCGCTGTATGGCAAAGGCGTAGATCGCTGCCGCCGCCAGCAGGATCAGCGCGATCGAAGTCCAGGTCTTACGATTCATCCAGTCCATCACATCGTTTCATTCGAGGCCGTGATCGTCGCCGCCGTCGTGGAGTGCGCCGGTTGCTCCGCCGTGCCCTGCAGCGGCTCACGGAACAGCGTCTTCAGACGCAGGTTCACCGAAACCACGTTCGTATTCTCTCCCGCCGCCGTCACCGCCAGCGTATCGATGATGACGAACTGGTCCGACAGCTCCAGCGCGTTGATCAGGCGCCGAACCTGCTGATAGTTGCCCTCCACCGTGTACGAGATCGTGACCGCCTTCGCGGCTACGCTCTTCTTCAGGCCGGAGGCCGATTCGACTTCCTTCTCCTTGGCCTCTTCCTTGTTGAAGTTGAGGATCTTCGGGACCAACTGGCTGGCCTCCGCCAGCCGCTTGATCTCCTTGATCCAGGGGATGAGGCGCTGGTCCTGGGTGGCCCACTTCGTGTCGTACAGCGTGTCGAGGTCCGACTGAACCTTGAGGTAGCGCTTGTACGTGTCCTGCGCGGACAGGCGGGCCTCCTGGGCCTGGGCCAGGCGGGCCGTCGTTTCCTTCTGGCGCTCGGTGACGTCGTCGATGCGCTTCTGGAACTGCACGCGATAGGTGACGAAGACGAACACGTCCGCGGCCAGGGCCAGGGCCAGCACGATCAGCCACACCTTTTTCTCACGCCAGATCATTCCACCACCTTCGCTACGGACGGCCGGTACTCCACGTCCATGTCGAAACGGAATTCCTTGTTGTTGTCGCCCCTCTCCTCCATGCGGGGGAAGGCGTTCCCGAAGTGCGGGTCATGGTTGAACGCGGCCAGGGTGCGCACCATGCTGTCGTTGCCCTTCCCGTGGCAATTGAGGCTGAGGTGAACCATGCCCCCCTTTTCGAACTTGGGGGCCACGCCGTCGATCCGGACGTCGTCCGGCAGGACGTGCTCGAGGCGGTCGAGCAGCTCGCTCCAGGAGAAGGCCCGCTCCGCCAATTGCACGTTGGCGAAGGCCGTCCTGGCCTGGAGCAGCTTCACGTCCACCCTTCCGATGCGCGCGTTCGCCTCGTCGGCCCGACGGCGCTCCTCGGCGATCTGCCCGTCCAGGCGGGCGATGGTGGCCGTGGTCTGTCTCGTGGCCGTCTTGTAGCGGAGATAGGTGTCGACGTTTACGTACGCCAGGCCGAGGAAGAGCAGAGAGCCGGCCACCATCACCAGCGTGAAGGGGCGGTAATCGCGGTACGGCCTGGCGGCGAGATTGAGATGGAGCGGCTTCACGCGGTGAATACTCCTGTACAGGCGGTGAGCTCCGCTTCATGGCCGGCCACGCCGTCCGGTACGCGGGCGATGACGTCGCGCAGCTCCACGATCCGCACCGGCGCGGAGAACTCGCTCTGCAGCACCTCGGCGAGCGACTGCAGCGTCTCGCCGCCAGTGCCGTTTCCGGCCAGGTAGCAGTTCTCGACGCTGGTCTGGAACGTGTCGCGGACGTAGCTGGCGGAGAGGCGAATCTCCTGCCCGATGGTGCGGTCTCCGGTCAGGTTTCGGGAGCGGATGAAGAGAGGCTGCGCACCGCGGAAGACGGCGGTGGTGAAGTCGTTCTCCCGGACGTAGATGAACACGCGGTCGCGGGTCGTGGTCTGCTCGCGCACGGCCACGGCGTTCCAGATGTTCAGGCCGGCCGGCTCGATGAGCGTCACCTCCATGCCGGCCGCGGAGAAGACCCGTTCCAGGCCGGCCAGCGTCTCTTCCACGGCGCTCACCACCAGGACCTTGACCGGAGCGGTCTTCGTCAGCGGCTCCCACGACACGCGGAGGGCGCTGGGGTCGAGGGGGATGGTCCGCTTAAGACTCCAGCGCACGACCTGCTCGGCCTCGTTGGCGCGTTCCGGCAGGGAAGGGAGGTCGATGATGTTGATGCGGAACCAGGAGTCGGGCAGCAGCAGCGAGACCTTGTCCCACCGCCCGGTCTCCATGCGCAGGCGGCGCAGCGTCTCCGCCAGCCCGGCCTGGCCGGTCAGCTCCGGTGTGACCACGGCCTGGGTGAACGTGCCTTCCGGCAGGCGATAGCTCTTGGCCTGGTCGATGCGCAGCGATTTCCCCTCGCGGCCGAGCCGCGCATGGACGAGCGCATCGAAATCGAGAACGACGGCATCTGGGGGATAGGCCATAATTTCATCTGAGGGCAGAGGTCAAAAGCAGAAGGCCATTCCGCCTTCCGGCCTCAGTCGACGAACGTCACCTTGTTGATCTCGCGGAGCGTCGTCTTCCCTTCCAACACTTTCTTGAATGCCGATTCGCGAAGGAAGGTCATGCCTTCATCCTTCGCCGTTTTCTTGATCTCGGAGGCCGGGCGCCGGTCGAGAATCATGCCGCGAATACGATCCGAGAGGTCGAGAAGTTCCGAGATCGCGGCCCGTCCGTGGAAGCCGGTGCCGTTGCACTCCAGGCAGCCGGCGCCCTCCACGAACTCCCGGCCGCGGAAATCGCGCGGGTCCAGGCCCGATTCGACCAGGAAGGTGTCGCTGTACTTCACCTGATGCTTGCACTCCTCACAGACCCGGCGCACCAGCCGCTGGGCCAGCACGCAGTTCAGGGCCGACACGAAGTTGTAGAGGTCGACCTTCATGTTGAGGAAGCGGCCCAGCACGTCCACCACGTTGTTGGCGTGCACGGTGGTGAACACCAGGTGGCCGGTGAGGGCCGACTGCACGGCGATGGCCGCCGTCTCTTCGTCGCGGATCTCGCCGACCATGATCTTGTCCGGGTCGTGGCGCAGGATGGCCCGCAGCCCGCGGGCGAAGGTGAGGCCCTTCTTCTCGTTGACCGGGATCTGGGTGATGCCGCGGAGCTGGTACTCGACCGGGTCCTCGATGGTGATGATCTTGTCTTCCGAAGTCTGGATCTCGGAGAGGGAGGCGTAAAGGGTGGTCGTCTTCCCCGAGCCGGTGGGGCCGGTGACGAGGACCATGCCGTACGGCTCCTTGATGAACTTGCGGAACTTGACCAGCATGTCGTCGTCGAAGCCGAGCACGTCGAGGCGCAGGTTCTTGAACTCCGAGTTCATCGACTCCTTGTCGAGAATACGGATGACGCAGTCCTCGCCGTGGGCCGTCGGCACGATGGAGACGCGGAAGTCGATGGAGCGGCCGGTCAGGCGCAGCTTGAAGCGTCCGTCCTGGGGGACGCGCTTCTCGGCGATGTCCAGCTCCGACATGACCTTGATACGGCTGATGATGGTGGAGTGATGGCGCTTGTCGATGGGATCGAGGGCCTCGTAGA
>CAZYTO010000109.1:0-17064 GCA_964650405.1 uncultured Thermoanaerobaculia bacterium | reverse complement strand
CAGTCGCCGGTGTGGCGCGGCCACATCCAGTTGTCGGTCTCGCCGCCGAAGTCGCCGATACCGAGGGCCGGCGCGTAGACCATGCGCACGTCGCGGATCTCCATCTGCGTCGTGCGGAGATACTGGGCGCCTTCGAAGAACGAGGCCACGCGGCAGCGCACGCCGCCCGGTTTCTCGCACTCGTCGACGAGCTGCTTGATGTTCTTCTCGATGGCATTGGAGCGGTCGATGTTGGCCAGCTTCGGATCGAGCTTGCCCGTGACCCGGTCGGTCACGTCCTCGATCTTGGTCGTGACGAAGATGCGCGAGCCGGGACCGGCCGGAAGCTCCTCCTCGCGTGTCCTGGCCAGGAAGCCGTTGGTGATGTAGTCATGCTGCGGGGTCGAGTTGAACTGCAGGGCGCCGAACCCGCAGTGGTGGTTCGTCACGACCAGCCCGTCCGGCGAGACGAACGAAGCGCTGCAGCCGCCGAGGGAGACCACGGCCCCCATGGGTTGCCCGGTCAGGTCGGCGAAGCTGTTCGGGTCGATCTTGATGCCCAGCTTCTGCAGGTCGGGCCCGAGCTGCGGAACCTGCTGCGGCATCCACATGCCCTCGCCCGCGAAGAGCGGCGTCGTCAGGCACAGCAGTAGCAAGAGGGTGAGGGTGAATTTTCTCAAGGGAGCATCTCCTTCGCGTGAGTTCGATTGTTTGTTCAAGGTCAAAGTGGTTAGTGGTCAGTGTTTAGGAAGGGCGGGAGTCCACGCGACCCCTTCTAACCACTAACCACAAACAACTTTCCGCAACGGCCCGCATCCTGCCACAGCCGCTGCCGGAAGGGGGGCTGTAACAGAAGCGACACAACTTCGGAGGGTGTAGACTCGAATCAACAGATGGCACATGTGAAAGCTGAAAGGCTGGATGGCTGAAGGGTCGCAAGGGACTCTTGCAGCGTCCGGCCTTTTGCTCTTTTGCGCCAGTGCTTTTGGAGGGCACAAACCGTGGGTTTCTTCGACAATCTGAAAAACGAAGCGCACCACCAGTGGATCGAGATCATCAACTGGCTCGACGATTCGGCCGACACGATGGTCTACCGCTTCCCCGTCTTCAACCAGGAAATCAAGATGGGCGCGCAGCTCGTCGTCCGCGAGAACCAGAACGCGCTCTTCCTGAACGAGGGCCAGGCCGCTGATCTCTTCACGCCCGGGACGTACACCCTGCAGACGCAGAACATGCCGATCCTCTCGGTGCTCCGCGGCTGGAAGTACGGCTTCCAGTCGCCGTTTAAGGCGGAGGTCTACTTCTTCAACACGCGGCTCTTCACCGACCTGAAGTGGGGGACGGCGAACCCGGTGATGATGCGGGACAAGGACTTCGGGGCCATCCGCATCCGCGCCTTCGGGACGTATGCCACGCGGATCACCGACCCGAAGGCGTTCTTCAAGGCCATCGTCGGCACGCAGTCGCTGACGTCGACCTCGGACATCCTCGGCCAGCTCCGCTCGACGATCCTCTCGCGCCTCACGGACGCCATCGCCTCGGCCAACATCGCCGCCCTCGACCTGGCCGCGAACTACGACGAGATCGCGAAGTCGGCCATCAACACCATCGGTCCCGAGTTCGCCTCGTACGGCCTGGAGCTGTCGAAGTTCTACGTCGAGAACATCTCCCTGCCCGAGGAGGTCGAAAAGGCGCTCGACCAGCGCTCCAAGCTCGGCATCCTCGGCGACCGCATGGGACAGTACACGCAGATGCAGGCCGCGGATGCCATCCCCATCGCCGCCGCGAATCCCGGAGGCATCGCCGGGGCCGGAGTCGGCCTCGGAGCCGGTGTGGCGATGGGTCAGGCCATGGGCAGTGCCTTCAGCGCCGGCCAGCCGGCCGCACCGCCCCCGCCCTCGTCGGCGGCTCCCCCGCCTCCGCCCGCTGCCGGCAGCGCCGCCCGCTGGTCGCTGGCCATCGACGGCAAGACGTACGGTCCGTACACGGATGACGCGCTGCGGGGCATGGTCGCCAGCGGCCAGGTCTCGCCCGACGCGCAGGCCTGGCGGCCGGGTTGTGCCGGGTGGGCACCGGTGAGCAGCTTCGCGGAGCTCGGCGGCAACGCGGCACCGCCGCCCCCGCCGCCTCCGCCACCGAAGTGAAGCAGCCGTCCTGACGAGCCTTTTCGCTGCGCTCGGCGCTGCACTTAAGGTTTGAGATTGACGACGGGGATACGGTCACGCGGAGACGCGGAGAACTGCGGAGTTTTGAGCCTCCGTGACCTCCGCGCCTCCGCGTGACCCGTACCCCCAACAATCGTTGACCATGCCCATGCGAAATACCACGCTGGCCTCGCTCGCCGCCCTGCTGCTGTTGCCGGCCACACCCGCCGAGCAGGTGCAATGGCAGCCTTTGCAGCCCGGCGTCGAGCTGGCGGTCTTCGGCGCTCATGACCCTCTCTATGTCGTGCGCATCGATCCGGCACAGGCACATCTGCGTGCAGCGCTGGCGTCGGAGACAGGGGCGCCGCGCACCGCCGGCGAGTGGTGCCGCACCGGCGGTCTCTCCGTGGCCATCAACCTCGGCATGTTCCAGAACGACGCGCGCTCGAACGTCGGTTATCTCCGCAACGCGCAGCACATCAACAACCGGCGCTGGAACGCCTACCGCTCCGTACTGGCGCTCCATCCGAAAGACGCCGCGAAGCCGCCGCTGGTCTGGCGCGATCTCGATCAGAACAACGCGACCGGCGATCTGGGCGAATACGACCTCGTCGTGCAGAACCTGCGGCTCATCGCCGGGGAGCGCCGGAACGTCTGGGCTGCGAGCCCGAAACGGTGGAGCGAGGCAGCCATCGCCGTCGACTCGCACGGCCGGCTGCTCTTTCTCTTCTCGCGCACGCCCCACACGATGCGCGACTTCAACGCGCTCGTCCTCGGCCTTCCGCTCGACGTCACCCGCGCCATGCACGTGGAAGGCGGCCCGGAGGCCAGCCTCTCCATCCACACAGCGACCGTCAACCTCGACCTCTGCGGCAGCTACGAAACCGGCTTCCTGCAGGACGATTCGAACCACGAGCAGTGGCCCCTGCCGAACGTCCTCGGCGTCTCGCGCTGAGCGGCAATCATCGTGGGGGACGGACAATCCTGTCCGTCAAACGGTGAATCCACACGAATGCCGGCCTCGGAGTGTTCTCTCGGGGGGACGGACAGGATTGTCCGTCCTCCGCTAGGAGTCGAAGGCCACGCCGCCGATGGGACGGCCGGGACGGCCTGCGTGGTCGATCCGGGTGTCGAGCAGCTCACGCAGGTTGGTGGTCTCGAGGAACATGTGCCGGTGGCGGATGCTGTGCACGGCGATGCTGAGGAAGAGCAGGGCCACGACGCCGACGAAGACGAGCGACGCGGGCGTGGCGGCCGGCATGGCAATGGCCGTCCCGCTCTGCGTCAGCTCCTGGGCCAGGATCAGGAGGAAGAGGGGCAGCGGAAAGGCGACCAGGACCGACAGCACGCGGCTGGCCTGGACGCGGAAGTACGGGCGCAGGGCCAGGAAGCTCAGTGCGAGGAAGTAGCCGAGCATCAGCAGCGCGGCGAAATGCGTCTGGACGAGCGGCTGCATGCGGCCGTCCAGCAGGGCGATCCCGGCCCGGCCCAGCATCAGCATGCGCGCCTGAAGGAGCATGACCCACGAGAGGGAGACCACCGCGCCGCCGACGGCGACGAGCGCCGCGAACGCGCCGAAGAGATGCCGTGCCGCGAGGAGCGTGGCCATGCGCACGAGAATGGCCGCCGCGCCCACGCCCGCCAGCAGCGCCACGACGATGGCCCACGCCGCCGAGGGGTTCAGGAGAAGCGTCGTCCCGTGAATGGCCACGAAGGCGAAAGGTGCGCCACTGGCCTGCTGCATCAACGCCGCCGCCGAGGTGAGGGCGATGAAGAGGCAGAACGCGATACCGACGTAGAAGAGGGGCTTCGGCATGGCGTTGTCTATTGTAGCGCTGCGAGAGCCCGTGCACTGTCGCTTGGAGGGTGTTCGCAGTCTGGGTGCTGAAGGGCGAGTGGCTGGGGCCGTCATGTCGTTACCTCGTGCTACCATCGCGCCGGGTTCGAAGTCATGGGTGATCTGCTCGCCGCCTTCCGTGTGAACTCCCTCGCCACTGCGATGCCGCTGGCATTCGCCATCATTCTCCTGCTCATCCTCATCGTCTCGTTCCGCTCGCGGGCGGTGGTGTTCTGCCAGTACCTGGAGGCGATGACGGGCATCAAGCTGCGGCCGGCACAGGTGGCGCGCGCCTTCGCCAAGCGCGGACGGGAGGGCGTCCGGGAGATGTTCCTGGACCTCATCATCCGCGAGGATCTCAAGGAAGGACCTCTCGAGATCCCCGCCGAGCCGCGGATCGCCGACCCGAACGTCCTCTCCTGAGTTCGCCGATCGCTGGTCGCTGTTCGCCGGTCGCCTGTTCGCTAAACCCTGCGCATAGCATTTCTGCCTTCTGCCCTCTGCCCTCTGCCTTCTGCTCTCAGATAGACTTGGTCTCCATGAAGTACTGGTTGATGAAGGTCGAGCCGGCGGCATACACGATTGACCAGCTTGCCCGTGACGGGAAGACGAGCTGGGAAGGGGTTCGCAACTACCAGGCGCGGAACTTCATGCGCGACGAGATGAAGCGGGGCGACCGGGTGCTCTTCTACGCTTCCAACGCCGATCCGTCGGGCGTCACGGGCGTCGCGGAGATCGTCCGTGAAGCCTATCCCGACCCGTTCGCGCTGAAAAAGGGCCACACGTACTACGACCCGAAGTCGACCCCGGACAATCCGATCTGGTACTCGGTCGATCTCGGCTTCGTCGAGAAGCTGCCACAGCTCGTGCCGCTCGACACGCTGAAGGAGACGCCCGGGCTGGAGAACATGGTGGTGACGAAGAAAGGCTCCCGCCTCTCCATCCAACCGGTGACGAAGGCGGAGTTCGACATCGTCGTGAAGCTGGGGAGAAGAAAGCGATGAGTGCCGAGTGCCGAGTGCCGAGGACCGAGTGTAGCCCCCTCGGCACTCGGCACTCGGCACCCGGCACCCGGCACTTTCTCATGCTCGTCGCTCGGAAGGCTGACATCACGAAGCTCACGGTCGATGCGATCGTGAACGCGGCGAATTCATCGCTCCTCGGCGGAGGAGGAGTGGACGGCGCGATCCACCGCGCGGCCGGCCCGGAGCTGGTCGCCGAATGCCGTCTGCTCGGCGGCTGCAAGACGGGCGACGCGAAGATCACCCGCGGGTACCGGTTGCCGGCCAGGTACGTCATCCACACGGTCGGCCCGGTCTGGCGCGGCGGAACGAATGGCGAGCCGGAGCTCCTGGCATCGTGTTACCGGCGCAGCCTCGCCCTCGCCCTCGAGCACGGCGTCCGGACCATCGCCTTCCCCGCCATCAGTTGCGGCATCTACGGCTATCCGATCGGCGCGGCTGCGGAGATCGCCGTGCGCGAAGTGTCGGCGGAAGGCGAACGTTTTGAACAGATCGTCTTCGCCTGTTTCGGCGAGGACGTGCTCGCGGCATACGAGCGGGAGCTCGTGCGGGGCTGAACGGCATTCAACGCAATTGCCACCAGATCCTTCGCTCCCGCCCGCCCGTTCACCCGCGCTCAGGATAAATTTCTAACGCCGCCCGCAGCACCTCAATCGCCTTCCGCAGATCCACTTCGTTCAGCACGTACGCGAGGCGGACTTCGTTGCGGCCGAGCGGGGCATCGTAGAAGCCGGCGGCCGGCGCGAGCATGACCGTGCCGCCGTCATGCGAGAAGTCGCGCAGGAGCCACTCCGCGAAGGCCTCGGCGTCATCGACTGGGAGCCGGGCCACGCAGTAGAACGCCCCTTCCGGTTTCCGGAGGAAGACGCCGGGGATCGAGGTCAGTCCTTCGAACAGCACGTCGCGGCGGCGCCGGTATTCGGCGACGACGCCGTCCAGATAGTCGTCACCGAGGTTGTCGGCGCCGACGGCGATGAACTGTGCGATGCCTGGGGGCGAGAGCCGTCCCTGCGCCATCCGAAGGCAGGCGTCGTACACCTCGGCGTTGCGCGTCACCAGCGCACCGAGGCGGATGCCGCAGGCGCTGTACCGCTTGGAGAGGCTGTCCACGACGATGACCAGATCCTCGGCGCCGGCGAGCTCCAATCCGCTGATGGCCTGCCGCCCGTCGTAGACGAACTCGCGATAGACCTCGTCGCTGATGAGAAAGAGCCCGTGCTCGCGGCAGAACGACACCACGCTCTCCAGCTCCTCGCGGTGGTAGACCGTGCCGGTCGGATTGTTCGGATTGCAGAGCATCACGGCGCGCGTGCGCGGGGTCAGCGCCCCCTCCCACGTCGCGCGCGGCGGCAGGTGGAAGCCGTCGCGGCCGCGGGTGAGCACGCCCCGCAGCTCCACGCCTGCCATGGTGCTGAAGGCGCGGTAGTTCGCATAGAACGGCTCCGGGACGAGCACGTCGTCGCCGTCGTTCGCGCAGGCCAGCAGCGCGAAGAGAATCGCTTCGCTGCCGCCCGTCGTGGCCAGGATCTGCCCCTCGGCCAGCGTTACGCCGACGCGGCGCTCGTAGTAGCGGCGCAGGGAGCGAAGGAGCTCCGGCGTGCCGGGTGACGGCGAGTACTCCAGCACGCGGTCGTCGAGCTCATGCAGCCGGTCGCGGATCGGGGCCGGCGTCTCGATGTCGGGCTGGCCGATGTTGAGGTGATAGACGCGGGTGCCGCGCGCCTTCGCCGCGTCCGCCAGCGGTGCGAGCTTGCGGATCGGCGAGGCCGGCATGGCGCGCGCGCGCCGCGAGAGCGCAACTGCGCGCGCCGTGTCGTTGACCGTACTCAAGCGACCGCCTTTCCTTCGCCCATCAACTGCCGGAGAACGAACGGCAGGATGCCGCCGTGCTCGTAGTAGTCGACTTCGATGGGCGTATCGATGCGGACGCGGACGGTAACCTTGTCGGTGGATCCGTCTGCACGGTGGATGACCAGCGTAGCGTTCTGGCGCGGGCGCAGCTCGCCGTCGATGCCCCCGTCGAAAAGTTGCACGTCGAACGTCTCGCTGCCGTCGAGCTTCAGGGTCGAGGCGTTCGTCCCCTCCTCGAACTGCAGCGGAAGGACGCCCATCCCCACGAGGTTCGAGCGGTGGATGCGCTCGAAGCTCTGGGCCACGACGGCCCGCACGCCGAGGAGACGTGTGCCCTTCGCCGCCCAGTCGCGCGACGAGCCGGTACCGTACTCCTGCCCGGCGATGACGATGAGCGGCGTGCCGGCGGCCTGATACTTCACGGCCGCGTCGTAGATCGGCAGGACCTCTCCGTCGTACTTCGTCACACCGCCCTCCACGCCCGGCACCATCAGGTTCTTGATGCGGACGTTAGCGAACGTGCCTCGCGTCATGACCCGGTCGTTGCCGCGGCGCGAGCCGTAGCTGTTGAAGTCCTCCACCGGCACACCGTGGGCGATGAGGTACTGGCCCGCGGGCGACTTCGCCTTGATCGAGCCGGCCGGGCTGATGTGGTCGGTGGTGACCGAGTCACCGAAGATGGCCAGCGGCTTCGCGCCGGTGATGTTGCCCGACTGTGAGCCCGACGGTGAGCTGCCGGCGTCCGCCTGAAGGCCGGTGAAGAACGGCGGCTCCTGGATGTAGGTCGACTTCGAGTCCCACTGGTAGAGCAGGCCGGGCGTCGAAGGGATGTCGTTCCACAGGGGATTCTGCTCCGCGAAGTCGGCATACAGCTCGCGGAACGACTGGGGGTCGAGCGCCGCCTGCATCACGTCGCGGACCTCGGCCATGGACGGCCAGATGTCTCGCAGGTAGACGTCGCGCCCGTCGCGCCCCTGGCCGAGGGGCTCCCTGGTCAGGTCGATGTCGACGCGGCCGGCCAGGGCGAAGGCCACGACCAGCGGCGGCGACATGAGGAAGTTCGCCTTGATGGACTGGTGCACGCGCGCTTCGAAGTTGCGGTTGCCCGACAGCACGCTCGCCCCCACCAGGTCGTTCTGCGTGATGGCCTCTTCGATGAGCGGATCGAGCGGTCCGGAGTTGCCGATGCAGGTGGTGCAGCCGTAGCCGACGGTGTAGAAGCCGAGCTCGTCGAGATAGTGCTGCAGTCCGCTGCGGCGGTAGTAATCGGTGACGACGCGGGAGCCGGGGGCGAGTGACGTCTTGACCACGCGCGGGACGCGCAGCCCCGCTTCGACCGCCTTCTTTGCCAGCAGGCCCGCGGCCAGCATCACCGACGGATTCGAGGTGTTCGTGCACGAGGTGATGGCGGCGATGAGCACGTCGCCGTGGTGCAGGTCGGCCACGGCCATCGGGAACTCGTCGGCCAGTGAATGCGCCTCGACGCGGTCGGGCGTGGGACGGTTGTTGGCCATTTCCTCTTCCGTCCGGAGCGACGTATCTTTCCGCGCGGCGTTCTGCGGTGTGGGAGCGGCCTGCGCCCCGCCGCCGGTGATGGTCGTGCCGAGGTGCTCCGAGCTGACCCCGACCACCGCCCTCGCCTTCCGGCCGAGCTCCGTGGCCGGCTTCGCATAGCCGTTCGGCGCCGGCGCCTGCAGCATGCCCAGAAACGCGTCCTTCAGGGCATCCAGCTCGATGCGGTCCTGCGGGCGCTTCGGGCCGGCCAGGCTGGCCTTGACCGTGCCGAGGTCCAGCTCCAGCACCGTCGTGTAATCGACCTCGCCCTTGCGCGGGATGCCGAACAGCCCCTGGGCCTTGTAGTAATTGCGGATGGCGTTGACCTGCGCCTCGGTGCGGCCTGTAAGCGCGAGGTAATTGCACGTCTCCTCGTCGACCGGGAAGTAGCCCATCGTCGCGCCGTACTCCGGCGCCATGTTGGCGATGGTGGCACGGTCGGCCACGGAGAGCGACGCGGCGCCGTCGCCGAAGTACTCGACGAACTTGCCGACGACCTTGGCCTTGCGCAGCATCTCCGTGATGGTCAGGACCAAGTCCGTAGCCGTGACTCCTTCGCGGAGCGAGCCAGAGAGGTGCACGCCCACCACGTCGGGCGTGAGGAAGTAGACCGGCTGGCCGAGCATCCCCGCCTCGGCTTCGATGCCGCCCACGCCCCAGGCCACGATGCCCAGGCCGTTGATCATCGTCGTGTGCGAGTCGGTGCCGACGAGCGTGTCGGGATACCAGATGCCGTCCTTCTCCATCACCCCGCGGGCAAGGTACTCGAGGTTCACCTGGTGCACGATGCCGATGCCCGGCGGTACGACCCGGAAGCCGTTGAAGGCCTGCATGCCCCACTTCAGAAACCGGTAACGCTGCTCGTTGCGCCGGAACTCGATGTCCATGTTCATCTGCAGGGCGTCGGGGCGGTTCGAGAAGTCGACCTGCACGGAGTGGTCGATGACCAGGTCGACCGGGACTAGCGGCTCGATGATGCGCGGGTCCTTGTCGAAGCGGGCCGCAGCCGAGCGCATGGCGGCCAGGTCGACCAGGAGGGGAACGCCGGTGAAATCCTGCAGCAGGACGCGGGCGACCATGAAGGGGATCTCATCGACCCGCTCGGCGCCCGGCTTCCACATCGCGAGGGTGCGGACGTCCTTCTCGCTGATCTTCTTCCCATCGACGTTCCGGAGCACCGACTCGAGGACGACCCGGAGGGAGACCGGCAGGCGCGAGACGGTACCGAGGCCGGCACCATCCAGCTTCGGCAGCGAGTAGAACTGCCCCCTTTTCCCGTCACCAAGGTCGAACGAATCGAGAGTATTGAAGGTGTTGTGAGGCATCGCCTCTCCTTTGAGTCGGAGTGAGGCCGGCGGCGGAGGTGCGACGTGCCGGCCGGGCTCGGCGAGCATATCATCACGTCGCGCGGACGAGATTTGGTCCGTCTTGTCGCAATAGGCTGTGAGCGTCCAGGGTCGCTGCTTCGCTTACTCGCGCATACGCGTATTCGCTTCCCGCGCTTCCCGGAGGTCGTTCGCCCGCGCCGCGATCATCCCCTCCACCGTCAGAGCGAGCCAGTCCTCTCCCCCTTCATGGGAGCGCACGACGAGCCTCTGTTGCTGCTGGAGATCCTCGAGCGCGCGGGAGATCTCCGCGGGGGAGAACGGCAGTTCCTCGAAGATGCGCTGGGTGAGCAGGCGCGGCTGGCGCATGCGCTGGAAGATGGCCAGGATGCCCTGCTCGATGTTCGTCAGCAGCGCGGGGGGCGACGGGGCGGCCGCCTCCGGCGCCATCGCACGCTGGAGCGCCCTTTCGAAGTAGACGTCCGTGAGGCCCGAGGACCAGTAGATGATGGCCTCGGCGTTCGGCTGCGTCGTCTCCACCGGCGTGGCGAACCGCCGGTTGTCGCGCTGCCGCACGAAAACCAGCCATCCCTGCCACGTATCCTCCGGACGGCTGCGCCCATACAGAAGGATCGCGTACCGCTCGCCGTCACTCCCTGTCAGTTGACGCTCGAATTCCTGGAGCAGCATCTGCATCTCGTCCGCCGGAAAAACAGGCAAGCAAAAAGCTTACCGGGTCAACGCAGCGGCCTCGGCAGCGGCCCGGCCGGCGGCTTCATCGCGCCCCTTCCGCTCCGGCCAGCCGCGACGCTTGACCTCCGCGAACGTGAGAAGGGCATTGGCATAGTAGTCCCGCAGCAACGTCTGTTGCGGGCTCCACTGCCACGCTTCCTCGACCACCGGCACGCCCTCCCCCTCGAACAGGTCCGAGCGCCAGCGGGGGGCCGGCTCGACGAGGTGACGCAGCTCGAGGACCGGCAACGCCGCGCGCCAGATCTCGGCGGCGGTCTTTTCCCGAAGCAGCCAGACGCGGTCGCGCCACTCCTCGCGGTAGCGGGCGATCTCCGCCACGAGCTCGGCGTCGGTCAGGGCCTTCTTCTGCTCGGCGAAGATGCGGGCCACGAGCGTCACCGGCGTCACCGGAATGGATTTCGAGATCTCGTCCATCACCCGTTCGGCCAGCTCCGTCAGCGCAGCCTTGCGCGCGTCGAAGTCGGGCTGGAGAACATCTGGATGCGACTGCACGAAGTCGTCGACGGAGATCGGCGTCCCGAAGGTCACGATGGCGTAGCCATAGCGCTTGAAGCGCCGGACGACACTGCGGAAGAGACTGCGGAAGAGAAAGTCGAACGTCGTCTTCAGCTTCTCCCCCCTCGTGGCCCGGTCTTCCTTCCCCAGCAGCTCCTCGGTGAGGTTGCGGTCCTCCAGCACGCGGTCGTAGTTGATGGCCGTGGGGATGATGAAGAGGGGCTCGACGAACTCAGGATCGCGCTTGGCCGTGACGAGGTAATCGAGCATGCCCAGCTTCGGCTTCTGGAAGGCGCCGTCGCGGGTGAGACCGCCCTCGATGAAGACGCCCTGGGTCACGCCGTTGCGGGTGATGGTCTGGACGAACTTCGACAGCACGGCGTGGTAGAGCGGCTCGCGGTAGCGGCGCCGCACGAAGTAGCCGCCGAACCACTTGAAGAGGTGATTGAGCGGCCAGACGCGGGCCCACTCGCCGATGGCATACGACAGCGAGATGAACTTGAAGAGCATGTGCGCGACGAGGACGTAGTCGGCATTCGACCGGTGGTTGATCATATAGACCACCGTCGTCCCCTTCGGCGCCGTGTCGTTGAACTGCTGCAGGGTCTTCCGCTCCACGACCGGGCGGTAGAGGAAATGCATGATGGCCCGCGCTATCGGCATACCGAAACGGTAGTAGGCCAGCAGGTTGAACTTGGGAACGATCTCGCGCAGATAGACCCGGGCCTGCTTCGTGGCCGCCTCGATCGAGACGTGATGCTCCTTCGCGTAATGCTGGATGGCCGCCACCAGCTCGCGGCTGCCGAAGACCTCCAGCTCGATCTCGGCATGCCGGCGCTTCAGCTTGTAGCGGTCGATGTGGATCCGCTCGCGCCGCTGCAACCGCCGGGCGTGCCGCTTGCCGAAGAACAGCGCGGCACCCGCGAGGATGACGAGCACCACGGCTGTTATGGCGATCCGCATCTCGGTTAGCTTATTCGCTTATTCGCTTAGTCGCTTATTCGCTTTAGTCGCTTATTCGCTTTAGTCGCTTATTCGCTTTAGTCGCTTATTCGCTTAGTCGCGGGTCGCTGCTCGGCTGGCCGCCTTCGCTCGCGGGCCGGTGGTTGCTGCTCGCCGGCCTTGGTCGTGACTCGGGTCATGGGGCCGCCTGGTCGCTCGGCTCCTGGTCGCCGGGCCGACTGCCGCACGCCGGCCGTGTCAGTGCTCAGCGGTCCGGGGCACAGGGCATTGAGGCGCTGGCTTCCAGCCGCCGGACCGCCGCACGTGGTTGGTCGCGCTCGCAGGCTCGCCGTTCTCTTGCCGCCGTCATGGTCTTCGATCGCGTTCGGCTTTCCTCCGCTGGTCACCTCCCTGTTCGCCTCGTGAATTCATACGCCACGTGAATTCACTCCTCGGCGTAGTGCAACGTGGCGCCGATAAGCCGCGGAGCGGCGACATCAGCATTCCGAATGCTGCCGACCGATGGGAGCACGTCCAATCCTTCCATCGAGCAGCAGTCGGTGGCGCGACCAGCGATCAGCGACTAAGCGAATATGCGATTAAGCGAATATGCGAATATGCGAATATGCGAGTGTGCGATTAACCACCCCTCCCTCGCGGACGCACGGGTTCTTGGCATTCGTACGTGTCCGAGGTAACCTTGCGCCGCGACTCACACCCGCCCTTTCCTCCCTCGCCTCCTGGCTCGACTCAGCAGCCACGAAAACCAGATGCGTTACATGAAACTCGATGTGTGGTTACGCTCGATCGAGCTCGCGGTCGAGGTGTATGAGAAGACAGGCCAGCTTCCGAAAGACGAAACCTATGGCCTCCGCGGGCAGATGCGTCGCGCGGCGGTGTCCGTTCCGAGCAACGTCGCGGAGGGGGAAGGGCGGCGGCTGAAACACGATCACGCCCGGTTCCTCGGCATGGCGCGGGGATCTTTGTACGAGTTGCAATCGCACATCGAAATCTGCAGACGCCTTCACTACCTGACGGAAAACGACGCCGCCGCCCTGCTGGAGCACTCCCTCCGCGTCGCACAGCTCATCAACGGAACGCTCCGGGCGGTCGTCAACCAGCGAATCCCGAAGCGGCCACCGATGAAACGCAAGGAGACCTGAGGCGGTATCGGGACGGGCCGGCCATCACCCGCAACTCAGATCAGCGAATCGGCAACAAGTTGACTCAGCGAACATGGGCGTGACCACCGGTGGTTTTGCCGTGACCACCGGTGGTTTGGCCGTGACTACCGGTGGTTTTGCCGTGACCACCGGTGGTTTCGCCGTGACTACCGGTGGTTTCGCCGTGACTACCGGTGGTTTGCCGAAACCACCGGTGGTTTTGCCGTGACCACCGGTGGTCTTGCCGTGACTACCGGTGGTTTGGTCGTGACTACCGGTGGTTTCGCCGTGGTGACCGGTGGTTTTGCCGAAACCACCGGTGGTTTCGCCGTGACTACCGGTAGTCAGCCGTGACCACCGGTAGTCACGCGTGATCACCGGTAGTCAGGCGTGACCACCGGTAGTCACGCCCTTTTCACTTCATGAAAGAATGCTGAAATCGACGCGGAGAGCCCGTTTTTGGAAACATGTGCGCTCCGAGTCAGCAGGGAAGCTGTGCGTTGGGTTAGCCGCCCGAGAGGCGCGCGACGCTGTAACCCGTAGTCATCCTATCGAATAAGCGACTAGCGATTAAGCGAATAAGCGAATCCAGCGAATCTACTTCACCGCAATCGCCCTTGCCTGCTTCATGTCCGTGATCCCCTTCAGCGACTTCTCCATGGCGTCCTGCAGGAGCGTGCGCATGCCTTGCTCCATGGCCAGGTTGCGGAGCTCGTCGATGGGGGCGCGGCGCTGCACGGCCCGTTTGATCTCGTCCGTGCCGGCCAGCAGCTCGTGCACGCCCATCCGGCCCTTGTAGCCGGTGTTGTTGCAGTTCGGGCAGCCTTTCGGACGATAGAGCTGGACCTCCGGCGAGTACCTGATGCCGAGGCTCGGGAAGTAGTCGCGGCCGTACACCTCCATGATCTCGTCCCACTCCTCTTCGCTTGGGTGGTAGCCCTCCTTGCACTTCGGGCAGAGGGTGCGGATGAGGCGCTGGGCCATGATCCCCAGCAGCGCGTCGGCGAAGTTGAACGGATCGATGTTCATGTCCAGGAGGCGGGTGATCGTCTCCGGCGCCGAGTTCGTGTGCAGGGTGGAGAAGACCAGGTGGCCCGTCAGCGACGCTTCGATGCCGATGGCCGCCGTCTCGTGATCGCGCATTTCGCCGACCATGATCACGTCGGGATCGGCGCGAAGGAACGAGCGCATGGCCGCGGCGAAGGTGAAGTCGATCTTCGGCTGCACCTGCACCTGGCGCAGCCCCTTCTGCGTGATCTCCACCGGGTCTTCCGCCGTCCAGATCTTCATATCCTCGGTGTTGATGAAGCCGAGGGCCGAGTGGAGCGTCGTGGTCTTGCCGGAGCCGGTCGGGCCGACCACGAGGCAGATGCCGTACGGCTTCTGCAGGATCTCCTTGAACCGGGTGAGGTTCCGTTCGGAGAAACCCATGCGGTCGAGGGGCAGCGGCTTGGAGGCGGCCAGGATGCGCATGACCACGTCTTCGTTGCCGTTGGCCGTGGGGATGGTGGCCACGCGCAGCTCGATCGTTCCCTTCGAGTATTTGAAACGGATCTTGCCGTCCTGCGGCTTGCGGCGCTCGGAGATGTCGAGCTTGGCCATGATCTTCAGGCGCTGCACCAGCGGATTGCGGTGCACGCCCGGCACTTCCATGAACTTGACGCAGTCGCCGTCGATGCGCAGACGGATGAGGCACGGATTCTTCGACCCGTCCGGCTCCACGTGAATGTCCGACGCGCCGCGGTTGAAAGCCTCGATGATGAGCTGGTTGGCCAGCCGCACGATCCCGGAGTCCGTCTCGTCGATCTCCGGCCCTTCCTTCACGTCCTCTTCCTCGACGACCGCGTCCCCGTCTCCCAGCGAATCGATGATCTTGGCCAGGTCGGCGCTGTCCGTCGAAGCCTGCTCCATCTTTTCGCCGTACGAGGCGGCGATGTACTGCAGGAGATCGTCCTTCAGCCCGACGATGAAGTCGTAACGTGGCGAGAGGGCCATGGCCCGGATGCCGTCCAGCCGGGTCAGGTCCTGCGGGTCCTCCACCGCGATGACCAGCCCGCCCGCCCGCCGCTCCACCGGCGCACAGACGTACTTCTTCCACATGTCCGACGGCACGCGCTCGCGCAGGTCGGCGGGGATCTTCAACTGGCCGTCGTAGCTGAAGAACGGCGCGTTGTAGAAGGCGGAGAGCGACTTGCCGATCTCCTCCTTCGGGACGTTGTAGTCCTCGATCAGCACCCTCTCGATGCTGGTGTTGTTGACGCGCGCGCTGGAGACGGCCGCTTCGATGTCCTTCTCCGACACTACGCCCTTGTCGACCAGTCCACCCAGCTTCGACGGCTTGGTCTGGCGCGCCGATTTGTGCTGGTTGTAGAAGGCGATCCCGAGGATGCGGGCGATCTCCTCGGCGCCGTCCTCGTCCTGCGAGGTGAAGGCCACGCCGTGGCGCTTGTTGATGCACTGCACCACGCCCAGCAGGTACTTCTCGAACAGGATCGGCACGGCCAGCACGGCCCGAGTGCGGAAGCCGGTCTGTTTGTCCCACCGCTGGTCGAAGCGGAGATTGGCGTGAAACTTTTGCAGTTCCGCAGTGTCGTAGGCGTCCTTGATGTTGATGGTCTTGCGGGCCAGGGCGGTGAAGCCGGCGATGGACGCGAACGACTTCGGCACCCGGATCTCTTTCGGCTGATCGCCGACCTTCTGCAGGGAGTACAGCTCCTGGTTCTTCGTGTCGACGGCGTAGATGGTCAGCCGCTCGGCGTCCATGAGCTCGAGGATCCGGTCCTTGAGCGTCATCAGGATGTGCGGGATCGACTCGGCCGCGTTGATCTGGTTGGTGATCCCGGTCAGCTTCTTGCGGTACTCCAGCTCGCGTTCCAGCGAGCCAGGCTGCGCCTGGACGGTCATTCGGCAATCTCCCTAAGTTGGTGAAAAGAATAGCACTCGGTGGGCGCTGGTCGCTGGTCGCTTATTCGCTGATTCGCTTAATCGCTGATTCGCTTACTCGCTGATTCGCTGATTCGCATGTTCGCTGATTCGCATGTTCGCTGATTCGCTTACTCGCTGATTCGCTGATCCGCATGTTCGCGACTCGCTCACTCGGCTCCTCACTCCGGCCCCCGATCAGCGATCAGCGACCAGCGATCAGCGAATCCGCTACCCTCCCCCCGTGCTGCGGCGCACGATCGACTCGCTCGTCCTCGCCCTCGCTCTCGTCGCGGGTGCGTGGCTGCGGCTGCGCGGACTGGGAACGCCGTCTCTCTGGCTCGACGAGATCATCAATGTCGAGGTCCTCGACCGTGCGCTGCACTTGCCCCTCTGGAAGTGGCTGATCGGCTTCGAACCCGAGAACGGGCCGCTGTACTACCTGAGCATCCTGGCAGGACGCTTCTTGCCCACGCCGGAACTGGCCATGCGCTTCGCGCCGGCCCTGTTCGGGATCGCGACGATCGTCGTGGCGTGGTTCGGTTGCGGCCGGAGCGCCGAGGCCGCGGGAACCGAACGGATACCGCAGGGCACCCGCTACGTCTTCCCCATCCTGCTCGCCGCGGCGCCGCTTCATGTCTACTACAGCCGGGAAGGGCGGCCGTATGCACTGGAGATGCTGCTGGCGACGGCGCTGCTTGCGGCCATGCTGCGCGGCGCGCCGCCGCGCGTCGTCATCCCCCTCCTCATCGCGACCGCTTACACCGCCGCATCGACCGTTCCGCTCCTCGGCGCGGCACTGGTGGCGGCGCTCTTCGCGTACCAAGGCCGCGCGCGGTGGCTCATCGCCGGGGCCGCGGCGGCATCCATCGCCCTCGTGCCGCTGCTCTACCGCGGCGGCGTCCATCACTCCGGCGACTACGGCTTTCCGCCGCTCACGGCGCACGCCCTGCGCGCGCTCCTGGAGAGCTTCTCTGCATCGGCGCTCGACACTTCGCATGCGCACCGGGTGGCATTCGTGTTTCTCGCATTGGCCATCGCCGGCGCGATCCGCCTGCCGCAGCGCGGGATCGTGAT
>CAZYTO010000108.1:0-17108 GCA_964650405.1 uncultured Thermoanaerobaculia bacterium | reverse complement strand
CGAGGAGCCGCAACCCTCCCCCGTGACCCTCATGGACATGAACATGATGGTGATGGTGGGCGGCCGCGAACGGACGAAGGACGAGTTCCGGCAGATGCTCGCAGCCTGCGGCTACGAGCTCGTGCGCGTCATCCCCACCAGCGGGATGTTTTTCGTGCTGGAAGCGGCCCGGAAATAAGGGCGAAGGAAGAAGGGCGAAGGACACAGCACGGTTGGGCTCGCCCGTCCTTCGCTCTTCCCTGACGGCGACCACCCAACACTCGTCGGGAAGGCGTCTCCAGGGACGAATCTGGCGTTGTGCGAATTCAGGCGTAGTGCGCTTCGTCGCCTTTTTCGAACTGCCGGATGCCGAACCGCGCCAGCGAGACAGCGTGCCGCTCATGAATCGTCAGCAGCACGTCGCCGATCCGGAGCTTCTCGGCTTCAGGGAGCGCCGCTCGCACGATGGCCGGCTGGATCGGAAACGGGCCCCACGACTCGAGCACGCGCAGCCCGGGATGACGGTGGCTGTGAAGGGCCAGGACATTCGAGTCGATGGCGGCAGCGTCGACGCTTCCGTCCGCGACGCGCGCGAGCGATTGCAGGTGGGAACCGGAGGAAAGAATGCCGGCGAAAAACGACTCCGGCGGCAGCGGCGCGATCCGCTCCAGCATCGTGAACCAGCCGCTCTTCGAATTGCGATCGTTGTACGCCCACCGCCCGCCCCGCAGGTCGTCGAACGTCCGGAAGGGCGAATCGGCACGGACGACGACGTCCGCGAAGTAGACCGGCCGGCCGGCGGCGCGCGGATCGAGCGGCACAGGCAGCGGCAGCAGCTCCACTACCCGTTCCGTGGAGTTGATGAACCGGAACGAGGGCGAACAGATGAACCCGACATCGGCCGCACCGCGCCGGAAGGGCTCGTCGTCCCCAGCCAGTGGTCCTGAGATCGCTTCCTCGAATCGCAGCTCGGCGCCGAGCTCCCGCGCCAGGAGCTCGTAGAACGCACGGGGAATGCTCGGAGAGAGATAGGTCAGGAGACGGAGCATGCGGAGACGGATGGTAACAGGCCGTGAACGTCTTTCCTTTCGCCGGCTTGCTGTGTCTAACCTTGCAGGAGGGGAGTCATGCAAGTCCGCAGTTCCGGTGCCGCGCTCGAAGCGAACATCAACGTCACGCCTCTCGTCGACGTCTGCCTCGTGCTCCTCATCATCTTCATGGTCGTCATGCCGGTCATGATCACCGGCGTTCCCGTAAACCTGCCCAAGACCCGAACGGGGAGCGAGCTCGGAAAGGGCGAGCAGCTCAAGGTCACGGTCAACGCCGACGGCACGGTGTACCTGAACGGAATCGTCGTCCGGGCCGAGCAGGTACGGTCGGAGGTGGAGCGCTTCCATGCCGGGCAGCCGGACATGCGCGTGGTGGTGCGCGGAGACAAGGTCGTGAGATACGGCGAGGTGGTGAAGGTACTCGACGCCTGCCGCGCCGCCGGCTATCAGGACGTGGGACTCGCCTCCGAGCGGGAGCCCTGACCGAGGCCGGCGATGAGAGCCAGGAAGACGGAGCCGATCTCCTCGTCGCTGTACGGCGCGGGCTTTCCGGTCCGCTGGGCGATGAGCCTGTCCCGGATCATCGCCTCGGTGGCTCCCAGGAGCGCCGAGGCGATGGCGTCGTCGCTGGCCACCGGGCGGAACGTGCCGTCGCGCTTGCCGCGGTGGATGAGGACGCGGATGAGGTTCTCGAACTCCAGGAATCCCTGAGAGAGGAAGACCTCCGTCCCGCCGCCGCGGATCCGGCGCCCTTCGAAGAGCATCAGGTAGGCGAGGTCAGGGTCCTTTCCGAATGCCCCGCTGACGCAGTGCAGAACGGCGGCCAGGGCTTCGCGGGCGTCGGCTGCGGCCACGACCACATGCTGGATCTCGGCGTTGAGGCGCGTCCAGCTCTCGTTGAAGATCGCCTCGAGCAGTCCGGACTTGCTCCGGAAATAGCGGACGAGCTGCGACTCCGAGGTGCCCGCCTCCTTGGAGATCGCGGCCGTCGAGGTCTGCTCGAACCCAAATTGCGCGAAGAGGGCCTTGCCGGCCTCCATCAGGCGCATCCGCGACGTCTGAGTGCTGTCTCCATCGACCGGCGGCATAGCGACGCCATGCTAGCCGATCCTGAAGTGAATTCGCCGTAAATTGGTAGTGACGCTACCAAAATGGAGGACGGACAATCCTGTCCGTCAAAGTCTTGAATTGATCCCAGATGCCGGACCCTGGGACACGCCGCGGTCAGACGGACAGGATTGTCCGTCCTCCACCCCTATCCCCAGGCGCGGTCAAATGCGTTCAGATCTTCCGGAATCTCCCGGAAGCTGGCCAGCTTGCCGCCGACGATGTCGTACAGGTGGAGCGTGCGGTAGGTGTGCTTCCGCCCGTCACGCTCCAGTTCGTGCTCCGCGTGGACGATGGCGCGATGCTCGTTGGTGAAGACGTCGAGCACGGTCTCGCGGAACGAGCCATTCGACAGGCGCATGACATCGGGAATGAGCGTCGACGCGAAGCTCTCCGGGTCATACGTCCGGGCCAGTTGATTGTGCCCCGGGACGACGAAACGGATGTCGGGCGTGCAGAACGCGAGATACCCGGCCAGGTCGCCGGTCGCAAACGTAGCGTAGGCGGTGCGCAGCATCTGCTCGTGGTTCATGCACGAATTACGGAGCAAGCGTGGCGGTGGATTTCCGCGCGCGGTTTACGGCGAGTGGGAGAGGCCGGTGTTCCGCTCGCCGCTCGCCACAACCCGCTCGCCGGCGCTATCAGCTCTCCACCAGCGCCCGCAACTGCCGCGAGGCCACGGTCAGCATGGCCAGGTCGATGGTCACGGCCCCCTTGACGTCGTTCATCGTCTGGTCGACGCGCTCGACGACGCGGGGGCGGCTGGCCAGCCAGGTCTCGACGGGCTCCTTCGCGCCGTTGCTCTCGGCGATCACCCGTGAGGCCAGGTTGCTCTGGTAGTTGAACAGGTCGTCCAGCACCGCGGCCACGGCCGCCTTCTGCCAGGGCGTGTCGATGGTCATCGATGCGCCGGCGGCACGCAGGCGGTCCAGTCCGAACCGCTCGCCGAGGCCGAAGTAGACGCAGGCGACGTCCTCCACGGCCCGGCCGCCGCGGGCGATGCGTACGATGTCCAGGGCCGCGCTCATCACGCCGAGCGAGGCCACGCGGTAGGCCAGATGCTCCGGGATCCCGTCGGCTTCGAGCTCGCCCTGCCGTGCTTTCAACAGCGCCAGCACCTGCGCCGGCAGAATGTCGTGCAGCTTGCCGGCGATGGCTTCGATCTTGGGGCGGAATTCAGCCACGGTGGCGGCGACGTCGAGCTTCTCGTACGACCCACGCAGCAGCCAGTGCATGGCCCGCTCGAGTAGGCGCTCGACTTCCTGCAGCATGTCGAGCTGCACCTTGGCCGGGAGCTGGTTGTCGAGCAACTCGATGTCCGCCCAGATCGAGCGGAGGTCGAAGGCGTCGCGGATGATGGTGAAGGCCCGGGCCACGTCGGCCGGCGGCTTGCCGGTCTCCTCCGTCAACTGGTTCACCAGGGTGGGGCGCACGCGGTTGATGATGTTGTTGGTCAGAACCGTGGCCACGATCTCGCGGCGCAGGCGGTGGCGCTCGATGGCGGTCCGGAAGCGCTCCCGGAGCGGCACGGGGAAGTAGAGCAGCAGGTCGTGCAGGAGCTGCGGATCGTCGGGCAGGTCGGAGGCGAGGAGGTCGGAGTAGAGGACGATCTTCGCGTAGGCCAGGACGATGGCGATCTCCGGCCGGCTGAGGCCCTGATGCGCGGAGTGGCGGTCGGCGATGGTGTCGTCGTCGGGGAGGAACTCGATGGCCCGATCGAGCTTGCCGGCCTTCTCCAGGGCGCGCATGAAGCGGGCCTGCTCGTCGAGGACGCTCTCACCGAGGGCATGGGTGAGGGAGATGGCCTGGGTCTGCTCGTAATTGTCGCGCAGGACGAGGTGCCCGACCTCGTCGGTCATGGCGGCCAGGAGCGCGTTGCGATCGCCGGCCTTCAGCTCGTCGCGCTCGATGGCGTCGTACAGCAGGATCTTGATGTTGACTTCGTGATCGGACGTATCGACGCCGGCGGAGTTGTCGATGGCGTCGGTGTTGATCCGGCCGCCGGCCAGGTTGAACTCGATGCGGGCCCGCTGGGTGAAGCCGAGGTTCGCCCCTTCGCCGACCACGCGGACGCGCAGGTCGCCGGCATCGACGCGCAGGGCGTCGTTGGCGCGGTCGCGCGCCGCGGCATGATCCTCCTCGCTCGACTTCACGTACGTCCCGATGCCGCCCAGCCAGAGCAGGTCGGCCCGCGCGCGGAGGATGGCCCGGATCAGGTCGGCCGGGGCGAGCGTCTTCTGCGGAAGGTCGAGCATGTCCATGACTTCCGGCGAGACGGTCACGCTCTTCGCGCTGCGCTCCAGGACCGCGCCGCCCTTCGAGATCAGCTCGGGCTTGTACGCATTCCAGTTCAGCCGCTGGTCGAACATCCGCTGGCGTTCGGCCAGGGCCGCCGCCGGATCGGGAGTGGGGTCGAGGAAGATGTGGGAGTGGTTGAACGCCGCCAGGAGCCTGGTGCACGGCGAGAGGAGCAGGGCGTTGCCGAAGACGTCGCCGGACATGTCGCCGACGCCCACCACCGTGAACTCTTCCTGCTGGATGTTCTGGCCCAGCTCGCGGAAGTGGCGCTTGACCGCCTCCCACCCGCCGCGGGCGGTGATACCCATGGCCTTGTGGTCGTAGCCGGCGCTGCCGCCGGAGGCAAAGGCGTCGCCCAGCCAGAAGCCGTAGTCGGCGGAGACGGAGTTGGCGATGTCGCTGAACGTGGCCGTGCCCTTGTCCGCGGCCACGACGAGGTACGGATCGTCCTCATCGCGGCGGACCACGTCTTTGGGCGGGATGATGTCGGTGCCGCGGCGGTTGTCCGTGATGTCGAGCATGCCGCGGAGCAGGGTCTTGTAGCACTCCACGCCCTGCCGCTGGAACGTGGCCCGATCGGCGGAGGGATTCTTGACCACGAAGCCGCCCTTCGAGCCCATCGGCACGATGACGACGTTCTTCACGTTCTGGGCCTTCATCAGGCCGAGGATCTCGGTGCGGAAATCCTCGCGCCGGTCGGACCAGCGGATGCCGCCGCGGGCGACCTTGCCGGCCCGGAGGTGAATCCCTTCCATCTGGGGCGAGTAGACGAAGATCTCGAAGAGCGGCCGCGGCAGCGGCAGGTCCTTGATCTTCTGGGAGTCGAGCTTGAACGAGAGGTACGGCTTGCGCTGGAACCCGGCCTCGGACGCCGACTGGTAGTAGTTCGTCCGCAGCGTCGATTCGATGAGCGTGACGTAGAGGCGCAGGATGCGGTCCTCATCCGGATTGGTCACGGCGTTGAGCGCGTCCTCGATCTGGGCGCGGATGTTCATGGCCGCGAACTGCCGGCCGCTCATCTTCCCGGCCGGACCGTACTGCGGATCGAAGTGCTGCTGGAAGAGTTGCAGCAGCAGGCGGGCGATGTCGGGATTGTCCGCCAGCGTGAGCTGGATCAGCTCCTGCGAGAAGTTGATGCCGACCTGCCGGACGTACTTCGCGTATGCGCGGAGGATGACCACCTCGTGCCACTCCAGCTCCGCGCCGAGCACCAGCCGGTTGAAGCCGTCGTCCTGCGCGTCGCCGTTCCACACGCGGACGAAGGCCTCCTGGAACTTCGACCTGACCGTCGAGAGGTCGTCCTGCATGCCCTGGCTGGAGAGAGCGAAATCGCGGATGCGCACCGGCTCGGCCGCGCCCACGGGCTGCACTTCATACGGCACCTCGGCGAGTACCCGCAGCCCCATGTTCTCCAGGCGGGGCATGATCTCCGACAGCGGCACCGGGGCGCCGGAGTGGATGATCTTGAGGTGGAACTGCTTGTGATCGGAGTGATCGGCGCGGTGGCGGTAGAGGTCAACCACGAGCTTCCCGTCGGCCAGGACACTCTCCACATGCTTGATGTCGTGCAGGGCCGCGGCGGCCGAGAAGCGCTCGGAGTACGCCAGCGGGAAGGCGCGCTTGTAGCGGCGGTGGAGCTCGATGCCCTCCTCTTCCCCTTCCATGGCGCAGAGCTGGTCGAGCAGGCGGTCGCTCCACGTCCGCGCCGCCTCGGCCAGGTAGGCCTCGACGCGCTTGACGTCGATGGCCGGGACGCGCCCGGGCGCGGTGCGCACGATGAAGAGGCCGCGCGCAAGCGGTGAGTCCGTGATGTGGTCGTAGACGGCCGTGTCCCGTCCCTCCAGCGCCTCTTCCAGGATCTGCTTCGCCTTCTCCTTGAAGTCGGGCGTGTAGCGGTCGCGCGGCACGTAGACGTAGCAGGAGACGAAGCGCGAGAAGACGTCCTTGCGCAGGAAGAGAGCCACGCGCTGCCGTTCCTGCAGTTGCAGGATGCCCAGGGCGATCTCGTACAGGTCCTCATCCGTGATCTGGAAGAACTCGTCGCGCGGGAAGTTCTCCAGGATGTCGGCCAGGGCCTTGCCGTTGTGCGACCGGGGATCGACGCCGACCCGCTCGATGACCCGGCGCGCCTTCAGCCGCAGCATGGGGATGTCGTTCACGCTGCGGATATAGGCGGCGGTGGTGAAGAGGCCGAGGAAACGGTCCTCCCCGATCAGGTTCCCGGCGGCGTCGTAGCGCTTGATCCCGATGCGGTCCATGGGGATGGCCCGGTGCACCTGTGACCGGCTGTTGGCCTTGGTGACGATGAGCAGATCCTTCTTGCGCGCGTACTCGCTGAACTCCTGCGTCAGCGGGGCGCTCCCGCGCTCGCGCGACTCCTCGCGCACCGCGCGGAGGATGCCCAGGCCGGAGCCGGGCTGCGGCGGCAGGTAATCCTTCCCTTCGCGCGTCTCGAAGCCGTAACGGCGGTAGCCGAGGAAGATGAAGTTGCCGTCGTCGAGCCACTTCAGGAACTGGCGGGCCTCGTCGACCTCCTCCGCGGGCATGGGAAGGGCCGCGTCCAGCTCCGCCGTGTCGGCGGCCAGGCGGTCGCGCACCGTGCGCCAGTCGGCTACCGACACGCGCACCTGGCCCAGCACATCCTCGATGGCCGCGCGCAGCGTCTCGAGCTCGGCGGGCTGCGTCTCCTCGTCGATCTCGATGTGCATGTACGACTCGTGGATGGCGTCGATCGGCGCGGACTGCGTCGCCGTCAGCCCGAGCCGGTTGCCCAGCGCGTCGCGGCGGACGCGGGCCATGGGATGCATGAGGAGGTGGATGTTGCGCTCGCGCCGGTTCAGCTCCGCGCTGACCGAGTCGACCAGGAAGGGCATGTCGTCGTTGACGATCTCGATGACGGTGTGGGCGAGCGTCCAGCCGTTGGCGTCGGCGGTGGGGTTGAAGAGGCGGATCTTCGGCGCGCCCGGCTTCCGCTGCTGGCCCAGATCCCAGAGCGACAGGGCGCCGCCGAGGAGCGTTTCGAAGGAGCTGTAGATGATGTCGTCGGGAGCGACGAGCGCGAAATAGCGGCGAACGAACTCGACGGCGCTGTCCGCTTTGTCGGGTCCGACCCGGTTCCCCGCCTCGGTGGCGAGACGGTCTACGAGATCGGTCTTACGGTCTTCGGCTGTGAGAGTCATGCGAGGGCGAATCATATCGTTACGTAATCGGAAATCATCCCGGGGGAGGGGCTTTGTAACGGGCTTCCCCATGCAGAATGAGGGCGTGCAAAGGCTCGTTGCCGCGCTCTTTACCGCAGCTTTACTCGTGGCTTTACTCATGGCCCCCGCGCTGGCCGCCGAGGAACTGCCGGCCGGCAGGGTCATCGAGAAAGTCGCCTGCCGTGCCGAGCCGAAGATCGCCTACGCGCTCTACCTCCCCTCCGGCTATACGGCGCAGAAGAAATGGCCGATCGTCTTCGCCCTCGATGCCGGCCGCCAGGCGCTCGACCCGATGGAAGTATTCCACGAGACCGCCGAGCGCCATGGCGTGATCGTGGTCAGCTCCTACGACAGCGCCAGCGACACCGACACCGCGCCCACCGTGGCCGCCGTCCGGGCCATGTGGGACGACACGCACGAGCGCTTCTCCATCGACGACCGGCGCATCTACTTCGCCGGCTACTCCGGAACGGTGCGCATCTCCTGTTACCTCGCCATCGGCCGGCCCGGAGCCATCACCGGCATCATCGGCGCCAGCGCCGGCTTCCCCATGGACCGGCGCCCGAAGCGCGACACGGACTTCCTGTTCTTCGGCACGTCGGGGATCAAGGACTTCAACTACTCCGAGCTGCATGCGCTCGACACGGAGATGAACGGCCTACGGTTGCCGCATCGCATCGAATACTTCGGCGGCGGGCACGAGTGGATGCCGGCCCCGCTCGTCGACGAGGCCCTGGACTGGATGGAACTGCGGTCGATGATCGCCGGCACGACGCCGAAGGACCAGGCCCGGCTGGCCGCGCTCTGGTCCGCAGACCTCGGGCGGGCCAAGGCGCTGGAATCGGCCGGTGAGCTCGTCGATGCCGCCCGCATCTACCGCGCCATCGCCGCGGACTACGCCGGGCTGCGCGACACGCCGGAAGCGACGGCAGCCGCCGCACGCGTGGAGGCACTGCCTGACTACGCGCCGACGCTGAAAGCCCGCCAGCGGGCGCTGAAGACGGAAGAGACGGCCATCGCCCAGTCCCAGCGGGTCATCGCCATGGAGAAGGACGATGCTGCCGCCATCGATCAGCTCCACATCACCATGCTGCGCCGTCAGGCGGCGGGCACCGGCGAGGACGCCCTGGCCGCCCTCCGCATTCTGAACACGCTGTGGGGGCAGTGCGCGCACTACATCCCCACGGACCTGCGGGCACAGAAGCAGTACACGAAGGCCGAGCACTACCTCGCCATCGCCGCGGCCATCCGCCCGGAATCGCCATGGTCGCACTACAACCGGGCCGCCGTACGCTGCCTGGCCGGCAATAAGCGCGGCGCGCTCGAAGAACTGCAGCGCGCCTTCTCCCTCGGCTTCGACCGGATCGACTACCTGCAGAAGGACGAAGCCTTCGCGCCGCTGCGGGACGACGAAGGGTTCCGGAAGCTGCTCGCCGGTGCGCCTGCGAAGGGCGGGAAGAGCTGACGCTCGCGTCGAACGTCGTCGCGCTACCACAGGTAGCTACGAGCCTTCGAGGCTCTTTCTGAAATCGCGCACGGCCTGAGTCAACGTGTCGCGATCGAGCCTCGACACGCCTCGTCCATCGAGTCCGGTAAGCGATCAGTGCGCACGAAGGTGAATGAAAAACCAAAACAACTGAATACCGACAACCGAAAACGCTACCACCGGTGTTGCAAACAGAGAACGAACTAATCGTCGATCTGAATCTGCGCGAACGGCCGTGATCGTCAAGAGCGTAATGGTGAAGAGGAAGCACGCGGCTCCGGCGAACGCGGGATACAGGCTGTCAAACGGCATCGTCAGCACCACCAAGACCGCGGAAATCACCACCCCGCCAAAGCCGGTCCCGCCAAGAACCACGTCGGCAACGCGCACTCTGGAGCGGATTCTCACTAGCAGGATGGCTGCGAGGATCGAGATCAGAAACGGCGATGCGAGAAATGTACGAAAGAGCAGGGTCCAGGAGGGATAGGTCAGTAGATCCGATTGATTGAGAGCGATAACCATGACGGTCATCGCGATAGCCACGGCCAGAATCAATCGCCAGACCGTGGCAGACGCCAACCCATCCCTCGGTTCACTCCCGATCGGCTTAACAAGAGTGCGGCCGGTCGGGCGGTCCGGAGCGGCGCGCGGTCCTGTCGGATGAATTTTTCGGAGGATCACACCGCATACAGGACACTCGCTGACCTCCGCGACGTTTGCGCCACACTTTGGGCACGTCCTGACCGGCTCGCTCAAGGCCTAAGTGTATTCGATCACCCTCACGCCTCCCACGGCACCTCTTACCTCAGCACCTCTTACCTCAGAGGCTGTGAAAACAATCGAATCCGTCATCCCGAGCCCAAGCACAGCGCGAGGGCGCTGCGCCTGAGAGAAGAAACTATCGACGGGGGACGGGGTTCACGCGGAGATCGCGGAGATCGCGGAGGACTGAATGCCTTCCCCGCGTTCTTCGCGCCCTCCGCGTGAGTTGCTTCTTAGCTCGTAAGAACCCACATAAACACTGGGAGTTTCTTGGAAGCGCATGGTCAGCGCGCCTCCGCGCTGACCGAGCGCTGCGCGTAGCATCCGACGGGTGTGCCCGGCATTGACTCCTCGCTCCCACCGCCGGCCACCCACGCTCGGAGTAAACGGAAGCTCAGTCCCCGATCGGCGGCCCCTCCGGCACGGCTGGTGGCTTCACGTCGTCCCGCGGCTTGTCGGGCCGCGCCAGGAACGAGGCGATCTCCTCGCGCAGCAGGTGACGGTGGGCCAGCTCCGGCGCGTCGGCGCCCTTGACGTCGCCCAGCTTCGCGGCCAGCTTCCGCAGTCCCTCGGCGGCCTCGGCGCGTGCCTGCGCGTCGGCGCCGGCGTTGTTGGCCAGGTCCATGAGGCGCGACGCGGCGAGCCGCGCCGTGGCGCGGGTGATCGCTCCATGCATCCCCGGCTCCCGCTTCGTCACGATGGCCAGCACGTCGTCGACGACTTCGCTGAAGTCGGGATTGGCCCCGTTTTCGGCGTGGAACTGCGTGAGCCGCGCCGCGCGGTGCGCGTCGAACAGCGCCGTCAGCGTGATGTCCGCCGAGGCCATGGCTGTGGAGACCGGATCGAACGCCGGCGCCGTGCGGTGCTCGAACAGCTCCGTGTTCGGCATCTCCCGCCCACCCGTGCCCCGCGGCGGGATGAGGTCGACGATGCGCTGCGGCACCTCGAGGAACGACGGCTGCAGGGTCGAGAGCACGGCGGTCAGGGCCTCGCGCTGCTGCTCCGGCGGCACGATCTTCCGCACCGGCTCCGGGATCACCGCCCCGTGCTCCTTGACCGCATAGCGGTAGTCGATCCCGCCGATCGACTTCGCGGCGGCGTCGAGCTGATAGCGGTGATGGAGGTAGAGCGGCACGAGCATCTCCTCGAGAGACGAGAGCTGCCTGCCGGTGGGAATGTTGCGCAGGCCGAACTGCGACAGGGCGATGCGCCGCACTTCGATCTCCTGCCTCAGCATGCCGATCGGATCGCCCGGCACGTCCCACACCGAGGAATTCGGGTGGGCCGCGCTCTCCGGCCGCGACTCGGGATCGCTGATGTAGAGCTTCTGCTCGCGAATGATCCGGTCGAGCTCCGCCGCTTCGTTCGCGCCCGGCGCGAACTGCGAGTAGCCGTAACGGATGGCCCACTTGTCGTACTCGCCGATGCCGGTGGCATACGCGTCGGAAAGATCGAGCTTGCCGTTGACGACCTTCACCAGCGGTGACGGGTAGTCCATCACCGAGGCCCGGCCGTAGCTCGACGCGGCCATGTTGTGGTCGAGGCCGAGCGTGTGGCCGACTTCATGCGCCGAAAGCTGGCGGATGCGGGCCAGGGCCATGAGCGACGGCGAGGTCTTCGGATCGAGCTGCGAGAGCGCCTCGTCCTCCAGCTCCTCGTACTGCGGGATGAGACCGCGGGCCATCATCACGTCGTGGCGGATGCGGAGTGACCCGAGGAGCACGTTGCCCTTGATGATCTCGCCCGTGCGCGGATCGGACACGGCCTCGCCCATCGACCAGCCGCGTTGGGCGCGGTGGATCCAGTTGATCATGTTGTAGCGCACGTCCATCGGATCGGCCCCCTCGGGGAGGACCTTGACGATGAACGCATTCCGGAAGCCGGCCGCTTCGAAGGCCTGGCTCCACCACGACGCCCCTTCGACGAGCGCGCTGCGGATCGGCTCCGGCGTCCCGTTGTCGACGTAGTAGACGATCGGCTTGACGGGGTCGGAGACGGCGGCACTGGGATCCTTCTTCTCCAGGCGATGCCGCATGATCCAGTGCCGCTCGAGCGGTGACGTGAATGGCGTGGCGTAGTCGTAGAAGTCGGGGCCGAAGATGCCGATGCGGGGATCGGCCACGCGCGGTGTGTAGCCCGGCTCCGGCAGCGCCACGAAGGAGAAGTGCTCGCGCAGGGTGATGGCATGGGGCACAGGCGCCACTTCGCGGACGTAGCGACCCGGTTGTTCATGCGTCTCGAAGGTCAGCGTCGCTTCGACTTCCGTGTTGCGAGGGAAGGCCTTCGTCCGTTCGAGGAAGATCGCGCTGCGGTTCCTGTCGACGGAGTAGCCGCCTTGCTTCGTGGCGCGCAACTGATCGGCGACGCCACCTTGATCGGCAAGGAAGAAATCGGTGGCGTCGACGAGCACCGACTTCGCGTCGCTGGCCTCGACTCTGAAGCCCCAGATCACCGACTTCGCGAACGAGTCTTCGACGGCCCGCCGCTCCGCGGCGTCATTCGAGAGGGCGCGGTAGCGATAGTTCGGCGCGACCATCAGGACCTTCGGCCCGATGCGGTCGAAGCGGACGATGAGCGTCTCGCCCAGGGCGGCGCGGTCGAGGCCGACCGGATTCGAGCCGAGGCCGGCCGGGAGTGACGTCTGGTAGATCAGCTCCTCGCCGAGAAGCGTGATGCGCATCAGCAGCTTGCCGTTCTCGGCATCCCAATAGAGAGGAAGGAAGCCGTCGAGGAGCTGCAGCTTCGCGGTCTTCGCCTCGATCGTATTGGCCGGCGTTGCCGGAGCGGCGGTCTCGGCGGCCTCTGTCTTGACTTGCGTCGCGGCCTGCGGTTGCACCGGAGGGTGAGGCTGGGTCTGAGGTTGTGGTTGCGCGGGGGCGACGCACGCAGCGAGAAAGACGAGCGCGAGGACTGCCGTCGATTTCATGGAGGGGGATTCTACTGAAAGGGCGAAGGGCGAAGGGCGAAGGAAGCGCGACAGCGGAGGTGGCGTGAAGGAATGGTGAATGTTGATACGGTGCGTCTTGAATGAAACAAGGAAGCCCATTCAGCACTCCTCATTCAGCACTTCTCATTCACCCGTCGCCATCCCGCTCCAGGCTCTTCCTTCGCCCTTCTTCCTTCGCCCTTCGCCCTTAACGTGTCACGCTGCTCCGAACGACAGGAAGTGCAGGCGGATGCCCAGGTCCCGCGGGTCCTCTCCCGTGTGCCGGGACACGCTGTTGTAGACCTTGTCGATCCGCAGCTCCAGGGTATTCGGCGCGCCGGTGTCGGCCGGGGTGAGGTGCCACTCGCGCACGGTCGTCTCTTCGGTGATGGGGATCGTCTCCACGCTCCTGCCGTTCAGGAGGATCGTGACTTGCGGCCGTTCCGGCACGAGCTCGTGCGGCACGCTGAACTCGAGACGGAGGACGGCCTCGCCGGTCACGCCCTGCAGGCCGATGACGCCGCGACGGCCGCACCAGCGGTATTCGTCCATGCCCGTGCGCGAGGGCGGATCGACTCCGGTCAGCTCGGGCGACGTCCAGCCCTCGGTGAATTGGGGCGTGGCGGCGATCGGCTGGAGCGAGACGTCGAAGTAATGGCGGCGGGCCACGTTCCAGAGGTGCCCGCGCTCGCGATGGGCGACGAAGCCACGCGGCCGGGTGAAGTAGATCTCCGAGAGGAGCCACGGACGGCGGCCGTCCAGCTCGCCCGAGAGCGGCAGTCCCCGTTCGTCGTACAGCCGGGTGAACTTCAGATCGGGCGCGGCCACTTCCAGGAACGGCGCCATGTTGAACGCCACGAAGAGACGGTCGCGCTTCGGATCGAGGTGCCGGGCGATGCCGGTGACCGCGGCCACCGTCGGCGCCACGTCGGCTCGCACCTCGGCCAGCGACGGCAGCATCCACAGGAAGAACGACAGCGCCAGCGCGGCGCCGGCCAGGGCCGTGACGGCCGCCCTCCACCGCGAGCCTCGCTGGCGCTTGCTGGCCCAGCCCACCACCCGGTCGATGCCGTCGGCTGCGAGGAAGGCGAACATCGGGATATAGCCGATGGAGAAGCGGCTGATCGAGTAGCGGTCGAGCATCAGCCACGCCAGGACGGCCATCGGGCCGAAGGCCAGGACGTTGATCAGGATGGAGCGATCGCGGTTCCGGACGGCACCCACCGCCGACACGACCACCAGCGCGGAGAGGATCACGCTCAGCACCGGAGCGCCGTACTGCTGGAAGAAGAAGCGCGGGAAAAGCCGCCACAAAGGCGGACGCTCCGGGCTGCGGAACGAGTCGACGCGGGCGATGTACTCGCCGTGCGCGCGCACGGTGCTCATGTACTTCGCAAAGGAGCCGGAGGCGGCGATGGCGCCACCAAACGCCACGCCGGCGACGACGGCCCCGATGAGTGCGGCGAAGACGACGTCGCGCCAGGAGCGGCGGGCGCGGTACCAGGTGGCGATGAGGCCCGGCACGAGGCCGATGAGGAAGTTCTGCGGACGCATGCCGATGGCCAGGGCCAGGACCAACGATCCGGTCAGATAGGCCTCGGCGCTGCGGCAGCCGCGCAGCAGACAGGCCACGGCGACGACGGCCAGGACGATCGACGGGACGTCGCTGAAGGCCGTGCCGCCGAAAAACCAGACGTTGGGAAAGAACGCGCAGAGCAGCGCCGCCACGAGGGCGATCTCGACGCGCAGCCGCAGCTCCCGGCCGAGGAAGACCATGGCCGGGAAGAGGGCCACGCCTGCGGCCAGGCTGACGGCCTGCAAGGCGCGAACGTCGCCCGGCAGGAACACCCGCAGCCCGCGGGCCAGGGCGATGAACAGGGGAAAGCCGGGCGGGTGCGGGTGGTGCTTGGTGACGTCGTACGCCCGCATGCCGAGCGTGAAGAGCGCCTCGTCCCAGTCCCAGATGGAGCGGGCCATGGCCAGGAAGCGCGTCGCCGCGCAGACGATCGTCAGCACGATGACCACCGTGCGCTGCCGCTGCGTCAGGGGCGGGGGCGGGCTGGTGAGATCCAACGCCAAGGCGGGCGAAGGATCTCACAAATCCCTGGGCACAGCCCCTCCACGCGGACCACGCACGAATGGCGCCTCTCCATTACGATACGCGCCATGTTTCGCACACTTACTTTCGCCACGATCGTTCTTGCCCTGGCCGGAACGTCGCTCGGCCAGACGCGGCAGGCTTGGATGAACGACTCGATCAGGAAGATGGAAACGGAGCTCGTCGCGAAGTACGGCGAAGGGCAGCACAGCCGCATCACCCGCGGCCTCGGCCAGCTGGCCGACTTCTGGCGCAGCGACGACGGCGACGCGGCGGCCTTCGAGGACTTCGTCCGCACGAATTTCGCCGGCGATCCAGCCTCCCTCGACACGCTCTTCGACCGCATGCAGTTCGTCCTGGAGTCGGTCTACGGCTACATGACCGCCGTGGGCCGCGACCTGCGCCGCCAGGCCGATCTCGACATCGGACCGATCCAGCCGTACGACGAGGTGCTGGCCGGCTACAGCCCCGCGGCGCACGTCAACGACGACTTCTTCGCCAACAAAGTGGCCTTCACGGTGCTCCTCAACTTCCCCATCACCACGCTCGACGAGCGCCTGGCCGGCGGCGACAAATGGACGCGGCGCCAGTGGGCGGAGACGAAGCTGGCCGACACCTTCTCCAAGCGCATCCCCGGCGACGTCAGCTTGGAGTCGTCGAAACTGATCTCGGAAGCGAGCCAGTACGTATCCACCTACAACATCTGGATGCACCACCTCGTCGATGCGAACGGCAGACGCCTCTTCCCCGAGTCGATGCGTCTGCTCGAGCACTGGAACCTGCGCGACGAGATCAAGGCCGATTACAGCGACACGAAAGACGGCCTGGCCAAGCAGCGCGCCATCGTGAAGGTCATGGAGCGGATCGTCGACCAGTCCATTCCGAACGCGGTCGTCGACAACCCGGCTCTGGACTGGAACCCCGTCACGAACGAGACGAAGGCCGCGGCCGCGCACGACGCGCCGGCCGGCTTCACGCCCGGCGCGAAGATCGATCAGGCCAACAGCCGCTACGCGATGATCCTCAAGACGTTCCAGGCGGCCCGGCTCATCGACAAGTACTCGCCCACCGCCCCGACGCTCATCGCCCGGCGCTTCAACGAGGACCGCCAGATTCCCGAAGCGCGCGTGCGGGCCATGCTCGAAGCGGTGATGTCCTCGCCGTTCGTGCCGCGGGTGGCGGCCCTCATCGAGTCACGCCTGGGCCGCAAGCTCGAACCGTTCGACATCTGGTACAACGGCTTCCGGCCCCGCGGCCAGTACACCGAGGCCCAGCTCGACGAGATCACGAGGAAGCGCTACCCGACTCCCGCCGCCTACAAGGCCGACATGACGCGCCTCTTCACCGACCTCGGCTTCTCCGCCGAGCGCGCCCACATGCTGGCCGAGAACATCGTCGTCGATCCCGCCCGCGGCTCCGGGCACGCCCTGGGCGCCGGCCGCCGCGACGACCATCCCCACCTGCGCACCCGTGTCGGCAAGGACGGGATGGACTACAAGGGCTACAACATCGCCGTGCACGAGATGGGGCACAACGTCGAACAGACGTTCTCGCTCAACTACATCGACTACTACACCAACTCCGGCGTCCCCAACACGGCTTTCACCGAGGCGCTGGCCTTCGTCTTCCAGAACCGCGACCTCGAGCTCCTCGGACTGGCCAGGCCGAGCGCCGAGTCCGACGCCCTGAAGACGCTCAACGATTTCTGGGGAACGTATGAGATCGCCGGCGCGGCCACAGTCGACCTCGAGATGTGGCACTGGATGTACGACCACCCCAACGCCACTCCCGCGGAGCTGAAGGACGCCACCGTGGTCATCTCGAAGAACGTCTGGAACCACTGGTACGCGCCGGTCTTCCACGCCAGGGACGTCACGCTCCTCGGCATCTACGCCCACATGGTCGATTCCGTGATGTACCTCCCCGACTATCCCATCGGCCACCTTATCGCCTTCCAGATCGAGGGGCAGATGCAGAAAGCCGGGAACATCGGCGGCGAGTTCGAGCGGATGGCCAAAGCCGGCTCGATCACACCCGACCTCTGGATGAAGAACGCGACCGGCGCCCCGGTGGGGCCGGACGCTCTGCTGCACGCGACGGAGAAGGCGTTGGGAGTGCTGAAGTGACGAGTGGGTAGTAGTTAGAGTCGTTAGTGGTTAGTGGTTAGTTCTACTTTGTCACATTCTCCGCTCGTTGCTTGGAG
>CAZYTO010000107.1:0-17216 GCA_964650405.1 uncultured Thermoanaerobaculia bacterium | reverse complement strand
ACCGGGTCTGCTCCCTGCTGAATTTCGACGACGCCCTGCGCTTCTACGAAAAGAACGTCCCCAAACCCAAGGACGCCAACCTCGAAGCGATCCGCAGGGGATTCGCCGAAACCACCGACCGCGAAGCGGCTCCTCCCGAACCGCGCAAGCCGGACGAGCGCGCCGAAGCGTTCTTCCAGTGGCGCCCGGAAGACGAATCCGTGGAAGAGCAGTTGCTGCGCACCTTGGAAGTGGGACGCGGAGTCTGACGAGATCGCTTATCGCTCAAGGAGCCGGAGCGTTGCCGGCCGGAAGGAGTCTCAGCAGTGTTCCAGATACTTTTTAACAGCGTGATCGGCACCAGCCCGCACAGCTCCTTGCTTCCCGAACCGGTCGTCGATCCCGGCGAATACGGCTACATTCCCACCACGGGTCTGCTTTCCGGGCATCAAGGCTGCACCGGCTGCGGCATGGTCTCCGGCACCAACCAGGTATTGCGCGCGCTCAAGCTCACCGGGCGCTACGTCGCCGCATCCATCGGCACCGGCTGCAACGAGGTCATCACCACCCAGAACACCTCCTGCTGGGGATTGGCTTCCGTCGATCACAACAACTTCCCCAATACCGGCGCCACGTTGAGCGGCAACCGCGCCGCCTATGATGCCTTGGTGCAGGCCGGCCTTCTGCCTCCCAACTCCGTCGTGAACGTCGGCATTGCCGGAGACGGCGGCTCTTACGACATCGGTCTGCAGGCCCTGCTCGCCTGGATCGCCCGCAATGAGGACGGCGTGTTCATCTGCCTCAATAACGAGGCCTACATGAATACCGGCATCCAAAGCTCCGGGGCCACGCCGTTTGGCGCGAAGACCTCCACCACCCCTTACGGCAAACGGGTCCATGGGAACCAGCGTACCCAACAGCACCTCCCCGATCTGGCCCTGGCCGCGGGAGCTCTTTATGTCGCCGTGGGCACTCCCGTTCATCATCGCGACTTGGCCATCAAGGTCCAGAAGGCCGCGCAAATTCCCGGCCCATGTCTGGTGGAATCGTTTTCGGTTTGCCCACGCCGTTGGTTAGGCCCGCCGGCGAGGTGCAGCCGTTGACCGTGACGAATACGGAATATGTGCCGGCGTCGGCGGTGGTGGCGCTCACGTGGGTCGGATTCGGCAGCGTCGAGGTGAAGCCGTTCGGGCCGGTCCATGAGTAGGTCGCGCCGGGGACGACTGGGGTGGCCAGGGCGATCGTCGCGCCCTCGCAATACGGACCGCCGTTCGCCGGCGCAGGCGCCGGCAGGGTGTTGACCACGACGTTGGTCGTGCCGGCGGCCGAGGTGCAGCCGTTGACGGTCACGGTCACGGAATACGTCCCGGCATCGGCGCCCGTGGCATTCGCGCGCGTCGGATTCTGCTGCGACGAGGTAAAGCCGTTCGGGCCGGTCCAGCCGTACGTTGCACCCGCCACGGCCGGCGTGGAGAGGGCGATCGTCGCGCCCGCGCAGTACGGGCCGCTGTTGGAGGCCGCCGGCGCCGCGGGCGCCGCATTGATGACCACCGTCGTGTCGCCGGCCGGCGAAGTGCAGCCATTGAGGACGGTCACGGAGTACGTACCCGCGCTGGCGAGCGTGGCGTTGGCAATGGTCGGATTCTGAAGCGACGAGGTGAAGCCGTTCGGGCCCGTCCACGAGTAGGCGACCGCGCCCGGCACGGAAGGCGTCGACAACGAAATGGTGGAGCCCTCGCAATACGGGCTGCCGTTCGTCGCCGCCGGCGCTGCCGGCGTCGTGTTGACGATGACGTCTGTATTGCCGGCCAGGGAGGTGCAGCCAGGGGTCGTGACGATTACGGAGTACGTGCCGGCGTCCGCGGCCGCGGCGCTGGCGCGGGTTGGATTCTGCGCGGAGGATGTGAAACCGTTCGGCCCCGTCCATGCGTACGTCGCGCCGGCCACGGCCGGGGTAAAGAGCGAGATCGTGCCGCCGGCGCAGTAAGGGCCGCCGTTCGTGGCCGTGGCCGCGGCGTTCGAGTCGACGACGGTCGTCGTGCCCGCGGCCGAGGTGCACCCGCCCACCGTGATCGTCACCGAGTACGTGCCGAAGTCACCGGCCGCGGCCGTGGCGCGTGTCGGGCTCTGCAGCGCCGACGTGAAGCCGTTCGGGCCGGTCCACGCATACGTGGCGCCGCTCACGGCCGGCGTCGAGAGCGAGATCGTGCTCCCCTCGCAATACGGACCGCCGTTGCTGGCCGCCGGCGTGGCCGGTTTCGCCGTGACCACGACGTTCGTGGTCCCTGCGCTCGAGCTGCAGCCGCCGACGGTGACGATGACGGAGTAGGTCCCCGCATCGCCCGCCGCGGCGTTGGCCCGCGTGGGATTCTGCTGCGCCGACGTGAAGCCGTTCGGCCCCGTCCAGGCATACGTCGCGTTGGCCACGGCCGGCGTGGAGAGCGAGATCGTCGAGCCTTCGCAGAACGGACCGCTGTTGCCGGCCGTGGGCGTGGCCGGGACGGCCGTGTTGACCACGACGTTCGTCGTGCCTGCGGCCGAGGGGCAGCCGTTGACGGCCACTGTCACGGAATACGCGCCGCCGTCCGCCGCCGTGGCATTGGCTCGGGTCGGATTCTGCTGCGAGGACGTGAAGCCGTTCGGCCCCGTCCAGGCATACGTTGCGCCCGCCACGGCCGGCGTGGAGAGCGAGATCGTCGAGCCGGCGCAGAACGGGCCGCTGTTGCTCGCGATGGGCGTGGCCGGAGGCGGATTCACCACGACCGTCGTCGTTCCGCCGGCCGAGGGGCAACCGTTCACCGTGACGGTCACGAAATACGTGCCGGCGTCCGCCACCGCGGCATTGGCGCGCGTCGGATTCTGGAGCGCGGAGGTAAACCCGTTGGGGCCAGTCCAGGCGTACGTCGCGTTGACCACGGCAGGCGTCGAGAGCGAGATGGTCTGGCCGGTGCAGAACGGGCCGCTGTTCGACGGCGCCGGGGCGGCCGGAAGCGGATTGACCACGACGTTCGTCGTGCCCGCGGCCGAAGAGCAGCCGTTGACCGTGACGATGAGCGAATACGTGCCCGCGTCCGCGGCCGTGGCATTAGCGCGGCTCGGGGTCCGGAGCGTGGAGGTGAAACCGTTCGGCCCCGTCCATGCGTAGGTCGCGCCGGTTACGGCAGGTGTGGAAAGGAAGATCGTGGAGCCTTCACAGAACGGTCCGCTGTTTGAAGGCGCCGGCGTGGAGGGATACGCGTTGACCGTGACGACGGTGGCCGGTGCGGGCGCGCTGAGGCAACCGTTCACGGTCGTGGTGACGGTGTAAGTGCCGCCGGCGGTGGCCACCTGCGAGGGACCGGTTGCGCCTGCGATCGGGGCTCCGTTGAAGTACCATTGGTTGCCGCTGGCGGCGCTGGAGTTGAGCGTGACGCTTCCGCCGGCGCAGAACGTGGTCGGGCCGGCGGGGGTGACCGTTGGCGTGGCCGGAGGGGTGCACGTGGTGCACTCGCCCGGACCGGGCGTGTTGTCGATCAGGCCGGAAATCGTGCCGGAGAACTGCGTGCAGTCCGTCCCCGGACTCACGGTGTTGGTGACGATGAGGAAATCCGATTGGGCGGGAACGGTGAAGGAAAACGTCTGGCTGGGGAGGACGCTGCCCACGCTGCTCCCGGCGTCGCCGAGGTACTGATCGCAGATCGTGGCGCTCGTCCTGGGGGTGAACGTGCTTCCGAGATAGGCCACCGCCTCGACCTGGCCCGGAGTGGAGCCGGTGCAGGCGGCGTTCATCGTAACCGTGACACAAGCGGGGCCGCCGCTGGAATTGGTGAACTTGAACGTCTTGTAGTGATAGGTGCCGGATCCGAATGGGCCGGGGCAGGTTCTGCCGTTGCAATCGCTCGGAGTGCCGGTGCGGAAAAGCCGGTCGGACTGGGTTGGATCCGTCAGGCTGAGGGAGCTGATGGGAATGGCCAGAGCCCCTCCCCCCGCGCAGGTCGGCACGGTGAATGGGATCGACTTGCTGCCGCCGGCGTAGGTCAGATTCAGTGCGAAGTCGATGACCGTGCCGCAGACGAAGGCCGGCGACGTGCTGACCTTGAACGGAATCGTATTGGCGGCGCTGGCACCGGTGGTCAGGTCGGGATAGAACGAGTTGCCCCGCGTTACGGTCAGTCCGGCCGTCGATGTGGTCAGCGTGGCATTGATGGCCGACTCGGCGGCACAGCCGTTGTTGGCCACGGCCACGGTGAGATCGACGCACTCGTTCCGGTTGACGATGCCGTTGCCGTTGCCGGCGGCCGTGTCGTTGATGGTGACGGCGCCCAGCGCGAGGTTCGAGCTGCCGCTCATGCAGAAGTCCTGCGTCACCGTGCCGTCGGCCGGGATGATCACGCTGACCGTGGCCGGAGAACTGGACGAACAGTTGATGTCGCTGCCGGTGGCCGTGGCGGTGTACGTGCCGGCCGGAACGCCCATCGAGTAGTGCCCCGAGGCATCGCTGACCACGCTGTATCCGTTGCCGAGGGTAACGAGGACGCCGCCGATCGGGGCGCCTGTGGCACAGGAAGTAGTGGTCCCGCTGAGGTTGCCCCACGAGACCGGAGTGCACGACGGGAACTTGAACGAGGCGATGCGGGTGGCCCAGTTGAACGAGCCGTCTGCTTTCAGGTACTCGTTGGTGTACCAGAAGGTGCACTGGTCGACGGGGTCGAGAGTCATGGAGCTGTAGTCGCCCCAGCGGTTCGCGGAAGTCTGTACGCCGCCACCGGCCATCATCTGCGTCTCGGTGCCCAGCGTGTTGGGTGGATCGGTGCCGAGGCGGCCGTTGACGAAAATGGACGGCTTGGTCGTCGTGCTCGACCTGCTGTAGCCGAGCGCGATGTCGCGGTCCTTATCCATGGCGATCGAGCCCATCCAGCGGTAATCGTTGTCGGGATCGAACGTCCCGGCCTGATAGACCACCGGCGTGGTCGTGGAGTCTCCCGCGTTCTGGAACTCGAACCAGCGGATTGCGCCGTGAGGGGGTGAACTGGTGCTCCCGGCGACGGTGATGTTGCCGACGAGCGACTCCTGCACGGGCGTGCCTCCGAAGTTGCGGTAGGCCAGCCGGTGCATGATGTGCTGGTCGAGGTTGTCAAGGTAGGCGGATCCCGACGCCGGCGGCGGCTGCGGGACGCAGGCCCGGCCGCCATTTACACAGGGAGCGATGCCCCAGCCAGCCGCGATTTGCGTCTCGGTGAGCGTCATGGCCGGCGCCGCTCCCCACGTGACCGCCACTCGGGTCGAATCGAGGAGCGTGGTCGAGACCGGGTCGGGCCCGATGACCATCTCCGCCTCGCCCGCCGGCGGCGGGAGCGGGCTGTCGACGTCCGCCGGCAAGAATCCGTACTGAGGCATGCCGGAGTACTGTCTGAGATCCTTGCTCAACATCCGGGCCGGTTGGCCGCTGAGCATCTTGTCTCGCTCGAAGGCGTAGATCCGTCCGGCCAGGAATGAGAAACCGCCGCTGCTGAAGATGTGCGCGGCCATGTAGTAGCCGTCGGGCCAGACGGCCATGTGCGGATAGTCGACGAAATTCACCGGATCGGTGACGAAGTCATAGAGGTACCAGGCACCGGTGGCGTCGCTGGTAAGGGACACGGCGACACATTGATGCGAGGAGCCCGGACTGGCAAAGATCGCGAACTGCGACAGGATCCAGCGTCCGGCCAGGATGTCGTAGTTGACGACAGGATCACCGTCGTTGTGCGAGGCGCAGACTCCGCCGAGAGGCTGGAACAGGGTGTTGCCGGCAGCCGGTCCGTACAGTTTGTTTCCGTTCTTGTCCCAGACCGCGAAGCTCAGGTTGTTCCATTGCACATACTGGGTGGCGCCGACGTGTCCGTTGACATCGGGCGGGACGCAGCAGGGCGCGAACCCCGGAAGGCCGGTGCCGACACCCTCGAAGCTGACGCCCGTGGAGACCGGCGAGGAGCCAACCGGCCCCATGAACCTCTGCCGCCTGCCGTCCTCCGCGGGGGTATCGGTCGGGCGTGCCGGGTGAACCGGCTCGAATCGATCCTCGTCCTCACCGTGACCGGGCGGCGGAATGAGCTTCATCTGCCGGAGGGGCAGAGTCCGAACGGCACGGGCGACCGCCAGTGGCGGCGCGCCGGCATACGGTGCATCCTGGGTGGTCAGGACAGGCGGATGGTGCACGCCCGTTGGAGCGGCCGGCGCCTTGGCCGGCACGCTCTTTCCCTTGAGCATCTCCCGGAGGCGCGCCAAAGGCCGCGCCGATGCGCTTCCGGCAAGGGAAATGATGACAGCAAGAGCTATGAGGTTACGGCGCGAGACGAAGGGCATACCTGGACGGTCCTGGACGGGCGATATCATCCCCTAAAGGGGCATCGACTACAAGTATCGAAACAGTCATGTCACTTGATCGCGTTCTAACTCTGACGCCCCTCCGGTAATCGTCGCGTTTCCGACCGTCTCAATCTGAGAGGTAGCTTCGCATGAAACGCTTATCGTTTGTGATGCTCATCGTGTTCGCGCTGGGCGCACAGGGACAGACCATCGTCGACTGGGCCGTCAACTACCCGAACTACGCACCGGGGAAGTCAGCCTGCGGCCATGACGGCTCGACGCACGAGATCACCGCGGACCGCGACAGCTTCTGGATCACGGGGCAGAACTACGACAGCGTCGTGCACGTGACGGAGACGGGCGGCATGACGTTCTGGGCCATGCCTCACAAGAGCGGGCCGCACGGAATCGAGTTCGACGGCAGCGGCAGGCTGTGGGTCACCCTGGAGTTCGACAGCAGGATCGTGCGGCTCGATGCGAACGGAAAGATCGACAAGGAGTACGACGTCAGTCTGGAGTGCCCCACCTGTCCGAAGAAGAGGCTGGGCACGCATCCGCACGGAATGGCCTTTGGGATCGACGGGAAGACGATCTGGTTCACCGGCAAGTCGACGGGCACCATCGGCCGGATCAGCCCGGACGGCAGCATCACCACCTATCCGCTGGCAACGGTCGGCAGCGTTCCGATCTACGTCAAGCCGGCCGCGAACGGCAGCATGTGGGTAACGGAGCTGGTGGGCAACGCCATCGCCCGCATCACTCCCGGCCGCGCGGACGGCGAGGTGACCGAGTTTCCCATCCCCACGCACAACAGCCGCCCCATCGCCATCGTCCCGGCGCCGGACGGGAAGTCGATGTGGTTCAGCGAAGAGGCGGGCAACAACGTGGCGCGCATCCTCCTCGACGGCACCATCACCGAATTCGCCGTTCCGAAGACGCAGGACAACGTCATCCTGGCAGGCCTCTCGTTCGACCACGACGGCAACCTCTGGGTCCAGCAGTACGTCGATCAGAACAACCCCACCCCGAAGAATCCGAGCCCGCCGGGCACGGATCACGTCATCCGCATCGACAAGTCGATCCTCACCGCCGCCGCCACGGACATCTCGCGCATTCCGTTCACGTTTTTCGAAGTCCCCACCTGCGGTACGGTCATGCACCGCATCATCGAAGGCCCCGACGGCAACCTGTGGTTCACGGAGCTCGGAGCGAACAAGGTGGGGAGGGTGACGGGACGGTGACGCGGGCGGTGGCTCGGCGGCGGTTCTCGGTTGACCGATTGGTAGCCGTCATGGGGTGTTGGGTATCAGGTATCGGGTATCAGAGCCCGGCGCTGGGTCGTGTTCCCGTCTGTTCGTCACGGCTGGTTGCGCGTTACGGCTCAAAACCCATGGGGTACGTTACGAATCTGCCGTTCTCCAGGATCAAGTCGCCGTGTGGATCTTTCACGACGCCGGTCGTGGGAGGCCGGTCAGGCTCGCCACAGGCCCCATAGCTGACGATCCGATATCCAGCCGGACCGGCCGAGCAATGCAACGGATTTCCCCACCCGTCGGTAGTAGGCAGTCGCTTTCCGATAACGCGCGAAAGCTCGAGTGACGATCGCGCGATCGGAAGCCGGCCCGTTCGCGTTTGGTAATTCTCGATCTCCCGCCCGATCCATCGGAGGTCGGCCATCGTCCGCTTCTGCCTCGAGCGATCCGCCATCCCGAAATCCAAGCTTGGCAGCGCAGCCGAAAAAAAGACCACTACTGCCAATTGCAGCAGAAGACTGCTGAGTATCTGGTGCCAGGCAAAGCCGAATGCACGAAAGACGACAGGCTGAGTGATCCCGACGAGGCAGCCCCACGCCAGACATGCGTGTTCCAACTCCTCGCTGGACAACGTGCAAGGCGAGCTCAGTCGGTGCGCGAGGAAGAGTGCCGAGGGAAGACCGCCTACGCCGCTTACAGCGACGTAGGCGATGTTGAGCATGAGGGTGGATTTTGAAGTACTCATTGATACCCGACACCTGGTACCGCCACGCAACACCCAAACGGTTGCGGGCTCGACTCGGCGCTCTACGGCTCATACTTCCGCGTGGGGATCCCCTCGGTCTTGCTGATGCTCAGCTCGGCCATGGTCCGGATCAGCTTTCGCGATTCGAGGTTGCCGGTCTCGTACGCTTCGCAGAGCATGCTGAGGCTCTCATCCGATTCCGCGGAGGAGACGGTGAAGCCGTTCAGCGGCTGGCGCGGCTCCTTCGTGGGGGTGCGCCGCCACGACCCGTGCGATAGCTCGAAGCGAATGAACTCGTTCCCCTTGCCCGTCTGGAACGACAGCGCGGCCGTGGCCGGGATGCCGCGGGCATTGGCTTTCTGTTCGTCCATGGCCCGCTCGATGTAGTACGTGATGAGATCGCGCAGCGGCTGGACGGCCCAGCGGTCTTCCGCGGTGACCTGCAGGCCGGAGTGGTGAACGGAACGATCGTTGGCGGACTTCGCCGCGCGGAAGACTTCCGTGCGGACGACGACGCACGGCAGCACGATCGTGCCGGAGTTTCCCTCGAAGCGAAGGGTGCAACTCCCACCCGGTTTCGGCAGCGGCTCCTGGTGTGCCACGCGCGCGCCGCCGAGGGAGAGATCGACGACGAAGACGCGTACCGGTCCGATCGTTCCGCGGAGCGGCGCCGGCAGAGTGATCCGCTGGTAGCGGCGGCGTTCCTCGCGCATTCCCGGCAGTGAGGATAGCATCCGGACATGCGGATCGTTGCCCTTCATCACGTGCAACTGGCCATGCCTCGCGGGCGCGAGGACGATGCTCGCCGTTTTTACATGGGCATCCTTGGATTTTCGGAACTTCCGAAGCCGGATCATCTCGCCCGCCGCGGTGGCGCCTGGTTCCGTTCCGGCGCCGCCGACGTGCACCTCGGCGTCGAGGACGATTTTCACGCCGCGAAAAAAGCGCACCCGGCATTCATCGTGGATGACCTGCCGGCCCTGCTGGTCCACTGCCGGGCCGCGGGAGTGGAGGTCACGACCGACCAGCCGCTCCCCGGCTACGAGCGTGCCTACGTGGCCGACCCGTTCGGGAATCGGATCGAGTTACTGGAACGAGCCACGGCGGAGTGACCGCGCGATCCCCGAACGAGCGTCATCCGGTCACGTCGAACATCCGCCGCAACGCGCGCTCGGCGGGGACGCGAATGTCTTCGGGAACGTCGATCTCGTAGCGCAGGTGGCGGAGTGAGTCGCGCACATCTTCAAGCGTCGTCACCTTCATGAACGTGCAGAGCTTGCAGCCCTTGAGGAACTGCTTGTCCGGCACTTCCATGGCCAGGCGGTCGGTGAGGCCGCACTCCGTGACGACGAGAAAGCGTTTGGCCGGCCGCTCCCTGGCCCACTTCACCATGCCCGAGGTCGAGAGCACGGCGTCGGCCAGTTTGGCCACATCGCCGCGGCATTCGGGATGCACGAGCACTTCGAGGTCCGGTGCGCTCTCCTTGATCTTCGCCACTTCGCCGGGCGTGATCTGCTGGTGGACGTAGCAGAAGCCCTCCCAGGGGATGATGTTCTTCTCCGGCACCTGCTCCGCGACGAAGCGGGCCAGGTTGCGGTCGGGAACGAAGAGGATGTTGCGGTTGGGCAGCGAACGGACGACCTTCGGCCCGTTCGCGGACGTGCAGATGATGTCGCTCAGCGCCTTCACGGCCGCCGTGGTGTTGACGTAGCTGACCACGGCCAGGTCCGGGTACGTCTGCTTCAGCTCGTCGATGCGCTCCTTCAGGTCGGACGCGGGCGCGGAGTCGGCGAGCTGGCAGCCGGCCAGGAGGTTCGGCAGCAGCACCGTCCGGGAGGGGTTGACGATCTTGGCCGTCTCGGCCATGAAGTGCACGCCGCAAAACTCGATGACGTCGGAGTCCTTGACTTTCGACGCCATGAGGGCGAGCTCGAGGGAGTCGCCGACGAAGTCGGCGACTCGGAGGATCTCGGGGCGGTAGTAGTTGTGGGCGACGATCACCGCGTTGCGCTGCTTCTTCAGCGCGCGGATCTCTTCGTGCAGCGCTTCGAACTCGCGGACTTCCTCTTCGGTGTAGTCGTAGGTCTTGACGCGGTTGAGCTCTTCGAGCAGCGTGGCCATGTTGTCGGTTGAGGTCTCTCGAGGATGATTACGCGGTGACGGCGTCCAAAAATCCGTACAGGGCGTCGAGCGTCCGCACCGTAGCCGCCTCGGCAGCCGCACGCGCCTCATCGTTGGCGCACAGCCGGTCGAGCAGCGCGCGCGAGGTGGCCGAATGGTGGACGTCCGCTTCCTGGTGCACGGCGAAGAAGGCCACGTCGCGCGGCGCGGTGATGCCGTACCACTTCGCCAGGCCGTCGATCTTGGCCGCGGCCACTCCGGGGATCTGCGACTCGTACGCGTAGAGCGCGGCCAGCCCTTCGTGCAGCGCTCCTTCACGCGCCAGCGAGCGCATCGTGGCGATGAGGTGGCGTGTCGCGGTGTTCGCCGCGCCGCGCTTCACCTCGTCACGGTCGAGGCCGAGCGCCTCGCAGAAACGGAGCCACAGCTCGGGATGGTTCTCGCTCCCCTGCTCCTCTTCGACCAGGTTCTCCAGCAGCATCTGCCGTACAGCCAGGTCGTCGCAGTTCGCGTGTGCGTTGCTGAGGAACGTCGGGAAAGCCAGGGCGTAGTGGTAGTACTGCCGCGCATACTCCCGCAGCTCCTCGCGGGTGAGCTGGCCACACGTCCAGCGCTGATAGAACGGGTGATCGAGCATGGCGCGCGACTCGATCCGGGCGTCGAGGGTCTCGTGCATGGGTGTCCTCCTCCAGAATGTCGCGCGGAGTCTATATCGTTGTCCGTTGTTCGTTCTCCGTTGTTCGTGGCAGTGCCTCGGACATTCTCCGTACGAACAACGATCAACGAAGAACGGACAACGGCTTCAAGACCACCACCGTCGCGCCGAGGTGTGCGTCGTCGGAGAAGCTCTCGACGAAGTCGAGCGTGCCCAGGAGCGACTGCACGTTCGCCCGCTGCGCGCCGCGCCCGCGTCCGTGGATCAGCCGCACCTCCCGGAACCCTCGCTTGCGAGCTTCCAGCAGGTAGTCGTGCGTGACATCGCGGATCTCCCCCGGCCGGAACGGATGCAGGTCGAGCGAATCCTCGATGGGGATCTCGATGGGGGTGTCGTCGGGTTCGACGTGGTCCATTCCTTCCCCGCAACCCCGCAACCCCGCAACCGCCTCTAGTCGAACTCCCGCTTCGCCGCCGTCTGCTCCCGCCCTACCCGTCCGGCGGCGACGTCGGCGGCGAAGTAGTTCTCGCTCTTCATCGGCGCGCCGCTCATGCGGCGGAGCATGGCCAGTTGGCCGGTGTGGGTGAGCGCGTCGGCGATGGGTCCCTGGAAGAGCTTCTCCGGCGGGCAGGCGATGGGGGCGTCGGAGGCCAGGTAGTCGTCGAGCTTCTGCAGCGCTGCAAAGAAACGTGTGCACTCCGCGTCCCACGGCAGCGGCTCCGAGTCGTGCCACTGCTTCGAGCCGTCGGCCATCGACAGCGCCCAGTCCAGCAGGTCGCCGATGTGCGCGAGGATCTTCACCGGCGGCCTGGTCCCGCCGTCGTAGGCAGCGAACGACGCGGGCGCATCGCGCACGGCCTTCCCGCCGCGATAGGCAAGCGTGGCTACGGTGTGCCGCAGAAAGTCGCGTCTGCTGTCGCTCATGGTGCCGCGGATTCTATGCGATACTCAACGTTCCAAATCGATACGAGGTCTCCATGGTCCTGTTCAACCACGCCACGCGGGAGATGACGGCCAAGATCGTCTATTACGGGCCGGGTCTCTGCGGGAAAACGACCAACCTGATGGTCATCTTCGACAAGCTCGATCCCGCACAGAAGGGAAAGATGCTGTCGCTGGCTACCAAGACCGACCGCACGCTCTTCTTCGACCTGCTGCCGGTCGACATCGGCAAAGTCGGCGCGTTCAACCTCAAGATCCAGCTCTACACCGTCCCCGGCCAGGTCTTCTACAACGAGACACGCAAGCTCGTGCTGAAGGGTGCGGACTCCGTCGTCTTCGTCGCCGACTCCCAGCCCTCCATGGTCGAGTCCACCCGCGAGAGCTTCACCAACCTGCTCGAGAACCTGCAGGAAAACAACCTCGACGTGAACGACACGCCGATCGTCATCCAGTTCAACAAGCGGGACATCCCCGGCGTCCTCCCGGTGGAGAAGCTGCAGGAGGAGCTCGGCTTCGAAGGCTTCCCCTACACCGAGGCCGCCGCGATCCGGGGCGAGGGCGTGATGGAGACCTTCAAGCTCGTCTCGAAGATCACCGCCAAGCACCTCTACGCACGGCTCAAGGGAACCTCGCAGCCGATCGAGCGGAAGAAGGCTGCTGCGCCGGCCAAGGCGGAGAAGGCGAAAGTCGCGGCCAAGCCTGCCGCCCCTCCCCCCGAGCCGGAGCTGGCCCAGCCCGAAGTCGATCCCTTCGCCGACTCCATCCCCTTCCCCGACTCCGCCCCGACGGCCGGCTACGAGAAGGCGGAGGAAGTGTCACTCGAGCAGCTCCTCGAAGGGCGCGAGCGGCCGGCCACCATGTCGGGGAACGTGCCGCTGCCTGCGGCTATCGACGACGTCGAAGAGCTGGGCGCCGAGGAGCTCGTGCCGGTCGAGGAAGAGCCGCCCCTGGCCGTCGCCGTCATGGAAGAAGACAACGAGCCTCTGGCAGTGGCGCCGCCGTTCTCCGGCAACGGCCGGGTGGAGGAGCTCGAAGCGCAGGTGGCCCGGCTGGAAGCGCAGCTCGGCGACCTCCGCCGCGAGCATCGCGAGCAGCTCGAAGCCATCCTCAGCTCCCTCGGCGACGTCACACGGCGCGTCCGGTCGCGCCTGGATTCCTAGCCCGTTGGAATCCGGATTCCGCTCATCCGACACCCGAGGTCCGACACCCGATACCTCGGCACCTGCACCTGATACCCCGAGACCCGGCACACGATACCGATGTGACGGCACTCACGCGGCGCGAGCGTTCGTGGTCTAGAATCGCCGGACCACTCAACTGGAGGACACATGCGCAGGATTCTTCCCGCTCTTCTCTCTCTCTCCGTCATCTTCGCCGGCTGCAAGGCGAAGGAGGCCATGGACAAGGCCTCCATCGCCAAGGACCTCAACAACCACGGCGTGCTGGACCTGGCCAAGGACCGCTACACGCCGCCCGCGGACGGCAAGCTCACCGACGCCCAGGTGCAGATGTACCTGAAAGTGCGCGAGCACGAGAAACAGATCGCCCAGGTGGCGCGCGAGCAGTTGAAGCAGCACGCCGACGATGCCAAGAAGAACGGCGAGAAGTCGATCTCCGGCATGATCGACGGCTTCAAGGCCATGGGCTCCGCCAGCGACCTCTTGACCGCCGACATCCGCGCCGCCAAGGACCTGCACTACAACACTCAGGAGTACCTCTGGGTGAAGGGCCAGATCCTCGCCGCCAGCACGTCGGTCATGACCGAGAAGATGGCTGCCGCCGGCAACGCGGCCATGGACCAGGCCTACGCGAATACGAAGAAGGCCTATGACGAGGCCAAGGACGACACCACCAAGCAGATGCTGAAGGCGCAGCTCGACCAGTTCGACCAGGCCCGCGCCCAGAACAAGGCCCAACAGCCGAAGGAAGAGCCGGCCGTCGCCTACAACCGCCAGCTCCTCTCCAAGTACGAGAACGCCCTCAACGCCTTCGCCACGGAGATGTCGAAGTACGAAGACAAGCCCGGCGACGCCCAGAAGGCGGTCGACGACTTCCAGAAGAACGCCGACAAGGCCGTGCAGGACGCGAAGAAGGGGCAGTAGCAGCAAAGGCTGGAAGGCTGAAAGGCTCGAAGGCTGAAAGGGGCGCGATCCTCTTTCAGCCTTTTCCTTTTATCGGGCTGTCATACGATGCCGCCCGATGAACGCCGACACCCAGAGACCCGACAAGCTCTCCCTCCGCTGCGCCCACTGCGATACCCCCTACCCCACCCGCCAGCTCATCAACCTCTGCCCCAAGTGCAACGGACCGATCCTCGTGCACTACGACCTCGCGCCGGATCCCGGCCTGCGCGCCACCATCCGCGCGCGTCCGGCGACCATGTGGCGATATGCCGAGGTGCTGCCAGCGCGGGAGGGGGACGAGATCGTCACGCTCGGTGAGGGCGTCACGCCACTCCTCCCCTCGCGTGTCCTGAAGAACGTCTGGTACAAGGACGAGTCGAAGAATCCCACGCGCTCGTTCAAGTCGCGCGGCATGGCCGCGGCCGTAACGATGGCCAAAGCCCTCGGCGCGAAGAGCCTGGCCGCTCCGACCGCCGGCAACGCCGGCGCGGCGCTCTCCGCCTACGGCGCCCGGGCCGGCCTCCCCGTCTTCGTGGCCATGCCCCGCGACACGCCGGCGTCCATCGTCGATGAGTGCCGCGGCTACGGCGCACAGGTCGAGCTCGTGGCGGGCGTCATCACCGACGCCGGCCGCCGCGTGGCCGAGTACATCCGCCAGAACGGCGGCTTCGACCTCTCCACGCTCAAGGAGCCTTACCGCGTGGAGGGGAAGAAGATCATGGGCTATGAGCTGCTCGAGGACCTCGGCCGCCTGCCCAACGTCATCCTCTATCCCACCGGCGGCGGCACGGGCCTGATCGGCATGTGGAAGGCCTTCGCCGAGATGGAACGCCTCGGCTGGATCGGCCCGGCCGGCGCAGCGGGCTCCTCCACGGCCCGCCCGCGCATGTGGAGTGTGCAGTCGAGCGGCTGTGCGCCCATCGTGCGTGCCTTCCAGCAGAACCTCGACACCGCCCCGGAGTGGGAGTCGCCGAAGACCGAGGCCTGGGGACTGCGCGTCCCGCGCGCGGTGGGCGACCGCCTCATGCTGCGCGCCATCCGCGAATCGCACGGCGGCGCCATCGCCGTCGACGACGCCCAGATCGAAGCAGCCGCGGCCGAGCTGCGCACCACCGAAGGCATCGACGCCGGGCCGGAGTCCGGGGCGGCGCTACTCGCGTATCGAGAGCTGCGCGCCCGCGGCGCCATCGGAGATTCCGAGAACGTGGTGATCTTCAACACGGGAGGAAACAAGTACCGCTGATACCATTTGTACACAGGGTTCGCGCCTCGCGCGTCTGTTCCGAAAAGGCAAGGTGTTCCGATGACTCGTCGCACGATGGTTGTGGTGGCGGTTCTTTTCCTCTTTGCTGCGGTCTCGGGTTCTGGACAGTGCCCCTCGGCCGGCTCGGCGCCGGTGGCGCAAACGCCCACCGGCAACATCACCGCAAACACCTCTGTCAACTTCACTTGGACGCCGTCGACGGCCAGCGGCGTCACCGGCTACGACGTCCTCATCTCGAAAAACGGCAGCGGCTCCACGATCGCCTGTTCCGCGACTGGTGCCCCGTCGACGCAGTGCACCGTGGCGGCCGGCTTCGCGGCGGGCGGCATCTATAGTTGGCTGGTTCGGGCGAAGATCACCGGCTGTACGCCGGGCCTCGATTCCTCCGTCAAGTCCTTCACCGCCGGTTGTCCCACCGCCGCGCCCGGCAGCCAGTCCCCTGCCGACGGCTCGACCGGCATCCCTCTCACGCCCACCCTGCAGTGGAGCGCCGTTCCCAACGCCTCCGGCTACGAGATCTTCATGGGGGCGGTCACCTCCACGGCCGGCGCCCCGTGCAACGGCCAGGCTGTCGCCACGACGAGCACAAACCCGTTCACCCCGCCGCCACCCCCAGCCGCGCACACGGGGGGAGCTCGGCCTCAAGTTCGCCTAGAACTAGCCGTTCGGCCACGAGCCCCTCGAAGTCGGGTGCGCCGCGCGTCTGCGTCTGGAGCCGCCCGGAGCCCGGCCGCTCGAGGTCGAGGCGATCGTATGGCGCGCCGACGTCGACGGCCCCGCGTTCTTCTTCATCGAAGCCCCGCGCGCCGAACCGTCGCACGCCCGGTAGTCGCACCCCGCCCCAACGAGGAGACCACCGATGGGCGCAGAAGCCAGGATCAAGGAGCTCGGCATCACCCTCCCCAGCCCGCCGAAGCCGATGGGCAACTACGTGCCCGGCGTTCGCGTCGGCAACCTGCTGTTCCTCTCCGGCCACGGGCCGATCCGGTCCGGGGATCAGCCGCTCAAGCGGGGCCGCGTGGGCGGGGACATGTCCACCGAGGACGCCTACAAGGTCGCGCGCGAGGTCGGGCTCAACCTGCTCGGCTCGGCGCGCTCGATCCTGGGCAGCCTGGACCAGGTCAAGCGGGTGGTGAAGGTGCTGGGCATGGTCAACGCGGTGGAGGGCTTCGGCGAGCAGCCCAAGGTCATCAACGGCTTCTCCGACCTGATGGTCGAGGTCTTCGGCGAAAACGGCCGGCACGCCCGCTCCGCTGTCGGCATGGGATCGCTGCCCGCGGGGATTCCCGTCGAGATCGAGATGATCCTGGAGCTGAACGCCGCTGGCGGGGCCGGGCGCAAGCCTGCGCGCGCCGCGAAGCCGGCCAAGAAGGCGAAGCGGCGCCGCTAGGCCAAGAGCGGCGGCAGCACCCGCAGCGCCTCCGCGATCCGCGGGCCGTACCAGGACAGGAGCTTGCCGTCGACCAGGTGCACCCTGCCCTCGCGCACCGCCGGTAGATCGGGGTACGGCGCGAAGTCGGCCTGGTGCACCTCGCGGAAGCGGTAGGGCTCGTCCGGGAGCAGGATCACCTCCGGAGCGGTCGCCGCCACCTGCTCGAGCGTGATCTCCGGGTAGCGCTTCCCCTCGCCGGCGAAGACGTTCTCGCCGCCCGAGACCGCCAGCATGTCGTGGATGTAGGTGTCGCGGTTGATCGTCATGTAGGGCTTGCGCCAGATCGGACAGAACACCCGCCGCGGCGGTCGCCCGCGCGCGGCCGCCCGCACCGCGTCGTAGCGCGCCTGAAGCTCCGCCTCCAGCTCCGCCGCC
>CAZYTO010000106.1:15346-17245 GCA_964650405.1 uncultured Thermoanaerobaculia bacterium | reverse complement strand
TTTAATGGAACTTGACGCGGCTTCGGCGCTAACATGACCCCACTTGGTGCCGGGCAAAGGTGACGGCGGGAAACAGACCGGATCGATCAGCAGTGAGACTTACAAAGATCAAGATCCCGTGTGGCATCCTTGCGCGATTGATTGTGGTGGCGCTCGCGAGCGACAACATCGCGCGTGCCGCATACGCATACTTCTTGCAGTTTTTCAGAATGCAGATTTGAATCTTTGCTGTGGATAACGCAAAATCCGGCGTTACTGCCGGGGGTGAGTTAATGGGCGATCGGGCATGTGTTGCGGTCCTCTACTTGCATGAGACGGCTTCATAGAAAAAGATTGGGGATGGTAGGTGGCTGCATCCGGGTAACGTTTTGTATATTTGCACTGGGTTTCCGGGGCCATGGGGGGGCTGGTGGATGCGCTGGTAGCCGCGGTCGATCTGGTGGATGTTGTGGATGACGCTCTCCCCCTTGGCGCAGAGCGCGGCCAGGAGCAGGGCCATGCCGGCCCGGATGTCGGGGCTGGAGATCTCCGCGCCGGAGAGGCGGTTGCCGCCGACGATGATGGCCCGGTGCGGATCGCAGAGGATGATGCGGGCGCCCATCTGGATCAGCTTGTCCGTGAAGAAGAGGCGGGACTCGAACATCTTCTCGAAGATCATCACCGTGCCCTCGGCCTGGGTGGCCACGATGACCATGATGGAGAGGAGGTCGGCGGGGAAGAGCGGCCAGGGCCCGTCGTCGATCTTCGGCACGGCCGCGCCGATGTCGTAGCGGACGCGCAGTTCCTGCTCGCGGGGCACGCGGATGTTGTTCCCGTCGATCTCCAGCTTGATGCCGAGCTTCTCCAGCATCAGCCGGACGGCGTACATGTGCTGTGGGACTGCTTCTTCGATCAGCAGCTCGCTGCGGGTCACGGCGGCCAGGCCGATGTACGAGCCGACTTCGATGTGATCGCTGGGGATGTCGAACTCGCCGCCGTGCAGCGACTCCACGCCGTGAATGACCAGCGAGTTCGTGGCGATGCCTTCGATTTGCGCGCCGAGGAGGTTGAGGAAGCGGCAGAGATCCTGAACGTGCGGCTCGGCCGCGGCGTTGTAAATGAGCGTGTCGCCCTGGGCCAGTACGGCGGCCATGACGGCGTTCTCGGTGGCCGTGACGGAGGCCTCGTCGAGGAACATGCGCTTGCCGATGAGCGAGTTCGCGCTCATCCGGTACTCGTGCATCGACACTTCGATCTGCGCACCGAGGGCCTCCAGGGCCAGGAGGTGCGTGTCGACGCGCCGCCTGCCGATGGCGTCGCCGCCCGGCTTGGCGATGTTCGCTGCGCCGCAGCGGGCCAGCAGCGGCCCGGCCAGCAGGATCGAGGCCCGGATCTTCTTCGACAGCGCCACGTCCGGGTTGCAGGACACGTCGGCCTTGGCCTGGATGCGCACGACGTTCGGCTCGAGCCGCTCCACCGTCGCCCCGATGCCCTCCATGATCTCCAGCATCACCCGCACGTCCTGGATGTCCGGCAGATTGCGCAGGACGACCGGATCGTCGGTGAGGAGACACGCCGCCAGGATCGGCAGGGCCGCGTTCTTGTTCCCGCCGGGGCGGATGCTTCCTTCGAGGCGTCTGCCTCCCTCGACGATGAAACGTTCCATCGGCGGGGAGTATATGAGAAGGGCGAAGGATGGAAGGGCGAAGGGAGTCCGAGCCCGAACCTTCCAGTCTTTTCAGCCTTCGACAGCGTATCCTGTGAAGGTGATCGTCGCTCCTCTCGGCTCCGGCTCGGCCGGCAATTCCTTCCAATTTCAAAGCGACGGCACAACTCCCCTGGGGGATACTGGATTGCGTCCCCGTGGAACACGGCCGCGGCGCGAAGACGGATTCCGGCGGACGCTACCGCGTCGAGGGC
>CAZYTO010000106.1:0-15336 GCA_964650405.1 uncultured Thermoanaerobaculia bacterium | reverse complement strand
GCGGTTGTCCTGGTGAGGTGCTGTTGGTTCCTTTCTGCTCCGGCTCGGCCGGCAATTCTTTTTTATTCCAAAGGACGGGCAAGTCTCTCCTGGTGGATGCGGGTTTCGGTCCCCGTGAGACGCGGCGGCGGCTGGAACAGGTCGGCCGCAGCATCGACATGGTCAAGGCCATCGTCCTCACCCATGAGCACTACGACCACATCCGCGGCGCGGAGCGCATCGCCCGCAAGTGGGGCATCCCGATCTACCTGACGCAGGGGACGCTGGACGCGAGCTCGATCGACCGCAGCGAGACGCCCACCGTAGTCTTTCCGAACAACACGACCTTCGCCATCGGCGAGCTTTGCGTCCATGCCCAGCGGACCGTGCACGATGCCGCCGATCCTGCCTGTTTCGTCATCGAGGCCCGGGACGGGACGCGCGTCGGCATCGCCAGCGATCTCGGGCACGTCGATCCGGCCGTGCTGCGCCACCTCCAGGAGTGCGACGGCCTCTTCTTCGAGTCGAACCATGACCTCGACATGCTGCGCACGGGGACGTATCCGTGGTCGCTGAAGCGGCGGATCATGTCGCGCTTCGGCCACCTCTCGAACGACGATTCGATGCGGGCCGTGCAGCGCATGATCGGCGCCGACCTGAAGGCGCTCTGCCTCACCCACCTCTCCCGGAGCAACAACCACGAAGCCATCGTCCGCGATATGGCCAACGGCCTACTCGACCGCCTCGGCGTCGGCACCCAGCTCGAGCTGAGCATCGCCCGGCAGTTCGAGACCACCGGCGTCTTCGACATCGTCCGCCGCCGCCCCTCCCGGCCGCACACGAAGGCGGTCAGCACGCAGATGGCGTTGTTCTGAGTGGCGAGCGGGAAGGGGGCGAGCGGCGAGCGGGACTTGAGAACCGCCCTCGATTGCTACTCTTCTGAAGTGGTCGCCGCGCGCCGCTCGGCGAGAAGAAACAGCATCACCAGTCCGATGGTCAGGCCGGCGATCAGTTGCAGAAGGAAGCTAAAGTCCATCAGGGCCATGCCGCCCGGTCGGTCGCGCATCAGTGCGGACTGACCCAGTACATTGATCAGCGGCCAGGCGCCCCAGGCGAACAACGATCCGCTGCCAATCCAGGTCATCGTCAACGGAAGCCAGAACGGCACGCGCCGGCCGAGGCGGTGGACGATCATGAGCACGCCGGCTGCCGCGGCAAGGGCCATCGCGGCGTCGATCCCATCGAGCAGCACGCCGATCGTCGTTCGTCGAGCCATGGCCTGCGCGCTCAGGCCCAGCGGGATGCCGGCCGCCCACACGAGGTGCAACAGCCCCACCGCCCCGGCGGCGAGCGCCGCAGTGTCGGCGAGAGGTACCTGGACGACGTGCGTTGCGCCTGGCGGCAGCGACAATGCCGGACTGGTCTGCGCCGGCAGGCTCTGTGTGGGACCGCGCAACGCGTACGGCCATCTGACGGTTGCGTAGAGCAGAAAGGCGACCATCAGGCCGACACCCAGTCCCGCAAAGTCGGTATAAACCACGAGGTACACCCAGAGTAGGACGGGGCCGCCCACGACGCGGGGCGTGGCGCCGGAGCCGAACGCGCGGACGAGCGCGGCTCCGGGCACGGCCAGGACGAACTTCGCGAGCAGCCCGGTAGCCACCCAGATCGGCGGCAACAGGAGCCAGGCCGGCAGGCGCAGCCCCCACCGATGGGTGAAGGCGAGGGCGATGGCAATGCCGGCGAGATCCATCCCAGCCGTGAGCGCGTTGAGGGCGATCATGCTGGGCTCTCCCATCAGACGCTGGTCGGCGACGCCGAGCGTGCCGCCGCTGAGCCACACGATCTTCAAGGCCAGGTACGGCATCGCGCACGCAATCGCGCCGTACCCGGCGACCGTCCGTGCGACGCGGAGGCGCGGAGAGATCAGTCCATCTGCCGGGAGCATGCTCGGCACTCCTCTTAGCACATCGCCAGCTCTCCCTGCACGCCCGCCCGGCTTTGCACCCAGTCCGATCGCACGACGAATATGAAGGCTGGAAGGCTGAAAGGCTGGAAGGGAAGCCCGTGCTGCCACTGGCCCTTCAGCATTTCGACCTTCGGGCCTTCCCTGACAGCGCATTCTCCTGACTCTTGCCCCTGGCCTGAAATGACATACTCCGTGCGTGTCCGTCTACGAAACACGGCTCGCTGCGCATCGCGCCGAATCGGCGCGCTTGGCGGGTCGTGACAGGGTCGTTTCCATTTCCAGGATCACGGCGTTCGTCGCCATTCCGTTGCTGCTCATGGCGAAGCTCGGCTGGCTGGCCGTCGGTGCCGCTGTGGCCTTCGTGGTGTTGGTCGTCCTCCACGAGCAGGTCATTCGCCGCCGCCGCCGCGCCGATGCCGCGGCACGCTTCTGCGAGCGCGGTATCGAGCGGATGGGGGACGGATGGGTGGGGCAGGGGAGAGACGGGAGCGAGTATCTCGAAGAGCATCATCCGTTCGCCGCGGATCTCGACCTCTTCGGCCGCGGGTCGCTCTACGAGCTGATCTGCATCGCCTCCACGACCGCCGGCCGGGCCGCGATCGCCCGCAGGCTGCTGCATCCGGAAGAGGCGGCGGTCGCAGATGTGCGTGCCCGGCAGGAGGCCGTGGGTGAGCTGCGCGACCGCGTGGAGCTCCGTGAAGAGTTGGCCGTTCTCGGTGCCGAGGTTGCCGGAGAGATCGAGAGCGCGGGCCTGGAGGCGTGGGCGGCCGAACCGCCGCTGGCTGGAAACCGTGGGGAGCGCCTTGCCGCAGCGGCCCTGACCCTGTTGATGCTCGCTACCGTGCCATTCGCCGCCCTCGTGCTTCTCCAGCGGGCGTCGCCGCTGCTGCTCCTGCCCTTTCTTGCAGCCGCGGCCGCAGCGAGCCTGTTCACCCGGGCGCTGCATCCCCGCGTCAGCCGCATCATCGGCGCGGTGGAGCGGCGCGAGCCGGCATTGGCGTTGCTGGCGTCGTTGCTGGAACGGCTGGAGCAGGAGCGTTTCACATCGCCTCGCCTCGCCGAGCTCCACGACGCCCTGACGAGCGCGGGAGCGCCGGCCTCGCAGACCATCGAACGGCTGCGGCGGCTCGTAGCGCTGCTCGACGCGCGCCGCAATCAGTTCTTCGTGCCGATCGCGGGGCTGCTGCTCTGGACGACCCACGTCGCCTTTGCCATCGAGCGCTGGCGTCAGGCCTCGGGCGCGCACATCGGGCGCTGGATCGAGGCTGTGGGTGAGCTGGAGGCGCTCCTCTCCTTCTCCTCGTTTGCCTACGAGCATCCCGATTTCACCGTACCTGAGATCGTCGACGGGGATGCGACGTTCGACGCCACGGCGGCGGCGCATCCGCTGATTCCCGCCTCCCGGCGGGTAGCGAACGACGTCGCGCTGGGCGGCGAGCTGCGGCTCCTCATCGTCAGCGGCTCGAACATGAGCGGCAAGTCGACCATGCTGCGGACGATCGGGATCAACGCCATCCTCGCTCTGGCCGGCGCGCCGGTCTGCGCGCAGCGGCTGCGCGTCGCGCCCATGGCTATCGGCGCGTCGATCCGCATTCACGACTCGCTGGCCGAGGGCGCCTCGCGGTTCTACGCCGAGATCACCCGCATCCGCGACATTGTCAACATGCGGCCGCCGCTGCTCTTTCTCCTGGACGAGCTCCTGGCCGGGACCAACTCGCACGACCGCCGCATCGGTGCCGAGGCCATCATTCGAGGGCTTGTGGAGCGGGGAGCGGTCGGCCTGGCCACCACCCACGACCTCGCCCTGGCCGCCATCGCCGACGCCCTCGCTCCCCGCGCCGCGAACGTCCACTTCGAAGACCACCTCGAGGGCGACCAGGTCGTCTTCGACTACCGCATGCGGCCGGGTGTCGTCACGAAGAGCAACGCCCTGGCACTGATGCGGGCGGTGGGGTTGATCGGAGCCGAGCAGTCATGAGCGCATGAATGCACTCGTGAGGGCTACGATCTCTTGTCCTGCCTGCGCAGTGCTTCATCGACGTCGTGTTCGTCGCCTTCAGCCTGGCTTGGATGCGGGTCGCCGCGCCGGTCGGCGCGCCGTCCGGGCTCGGCCTTCCGTTCAGGATGCTTCTGCTCGTCTTTCGGTTCGGCTCGGGACATGGGGTTCTCCTGATCCATAGGGCTGCTGCAAGCGCTGGACCGCGGCCTGAGGGTTGGTAGTCGAAGCGATAGACGGGCCAGGAGCTACCGGCGTTACGGTGCGGCTGAGTCGCTGATTCCGTGGTCCACGCTGCATCAACGACCAGCCACCAGCCACCAGCGATCAGCAAACAGCGATCAGCGAGCAGCCCCGGCCTCCCGCTCTGCCCGTATTCACGGGAATGTATCAGCCGCCACTTGACTTTACACGTCTGACTGCATATAAATTCACGGCGATGAATATTTATGCGCATGGCGATGTCTTGCGGAGGCGGGAGGAGATCACCCGGATCATCCGGGAGACGCCCGTTCACTCGCAGGAGGAGCTCCAGGCGTTGCTCAAGAAGCGGGGCTGGAGCGTTACGCAGCCGACGCTCTCCCGCGACATGAAGGAGCTGGGGATCGCCAAGACGCCGAACGGTTACGTGGCGCCGGGCGACATCACCTCCGCCTCGCCAGTCACCGCCTTCACGCCGCGGGAGCTGCGGGAGGGACGGCTGGAAGCGCTGGTCCGGGACTCCGTCATCTCGGCGGAGGCGGCCGGAAACCTCGTCGTCATCAAGACTCCACCCGCCGCCGCGCAGCCGGTGGCGAGCGCCATCGACGCCACCGATGATGCCGAGATCTTCGGCACCATCGGCGGCGACGACTGCATCTTCGTGGCCATGGCCACGCCCCAGGCGGCCGATGAGCTGGCGAGACGCTTCCGAACCATCGCCGGCCTCACGCCGGCCCGTCGCGCCGCGCGCGGCTAGGCGCGCGCGACACCCGTTTCGCTGCCCCGCATCACCAGGAGAGACCCCAATGGAAACGAATGCTTTTGTGACGACTGCTTCTGAAATCGAGACCATCCAGTACCGCGTACCGCGTGCCGAATGCCGCGGCGCCTTCCTGCTTCTTCCTTCGCCCTTCATCCTTCGGTTCGCCGTGGAAGTCGAAGGCGACGCGCCCCTCATTGCCGTGCAGGAGGCCTTCGATGCCTAAGCGTGTCGCTGTCGTCGGCGCCACCGGCTACGCCGGGGCGGAACTGACCACGATTCTGGCCCGGCATCCGGAGGCGGAGATCGTCGCCCTGTTCTCTTCGAGCAACGGCGCGCGCGGTCCCGTCGCCCCTTCCCTTCCGCAATACATCGCCGAGCCCTTCACCCACGAAGCGCTCCTGGCCGCCAATCCGGAGATCGTCTTTCTGGCCACGCCGAATGAAGTGTCGGCCGAGCTCGCGCCGCAACTGCTCGATGCCGGCATGCAGGTGATCGACCTCTCCGGCGCGTTCCGGTTGTCGAATCCGGCGCTCTACCCGAACTGGTACGGCTTCGAGCACTCCCGGCCGTCGCTGCTCAACGAGGCGGTCTACGGCCTGACGGAGCTCTGCAACGGCGAGCTGAAGAAGGCCCGTCTCGTGGCCAACCCCGGCTGCTACCCGACCTCGATTCTGCTGGCCCTGCGGCCGCTCACCTTCCTCATCGATCGCGAGCAGCCGGTGATCTGCGACTCCAAGAGCGGCGTCTCCGGAGCGGGCAAGAAGTCCGACCTGGCTTGGTCGTTCGCGGAGGTCTTCGGCAACTTCAAGGCTTACGGCGTCGGCAACCACCGCCACGAGCCGGAGATCCGGCAGGGCCTGAAGCTCGGCGACCGGGCCTCGCTGGTTTTCGTCCCGCACCTGCTCCCCACCGTGCGCGGAATCCTCTCGACCATGCACGTCGGGTTCACCCACCCCGTGACCGATGAGCATCTCACCGAGACGTACGCCAAGGCCTATGCCAACGCGCCGTTCGTGCGCGTTCTCCCGGCCGGCAAGCTGCCGGAGCTGAAGGACGTGGTCAACACGCCGTACGCGCAGATCGGCTTCACGCTCCTGCAGGGCGGCAAGCGGGCCGTGATCGTCTCGGTCATCGACAACCTGCTGAAAGGAGCGGCCTCGCAGGCCGTGCAGAACTTCAACCGCATGTGCGGATTCAAGGAGACGGAGGCGCTGGCCTAGAAGCAAGTGCCGAGTGATGAGTGCTGAGTGCCGAGAAAGACTCGGCAACGCATCAGGCACTCGGCACCCGGCACTCAGCACTGAAGACGATGAAAGTCATCAAACTCGGAGGCAGCCTCCTCGACGACAAGGACCGGCGCCATGCGGCGCTGAAGAAGATCGTCGGCGCGTGGCGCGGCGGCGAGCCAGTGGTGCTGGTTCATGGCGGCGGCAAGAACGTCGACGCCCTGATGGCGCGGCTGGGCATGACCAAGCGCACGGCCGGCGGTCTGCGGATCACCGACGATGCCACCCTGGAGATCGTCACGGCGGTCCTGGCCGGCTCGGTCAACAAGCTGATCGTGTCCGAGCTGGCCCAGCTCGGCGTGCGCGCCTGCGGCATCAGCGGCGCGGACGCCGGCACTATTACCGCGGCTGTACATCCGCCGGTAGGCGGCGTCGACCTGGGGCACGTCGGCGCCGTCACCGGCGGGAATCCCGCCGTGAACTCGGCCATGCTCGATCTCGACCTCCTGCCGGTCGTCTCCACGGTGGCCATCGGAGACGATGGCGCCCTGCTCAACGTCAATGCCGACAACGCCGCCGCGGCCGTGGCTGTCTCCATGGACGCGACCATGCTGCACTTCATTACCGACGTCCCGGGCGTGCTCGATCAGAACGGCGCGGTGGTGCCGTGGCTGCTGGCGCGCGACGCGCGGACGATGCTCGACGATCCGGAAGTCGTCAGCGGCGGCATGCGGCCGAAGCTCCACGCCGCCCTGCACGCGCTCGACGCCGGCGTCGCCCTGATCACCATTGGAGAAGAAGGAGGGACGCAACTTGTTGCTGCATGACGAATCCCCCGAAGCCGTCGAGAGCCGCGAGAAGAACTTCATTCTAGGCACGTACGCCCGCACCTCGTTCCACCCGCGCACCGGGAAGGGCGCGAGGATCACCGACGCGGACGGCCGTGAGTACTGGGATCTTCTCGGCGGCATCGCCGTGAACGCGCTCGGCCATCGCCATCCCCGCCTGCAGAAAGTGCTGCGGGACGAGTCGAACGCCCTGCTCCACATCTCGAACCTCCACTACCACCCGGCGCAGGGCCTCCTGGCCGAGAAGCTCGTGCGGGCCTCGGGCCTGCTGCGGGCGTTCTTCTGCAACAGCGGCACCGAGGCGGTGGAAGCGGCGTTGAAATTCGCGCGCCTGGCCAACCCCGGGCGGACCGGACTCGTCGCGCTGAACGAGAGCTTCCATGGCCGCACCTTCGGCTCGCTCTCGCTCACCGGACACGAGGCATACCGCAAGCCGTTCGAGCCGCTGCTGACCGGCGTCAGCTTCATCGAGCCGAACGACATCGCCGCGCTGGAAGCCGTGGTCGATGAGTCGACCAGCGCCATCGTTCTTGAGCCGGTGATGGGCGAGGGCGGCATCATCCCGCTCACGCACGAGTTCCTGGCCGCGGCGCGGAAGCTCGCCGACCGCACCGGCGCCGTGCTCATCTTCGACGAGATCCAGTGCGGTCTCGGCCGCACCGGAACGCTCTTCGCCTTCCAGCAGAGCGGCATCGTCCCGGACATGATCACCCTGGCCAAGCCGCTGGGCGGCGGGCTGCCGCTCGGCGCCGTGCTGGTGGGGCCGGCCATCGACGGCCTGGTGAAGCCCGGCCATCACGGCACGACCTTCGGCGGCAATCCCGTTGCCTGCCGCATGGGCCTGGCCGTCCTCGAGGAGATCGAAGCCGCGGCGCTGCTGCAGAAGGTCTCGACGCTCGGCACGTGGTTCGGCGCGCAACTGCGCGCGCTGCAGTCGCGCATGCCGTCGATCGTCGAGGTGCGCGGCATTGGCATGATGTGGGGGATCGAGCTCGATCGTCCCGCCAAGCCGGTCCTGGCCGAGTTGCTGGCCAAGGGCTTCGTGGTTGGCAGTGCACGCGACAACGTCATCCGTCTTCTTCCGCCGTACATCGTGCCGAAGAAGGCCCTGTCCGAATTCATCGCCGCGCTCGAGAGCGTCCTGGCGAGCACCACCTCCAAGGAGAAAGCTGCGTAGTCATGAAGAACCCTGCGGAAAAGAACGTCAAGAAAGTCTGTCTCGCCTACTCGGGCGGTCTCGATACCTCCGTAATCATCCCGTGGCTGAAGGAGAACTACGGTTGCGAAGTGGTGGCCGTGGCGGTCGACGTCGGCCAGGCCGAGGAGACGGCCGGCCTCGCCGAGAAGGCGTACCGCACCGGCGCCTGTGAGTTCTACCTCATCGACGCGAAGGAGGAGTTCGCCGCCGAGTACCTCTTCCCCGTGCTGAAGGCCGGGGCCATCTACGAGAAGGACTATCTCCTCGGCACCTCCACGGCCCGGCCGCTCATCGCGCGCAAGCAGGTGGAGATCGCACTCTCCACGGGCTGTGACGCCGTGGCGCACGGCTGCACGGGCAAGGGCAACGACCAGGTGCGCTTCGAGCTGGCCTACCAGGCCCTCGCTCCCGAGCTGAAGATCATCGCGCCGTGGCGCGAGTGGTCGATCGTCTCCCGTGAAGACGCCATCGACTACGCCGCCTCCAAGGGCATCCCCGTTCCCGTGACGAAGAAGGACCCGTACTCGCGCGACCGGAACCTCTGGCACCTCTCCCACGAAGGCGGACCGCTGGAAGATCCGTCCTTCGAGCCGGAAGCGTCGATGTTCAAGCTCAGCGTCGATCCGACCGAAGCGCCGGACGCACCGGAGAAGGTCTCCATCGAGTTCGAAGCCGGCGTGCCGGTCAGTGTGAACGGGAAGAAGCTCTTCCCGGCCAAGCTGGTCGAGACGCTCAACGCCATCGGCGGCAAGCACGGCGTGGGCCGGGCCGACATCGTCGAGAACCGGCTCATCGGCATCAAGTCGCGCGGCGTGTACGAGACGCCGGGCGGCACGCTGCTCGTCACGGCCATCAAGGCGCTCGAGGCGCTCGTCCTCGACAAGGACGCCATGCACGAGAAGGAGCGCATCGCCACGCGCTACGCGGAGCTCGTCTACAACGGCCTCTGGTTCTCGCCGCTCAAGGAGGCTTTCGACGCCTTCGTGAACAGCCTCACCGAGTCGCTCACCGGAAGCGTGACCCTGAAGCTCTACAAGGGCAACGCCGGCGTCGTGGCCCGGCAGTCGCCGTACTCGCTGTATTCGGAGGACCTGGCCAGCTTCAACATGACCGGCTATGACGCGAAGGATTCGGCAGGCTTCATCCGCCTCTACGGTCTGCAGCTCCGCGGCCGGAAGCGGCTGGCGCCTTTCGCCCTGCCCAAGGTGAATGACAAGGTGGCCCAGCAGTGACGATGTGGGGAGGCCGCTTTGCGGCCCTGCCGTCCGCGCTCCTGCGCGCGCTCAACGACTCCTTCGCCTTCGACCGCGAGCTCTTCGCGGAAGACGTGGAGGGCTCCATCGCCTGGGCGCGTGCCCTGGCGCGGGCCGGCGTGCTGACCGCCGAGGAGGCGGACACCATCGTCCATGGATTAGCTAATGTTCCCGCTCCGACCGAGGTGGAGGGAGGGCAGGCGGAGGGGCCTGCCCTCCCGGAGGATGTCCACTCCTGGGTCGAGTCGAAGTTGTACGAAGCGATCGGCCCGCTGGCCGGCAAGCTTCACACCGGGCGCTCGCGCAACGACCAGGTCGCGACGGATCTGAAGCTCTGGTTGCGCCGCGCCTGCGGCGATGCCCTGGCCCACGTCCGCACGCTGGCCCAGGCCCTGGCCACGCGGGCCCTCGCCGAAGCGGGCACGGTGATGCCCGGCTACACCCACTCCAAGCAGGCCGAGCCCGTGACGTTCGGGCACTGGTGCCTGGCCTACTGCGAGATGCTGGCGCGCGACGCCTCGCGGCTCGTCGATGCGCGGGCTCGCGGCAATGAGTGCCCGCTCGGCGCCGGCGCACTGGCCGGCACGCCGCTCCCCATCGACCGCGAGGCCCTGGCCCGCGACCTCGGCTTCGATCACCCGACCGACAACTCGCTCGATTCTGTGAGCGATCGCGATTTCGCGGCGGAGTACCTCTTCACGGCGTCGTTGCTCCTCACGCACCTCTCGCGCCTGGCCGAGGATCTGATCTTCTTTACCAGCGACGAGTGCGCGTACGCCGAGCTGCCCGATTCCATGGCCACCGGCTCCTCGCGCATGCCGCAGAAGAAGAACCCGGACGTCCTCGAGCTCGCGCGCGGTTATGCGGCGCGCGGCCTCGGCGAGCTGACCGGCTTTCTGGCGCTGCTCAAGGGCCTGCCCCTGGCGTACGACAAGGATCTGCAGCTCGACAAGGAGCCGCTCTTCCGGACGCGAGCTGTTATCGGAACGCTGCTGCCCGCGCTCACGGCCATCGTCAACGGCCTGCAGCTCGATCGCGCCCGGATGCGCGCGGCGGCGTCGAGCGATGCTCTCATGGCCACGGCCGTCGCCGATGCCATCGCCGCCCGAGGCATTCCGTTCCGGGAGGCGCACCAGCAGGTGAGTGCGAACCTGGCGAACCTCGATGCCCTGGCGAAGGAACACGGAGTCACGCTGGAGAGCATCCTGGAGCGGAAGAACGCGCACGGAGGCACGGCGCCGGCACAGGTGGAACGGCAGGCGAAGGAAATACTCGAAGCGCTCGCGGACACCGAGCAGCAGTCGATCGAAAGCGAGGAACTCCGCGAGTCATGAGGTCGGGCACGAAGTTACCCAAGGGATTCGTCGCCAGCGGTGTCAGGGCTGGGATCCGGAAGAAGCGGCCCGACCTGGGGCTGATCGTGGCGCCGGACGGCGCGACGGCCGCCGCCGTCTTCACCCAGAACGCGTTTCAGGCCGCGCCGGTGACGTTGTCGAAGGCCGCGCTGAAGAAGAGCGGCGGCCGGGTCAAGGCCATCGTCGTCAACGCCGGCTGCGCCAACGCAGTTACGGGCAAAGAGGGGATGGACGCCGCCAAACGCGTTCGTACCCGTGCCGCCGAGCTGCTCACTTGCGGGGAAGAAGAGATCTTTCTCGCCAGCACGGGCGTCATTGGCGTCGTCCTGCCGGACAGGAAGGTGCGCGAGTCGCTTCCCGACGCGGTCACGCGGCTTTCGCCCGGCGGCATTGACGCGCTCTCCCACGCCATCCTGACCACGGACGTCGGTCCGAAAGTCGCCCAGGCCACGTTCGCGGCGAACGGCAAGCGGGCCCGCGTCGTCGGCGTGGCCAAGGGCGCCGGGATGATCCATCCCAACATGGCTACGATGCTTGCCTTCGTCATGACCGACGCGGACCTCGACGCGGCGTCGCTGCAAAGGGCTCTGAAGATCGCCGTCGACCAGTCCTTCAATGCCATCTCGGTCGACGGCGACACGTCGACCAATGACACGGTCGTGGTGCTGGCGTCGGGCAAGTCGGGCCCCGCGGATCCGGACGACTTCCAGCGCGCGCTGAATGCCGTCTGCCGGGAGCTGGCCTGGAAGATCGTCCGCGACGGCGAAGGAGCTACGCGGGTGATGGAGCTGGAAGTGCGCGGCGCCAAGAGCGCACGCGATGCCCAGCTCGCCGCCCATGCGGTAGCGACGTCGCCGCTGGTCAAGACCGCGTTGCACGGCGGCGATCCCAACTGGGGCCGCATCCTGGCGGCACTCGGCCGCAGCGGCGCGCGCTTCTCCGTCAAGCGCGTCTCGCTCGCGGCCGGACCGGTCAGGCTGGTGGTGGAAGGCGAGCCGGCGCCGTACCGGGAGAAGGACGCAGCCCGCGTCTTCGCCCGAGAGCGCGTCCCCATCGTTCTCGACCTCGGCGGTGGCGACGGCCGCGCAGTCGTGCTGGCGTGCGACCTGGGACACGACTACGTCTCGCTGAATGCCGATTACCGAAGCTGAAGCGAGTGCCGAGTGCCGAGTGCCGAGTGCCGAGCCTCTCGATCGGGGCATGAGGCATGAGTCATGGGGCATGAGTGGCCTTTACGCCGTGCCGCGGGTGATCGCAAGCTCGCGAGGCATACCGCAGAGCGACTCATACCTCGTTACTCATGCCTCATGCCGCCTCGGCACTCGGCACTTGGCACTCGGCACTCGCCTCACAGCCCCAGCGCCCCTGCCCAGCGCCGGATCCTTGCGCTGGGCGCTTCGCCCCTGGCGCGGAGGTGGGTCTCGGCGTGTTCTTCGCCCAGGAGGATCTCGCGGGTGCGGAGGTAGCCGACGCGGCCCAGCCGCGTCAGCGGTTTCCATCGCCTTTCCGTGAACGAGATGGGGAGGCGGTGGCGGGGGCGGATGACGAGAACGCGTGGATCGGTGACGACGTGGTCGTAGTCGCCCCTGCGCTTGAACAGCCCTCCCTCGGACTCCCCTTTCTGGGCCACGACGACGACGGCATCGCAGCCCTCGGCCAGGGCGCGCTCATAGGGGGCGTTGTCGGACACGCCGCCGTCGCCGTAGCGCTCCCCGGCGATGCGCGGCGCGTGCGTGTAGAACGGCGGGAGGTAGTTCGACGCCAGGATCAGCTCGAACGGATCTTCGACCTCGTCCGCGCGGAAGATGGCGTTTGCACCGTCCCGCAGGCGGGTGACGGAGACGAAGAGGGGCAGGGCATGGCCCTGCCGGAAGCACTCGCGCCCGATGAAGCGCAGAAAGTTCCGCTCGTGCAGCGTCCGCCAGCGCCACGGCGAGTGCTCGACGAATAGGTTGCGCAGGTCGACCGCGGGCATGCGCATGAACGAGCGCCAGTAGTAGCGGATCCGGGCCTCGCGCCGGGCGGCCACGACGGCTGCATTCCAGGCGCCGGCCGAGACGCCGATGGCCAGCGCCGGCCGCACGCCGAGCTCCGCCAGCGCCTCGATCACCCCGATCTGGAACGCACACCGCGACGAACCGCCGGAGAAGACGTAGCCGACTTTTTTCGCGTTGCGCAGTCGCTGGAGCATCGTTGTCCGTTGTTCGTTGTTCGCTGTCCGTTGTTCGCTGTTCGTTGTTCGTGGGTGGGACGCTGGCGACGAACAACGACCAACGACCAACGGACAACGAGAAAAGCTTATCCTCACCCTATGAAACGTGTCTCCGTCGCATTCAGCCTTCTCCTGCTTGCCTGCGGGCCGTCGCAGCCGGGCGGCCCTGTCGTCAGCAAGGAGCCCATCAGCGTGCGCGGCTGGATCGCCGACGTGGAGGGAGGAGGGGAGGGCAACTTCCGGACCGTGGAGACGGAGGCGGCCCGCAAGGCGCAGCTCTACCAGTCGACGAACGTCTGGGTGGACAACGCTCCCTACGTCTCCGGCGGCGTCCAGGACAACGGCTCGTTCCTGCTGCTCGACGTGCCGCCGGGCAACGTCACCATCACCTTCAGCGCTCCCGGTGCGCCGGATGCGAAGCTCGTCCTCCAGGGCGTGCCCGGCAACGCGGACGTCTTCGTCCCTTCCCTCGTGCTCGCCAAGACCAGCGCGAAGCTCGGCGATCCGGCCGCCGTGCAGGTCCGCATGGCGGCGAAGATCGATAAGCCGCATCCCACCGGCGCGTTTGCCGTCGTGGCCGGCCGGAAGATCCCGATCGTGGAGGCCCCTCTCGCGCAGCTCGCCGAGCGGCATGAGTTCCCCACGCCACCCGCCACGCAGATGCCGCTCGCGACGGTGAAGTAGATGCCGGTAACGGGTACCGGGTAACGGGTACCGGGTAACAGGTACCGGGTAACAGGTACCGGTACCGGCAAGGCTCCTTGATACCCGATACCTGATACCCGATACCTGATACCCGATACCCCTTACCCCGGTACCTGTTACCCGTTACCCGTTGCCCGTTACCCGTTGCCCGTTACCCGTCACTTCAGCTTCGTCTCGAACAGCTCGAAGATCCTCCTGTACTCGTCCGTCCACGCCGAGGCGTCGACGAAGCCGTGGTTTTCCATGGGGTAGAAGGCCACGTTCCAGTTCGCCTTGTGCAGCTCAATGAGACGCTGGGCGAGGCGGACGGTGTCCTGGAAGTGCACGTTCGTGTCGACGACGCCGTGGCAGATCAGTAGCGCCCCCTGCAGCCCGCCGGCGAAGTAGATCGGCGAGGACTGCCGGTACGCCTCGGCGTCTTTCTGCGGATTGTTGAGGATGTCCGAGGTGTAGCCGGCGTTGTAGGCCGCCCAGTCGGTCACCGGCCGCAGCGCAGCGCCGGCCGCGAAGGTACCCGGCCGGGTGAACATGGCCATGAGCGTGATGAAGCCGCCGTAGCTGCCGCCGTAGAGGCCGATGCGTTTCGCGTCGATGCCCTGCTGCGTCACGAGCCACTTGGCCGCGTCGACCTGATCGTCGAGATCCTGACCGCCCATGTGGCGGTAGATGGCCGTGCGCCAGTTCCGTCCGTAGCCGGCCGAGCCGCGGTAGTCGAGGTCGAGCACCGTGTACCCGCGCGAGACGAGCAGGTGATGGAAGAGGTACTCGTGCTCGTAGCTCGACCAGCCGCGGTGAACGTTCTGCAGGTAGCCCGCGCCGTGCACGAAGATGACCGCGGCGCCGTTGGGCTGGGCCGGCTTGTAGAAGCGCGCCGGGACCGGTGTGCCGTCGCGGGCCGGGACGGTGACGATGGGGACGTCGAGCCACGGATAGGCGAGGAAGGCCGCCGAGGGCGAGGTCGTCACGCGCGTAGCGGCCGCCTTCGGTGCCAGTGCCTGCAGGTACACCTCGGGAGGCTTGTTCGTGTAGGAGTAGAGGTCGGCGAGCGTGGTGCCGTCCAGCGAGGCCACCGCCTCGTGGAAGCCGGGCGTCGCGGTGATCTGCGTGCGCGGGCCGCCGGTCACGGCCATGCGCCAGAAGTGATGCTCGTACGGCGTGGTCTCACTCGTCGTCAGCTCGAACGACTTGCCGTCGTTCGAGAGGTGAACGCCCAGCACTTCCCACTTGCCTTCAGTCAGCGCCTTCGGCTCGCCGCCGGCATAGGCGACGGAATAGAGCTGGGCGAAACCCGTCTGTTCGGAGACGAAGTAGATCGTGGCGTTGTCCTTCAGCCACCCCAGCTCGGAGAAGCGGAAGTTGTTGACCCAGGCGTCGTCGTGCTGGGTGACGAGGATGCGCGTCTTCGCCGTTTCCTGATCGAGGGCCACGATCCAGCGATCCTTGTTGTCCGTGGCGCGGAGGGAGATGACGCCCTTCGTGCCGTCATCCGACCAGAGCACTTCCTCGATGCCGGCGTCGCGGACCTTCGCCGCTTCGCCTTCATCGCGTTTGCCTCGTCTCGCGTCGCCCTTCGCTTCGCTGTTCTTTCCTTCCCCGCCCTTTGCTTCCCCGCTCTTCCTTTCCCTCCTCTT
>CAZYTO010000105.1:16148-17398 GCA_964650405.1 uncultured Thermoanaerobaculia bacterium | reverse complement strand
CTCGTCGCCTGCTCCGCCGCGCCGATCTGGTCACGGAGACGGACCGTCTCGACGCCGCGCAGCTCACGCCGGACGACGTCGACAATCCCCGCGACTACATCCTCCTCGGCTACACCATCGACTCCCGCACCGGCCTCGGCGGCTTCCAGGATTACTTCTTCCGCCTCGTGGAATGGCTGAAGACCATGCCCATCGCCGAGGTGCTGGAACAACCCGAAGTGCGGCAGCGCGTGGAGAGGATCCAGCGCGATCAGGCCGAGTTTCGCCGCCTCCTCCAGCGCAACAGCTTCCTCCTGCACAACGTGGTGGTGACCGACCTGCGCGAGATCGAGCAACTCCCCACCGGCAACCGCTTCCTCGTCTACTCGCTCTTCCCCGAGGCCAACGTCTCGCTCCGCGTGCACTGGGGACCGGCCCACAACAGCGTCGTCGCCGCCGTCGGCCACAGCATCTTCAACCGCACCTGCAGGACTTCGGTGGGCGAGCTGATGTCCCGCTTCGGCGGCGGCGGCCACCGCGGCGCGGGAACGTGTGTGCTCCCCGTCGACAAAGCCGCGGATGCCATCGACGAGATCCTGTTCGAGCTGCAGTCGAACGGGTGACGGGGGGAGGGGGCGGTACCCGTCGCCGTCACCATCGGTGGTACGCCGGGTGCCCCTCTTTCACGGCGACGAAGGTGCCACGGCAGGTGGCGGTGACTTTGCCGTTGGCCTCGAGGGTGGCTTCGACCACCGCGCGGTCCTGGCCCGATTCGACGACTTGAGCGCGGAGATGCAGGGGCGCATCGATGGGGGTGGGCCGCTTGAGGAAGACGTGGAAGTCGGCGGTGACGGTGCACGGCGGCGTTTCCACGCCCGATTTCCGCATGAGGTGCATGGTGGCGGCCCAGTTGCTGTGGCAGTCGAGCAGCGCGCCGCAGATGCCGCCATTGAGGATGCCGTCGAAGGCCTGGTGATGCGGCTCGGCATGCCACTCGCAGACGAGCGCATCCCCCTCCTCGAAACTGCGGATGCGCAGGCCCTTCTCGTTGGCCGGTCCGCAGCCGAAGCACTTGTTGTTGGGCGCGTAGGTTTCCTGGACGCTTGGCATTCGCGGGTATTCGCTTATTCGCTTATTCGCTTATTCGCTTATTCGCTGATCGATGTCAGTCTATCGCGGGGGCGGTGTAGGGCACGATTGCATCGTGCCGAATTCTCGTGGGTGGGTGGTTGCGACAACGTTCCGCCACCCGCCCGCGAGGGGTTCGGCAC
>CAZYTO010000105.1:0-16048 GCA_964650405.1 uncultured Thermoanaerobaculia bacterium | reverse complement strand
CAACGTTCCGCCACCCGCCCGCGAGGGGTTCGGCACGACGCGGTCGTGCCCTACGCTCTCTGCGACGATGACGTCCTGGTTCTGCGTGGCGGCGTCGGGGGCGGCCTGCGAACAGCGAATCAGCGAATAAGCGAATAAGCGACTAAGCGAATAAGCGACTAAGCGAATAAGCGAACAGCGAATAAGCGAGTCAGCGCCTACCCCCCCCCGCGTACGCCATCACCTCGGGAAAGAATTGCTGGAACAACCGTTCCAGCTCCTCGCGTGAATCGACGAGGTGGTGCGTGGCCGTTTCGAGTTGGGGTTGCCGGGAGAGGCGTTTCGAGAGGTGGTACAGCGCGGTGTGGATGCCTATCTGCGTCCGGTAGGAGAGGAACCACTGGCCGTCGCGCATGCGGGGGTAGACGGCGGCGAGACGGTCGGGCATCAGCTCCATGCGGGTGTCCATGGCGGCGAAGACGTGCGCAAGGAAGTTTTCGAGCGTCTCGCGGCTGTAGTCGCTCCAGTTCGTGGCGAGGAAATGATCGAAGAAGACGTCGGCGATGACGCGGGCGTAGTGGCCGTGCTCGGGGATGAGGACGTGGCGGAAGGCGGCCACGGCGGGATGGGTGTCGGTGAAGGCGTCGATGCGGCGGTGGTTGCGGATGCCTTCGGCGACGGCGGGAGGAAAGCGGTCGCCGAGCGGCCCTTTGACGAAGTCGCCGGCCAGGTTGCCGATGAGTGACTCGGCGGTGTCGCCGCCCAGGAAGAGGTGGGCCAGGTAGTTCATGGCACCTGCGGCGCGTAGTTGCCGGCCGGCCGGCGCCGCCACCAGTCGCCGGTGGCGCGGCGCTCGGCGGCCGTGGTGAACCAATACCGCCAAAGGACGCTCCGCACGGCCAGGGGCTTGCGGCCGTGGAAGGGATCGGCGGCGAAGAGCCGGAGCACCGACGGCTCTCCGTCCAGCAGCCGCTGCTCGACGTTCAGGGTCCACTCGTCGTCCTGCCACGAGCCGAGGGAGGCGAACCATAGGTTCCACTCGAAGCGGGGCTGGTACGGCGCGTAGATCCCCGGCGCTTCCTTCGGATCCTGCGGCTTGAAGCGGAAGGGATAGGCCGTCCAATGCTCGCCGTCGGTCGTCCCCTGGAACTCGATCTCGTAGCGCGACCGCGTCATGACGGCGAAGAGGCCGTAGCTGTTCGCGATGCGGAAGGGCCCGAGGAGCACGGCAGTCGGAAAGCGCGGCATGAGGAACAGGAACGTGGTGGTCAGGCCGTGCAGGATGAGGATGGCCGCGACGGTTGCGCGCCGGAACGGGCGGCTGCGATCGCGTCCCGCATCCGCGGCCGGCGACACAACGGGCGACGGCCGTCGCAGCGTGCGGTCGTCGAGCAACAGCACGCCGAGGAAGAGGACGATGTAGTTGAGGAAGGCGTAGTTCGCGGTGAGGATGATGCCGATCTGCAGAGGCGTCGTGAGGGCGAAGGCGATGAGGCGTGAGCGCTTGGGGAAGAAGATCAGCCAGCAGAGGAGCAGCTCGGCCAGCAGCGTGTACGCGACGGTCGCGGCGTGAAAGGAGTGGGGAAGCCGCTGCTGGACGTACCAGCCGATCCACGTCGGCAGCGGCCCGTTCTCGTAGTACTTGTCCATGGCCGTGAAGTCGCGCCACTGCGGCTCGCCGCTCAGGAGCTTGACCACGCCCGACTCGAAGTAGATCCGGAACCACTCGTAGCGGAGGAGCCAGAGCGACGCGCGCGAGGGAGGCCGGGCCGCGGCGAGACCCGGGCGCAGGCCGGGAGGGGCGAAGAAGAACGAGAGGAACGCCGCCTCCAGCAGCATGCCGTCCGACTGGTACTGGCCGAACTCCTGCGACACACCAATGAAGGAGAGGAAGGCCAGGCCGGCCACGACGATGGACGCGCGCGGCCAGAGATTGAGCATCAGCGCGGTGGAGGCGACGAGTCCGGCGATGACCACTGCGTGGAGCGACGCGGTGCCGGCATCGATCCAGAAGAGCGTCGGTGCGAGCCAGAGGCTGCGGATGCCGGGAAACGCGCGGCGCACGGCGTCGAGGTACGGCCCGGCCGGGGAGATGCCGCGCGGTCCGATGAGTCCATCGATCTGAAACCAGAGGGAGAGGAACGCGGAGAAGAAGATCCCGCCGAGGGCTCGCAGCCAGATCCACCGCGCCACGAGAAACGATTCCCCGCCACGCATCGGCCCGAACCAGTGGTCGAGGAAGGGAGGGCGAGGGGAGGTGGCGAGGTCGTCGAACACAGTTCTAGTTGGTAGTGGTTAGAAGGTTAGTGGTTAGGAGTAAGCCTAACCACTAACCTTCTAACCACTAACCACTCCCATCTACCTCACCCTCTCCCAGATCTCCAGGGCCGGGCCGTTGTTCAACGGTGTCCCGTGCCATGCCGGGCTGGGGTCGGCGTAGACGAGGCGGAAGCGGGTGAGCGGCGCGCCGAAGATGCCCTGCATGGGGCGGGCCGCGCCGCGGCCGTAATAGGCGCGCCACCAGCACGTGGCCTGGGCCAGGCGGTGGACGCGACGGACCTGCTGGTCGTTCGTGAGGTCGATGTAGCTGGCTGCGTCCAGACCGAGGACGGTGGCGGCGCCGGGGAGCTCGAAGATCGGATTCGGGAAGACGATCCAGCGGATGTCGTTCGCGTCGCAGTACCGCGCCAGGGCTGCCTCGTCCTTCTGGAGGAACGCATCGTTGGCCCGCTCGAAGTCGACGGCGTCGGGCATGGAGCCGAAGTTGTCGAGGATGACCGGCCGCTGGCCGATGACGTCGAGCATATGCCCGGGCGACCACGGCGCGAGGATGCGCCCACCCGCCGGCCGGTGCTGGAAGAAGGATGCCGCCCGCAGCCACGGCACGTGGGACTCGAGGATGGGCTCGTTCGGCTGCTCCAGCCAGAGGAGGAGCTGGATGGGAGGGGGGAGGGCCACGATCAGGATGGCCGCGATCGCAATCACCTTGCCGCGGGTGACGAAGGAGCGGCTCGCTTCCAGTGCCCCGGCCAGGGCCAGGAAGCTGATGCCGAGTGGGCGGAAGCGGCGGCTGCTGAGCTCGAGCAGCAGGTAGAGGATGGCGAAGAGCGCGATGACGAGGCTCGCCGCATCGCGCTCCCGCCAGGCGCGCCCGGCGAACGGCCAGACGAGAAGGAGGCCGCCCGAGAGCAGGACGACGTCGCTGAGCAGATCGAGGGGCGGCTCGGTGACCACCGGAAAGAACTCCGAGATCGTGCGCAGCCAGGGATCGCCGCCCAGAAAGTTCGATCCGCCGGCGACGGCCGAAGCGGCGGCGGGAACGGCCAGGATCACCGCCACGCCGGCCGCGAGGGCGAGAATCATCGGCGCCTGCCGTGCCCGAAGGAGCAGGGCCGCCGCGGCTCCGGCGAAGATGCCGGCATGCGGCCAGCCGAGGAACCAGGGCGAGGCCGGGTAGCCGGAGGGACGGGTGGCGGCATAGAGCGCGACGGCGGCGGTCAGCACGCCGAAAGCGATCGCGCCTGCGCGCGCGACGGCAGCGTCCTGCGCCGGATCGTTCTGCGCCTTCTCGAGAAGGGGAGCGAAGAAGACGAGGGCGAATGTGATCGCGCAGGCTAGCAGGAGCGCCGGCTGGACGAACATGGCCGCGGTCATCGCGACACCGAGCAGCACTCCCCGTTTTGCGGAGAGGCGAAGGCCGGCACGCTCGGCGCGGAGCAGGCGGATCGTGGCGAAGACGATGGCAAAGGTGAGCGGTGGCTCGAGGTAGTGGTGGTCGATGGCCCCGATGGACGAGAAGTTGACGAGAAACGGTGAGCTTGCCAGGGCGAGCCCCGCCAGCGTACCGGCCAGAGCGCCGCGAGCCCGCGCCACGAGACCCGTCGTCAGCGCCACGAACAGTGCGAACAGGACCGGTGGCAGCCAGACGATCCGGACGATGACCTCGGTCCACGTGGACGCGTCGAGGAGCCGGGCGTAGGCGCCGGCGGCCAGGTCATACAGCGGCGGCCAGGGGCACCATGCGCCGTGCGTCCCGCGATCGGGATCGAAGGAGAGGACGTCCGGAAAATGCAGTGCCGAGAACGCGATGCGCTTGGCGTGGTAGAGCTCGTCCAGCGGCGTGAAGCGCGGCACGCCATCGACAAAGGCCGTCCCCGCGTTCAGCAGGCGCAACAGCAGCGCCACCACGAAGGCGAGGAGAGCGAGTTGCGTTGGACGCATGAGTGACGAGTGATTAGTGGTTAGTGGTTAGAGAGCGGCATCCTAACCACTTCCCTCTAACCACTAACCACTTCCCCCGTCGGCATCCTAACCACTTCCCCTCTCACCACTAACCACTTTTTCACCCTCTCCGAAAATTTACTTGCATAAACGCGACGTTTCCCGGACCCTAGACGCAGTCGTCCGCAGTCCATCAAAACGTCAAGGGTCCAACGGGTGCGCAAAGGCTTCGCGCTGTTCGTCTTTCTCGCGGCTCCACTCTTCGTCTATGCGGGGGAGCCGGAAGTCGTCTCCACCCGTTGCCGGGAGCTGGAAGTGCCGCTGGACGCGACGCACTCTTCGGCTCGGCTGGCGGGATGCGGCGAGGAGTCGTCGAGCGATCTGCTCTGGCATCTCGACCGGATCGACCAGCTCGACGGCAACCTCGACGGCATGTACCACCGCCAGCACGCCGGCGCCGGCAGCGTGGTCTACATCATGGACACGGGCGTGCTGGCCTCGCACGTCGAGTTCGCCACACCGCAGGGCACCTCGCGGGTGGTGGCGGGCTTCGACGTCTCCGATTCGGTGACGATCGGCAGGTCGGGCTGCCAGAGCGACAACAAGGCCACGCGGCCCTGCTTTTCGAACTTCAACGAGCTGGTCGGCTCCTCGCACGGCACTAGCGTGGCGTCGATCGTGGCCGGCAACACGGTCGGCGTGGCCCCGGAGGCGACCATCGTCAGCGTCCGGGTGATGAACGAATCGGCGCTGGCCACGACCCGCACGTACCTGAACGGACTCGAGGCGATCATCCGCAATGCCTGGGACCCCGCCACGCCGCCCCTCAAGACGGCCGTGGTGAACATCAGCGGCTGGGTGCTGGAGCGGCTGGCCAACATGCCGGATGCGGCGCCTGTCCCGTTCGCGACCGTCGAGCGGAAGATCCGGGACATGGTGGAGGGCGTGGATGCCCACGGCCGGCGCGACCCGGTTAACGGCAAGCGTTTCCTCTTCGTCGTGGCCGGGAACAACATCGACAACGGCTGCGGCAGGAACGGCGTGGTGGACCGGTTTCCGGCCACGCTGGGCAAGTCGATCGACGGTCTCATCACCGTCGGCGGCATGACCGCCGACAACGACTGGTGGCCGGGTGCCTGCCGCGGCGGCCTGGAGATCCTGGCGCCGTCGCAGAACGTCTTCAGCGCCACCATCACGGCCAATGATCATTACCGCGGCACGCGGCCGAACCTGCGCTCCGGCACGTCGTTCGCGGCGCCGGTGATCTCGGGGATCGCGGCGCGGATGCTCTCGGAGAACCCGAGCCTCACCCCCGCCGAGCTGGAGGCGCTCATCACCGCCACGCCTTCGCGCATCGCGCATCCGCTGACCGTCTACGCCGACGGCAAGGTCGGTTTCGTGCGCGATACGCCTCCGGTGGTCACGGCAGGCGTGCGACGTCCTCCCGGGTCCCCGATGGTCGTATTGGCGAAGTAGACGTACAGGCGCCGGTGTCCGTACGGATTTCACATCATGATGGGGATCACTCTGCTCGTATGGTTCGCGGCGGCGTTTCAAACGACGTCCACGCAGCTGGAGGCGATGATCAAGGCCTCGCCGTCATTCATCGATCCGGCCAACGATACCGCGGCCGGCGGACGTGTCGCCGTCCTGATCGAGAATCCGCCGCCTCCGCCCGGACCGAAGCGGCGGGCGGTGGCGCACTGAAGGCCGTTGTTCGTTGGTCGTTGTTCATGGTCGTGGTTTGTGGTTCTACAGTTGGTAGATCGCCAACGCCAACGAACAAACCACGGACAACGAACAACGGACAACGAACAACGACCTGCTAGAATCCGCCGTCCTTCATGACGACCTACGACAGCTCTGCCATTGAAGTCCTGACCGGCCTCGAGCCCGTGCGCAAGCGGCCGGGGATGTACACCACCACCGAGCGCCCCAACCACCTCGCCCAGGAAGTGATCGACAACTCGGCGGACGAGGCCATCGCGGGCTACTGCGACGACATCGCCGTCACGCTGCATGAGGACGGTTCGCTCTCGGTGGCCGACAACGGCCGCGGGATGCCCGTGGACAAGCACGCCAAGGAAGGCGTCTCCGGCGTGGAGGTCATCCTCACCCGGCTCCACTCCGGCGCCAAGTTCTCGGACAAGAGTTATCGCTTCTCCGGCGGCCTGCACGGTGTGGGTGTCTCCGTGGTCAATGCCCTCTCCAAGAAGCTCGAAGTGCGCGTGCGCCGCGACGGCAACGAGTACTTCATGGGTTTCGCCGACGGGAAGAAGAAGAGCGAGCTGAAAGTGGTCGGCCAGGTCGGGAAGCGCAACACCGGCACGACCATCCGCTTTTGGCCGGACGAGAAGTTCTTCGACTCGTCGAAGATCAACGTCCCGCGCCTCAAGCACGTCATGCGGGCCAAGGCCGTGCTCTGCCCCGGCCTGCACCTCCGCTTCGTGAGCGAGATCGACGGCGCGGAGAGCGAGGAATGGTTCTACGAGAACGGCCTGGTGGCCTACCTGGGCTCCGAGCTGGCCGGCGCGCCCACCATCCCCGAAGCTCCGTTCGAAGGGCATTTCAAGGGCCATAACGAAGAGGCCGACTGGGCCGTGGTCTGGCTGCCGGAAGACGACGAACTGGTGACGGAGAGCTACGTCAACCTGATCCCCACGGCCCAGGGCGGCACCCACGTCAACGGCTTCCGCACCGGGCTCACGGAGGCGATCCGTGAGTTCTGCGAGCTGCGGAATCTCCTGCCCCGCAACGTGAAGCTGGCGCCGGAAGACGTCTGGTCGCGCTGTGCCTACGTCCTCTCCGTGCGCATGAAGGACCCGCAGTTCACGGGCCAGACGAAGGACAGGCTGTCGTCGCGCGAGGCGTCGGCCTTCGTGAGCGGCGTGGCCCAGGACGCGTTTTCGATCTGGCTCAACCAGAACGTGGCTGAGGCCGAGCGCATCGCCCAGGTGGCCATCGCCGCGGCCATGACCCGGCTCAAACAGGGGAAGAAGGTCGAGCGGAAGAAGATCTCGGCCGGCCCGGCGCTGCCGGGGAAGCTCGCCGACTGTACGGCCCAGGACCTGGAGCGGACGGAGCTCTTCCTCGTGGAAGGCGACTCGGCCGGCGGCTCGGCCAAGCAGGCCCGGGAGCGGGAGTTCCAGGCCATCATGCCCCTGCGCGGCAAGATCCTGAACACCTGGGAGGTCGATCCGAACGAGGTGCTCTCCTCGCAGGAGGTCCACGACATCGCCGTGGCCCTGGGCGTCGATCCCGGCAGCGAGAACGTCAGCAGTCTCCGTTACGGCAAGGTCTGCATCCTGGCCGACGCCGACTCGGACGGCGCGCACATCGCCACCCTTCTCTGCGCGCTCTTCGTCCGCCATTTCCGCAAGCTCGTGAGCGACGGCCGCATTTACGTGGCCATGCCTCCGCTCTACCGCATCGATGTCGGCAAGAGTGTCTTCTACGCGCTGGACGACCACGAGCGCGACGGCATCCTGGCCCGCATCGAGGCGGAAGGGATCAAGGGCAAGGTCGGCATCCAGCGCTTCAAGGGTCTCGGCGAGATGAATCCGCTGCAGCTCCGCGAGACGACCATGTCCCCCGACACCCGCCGTCTCGTGCAGCTCACCCTGGCCGCCGAGGATGGCGCGGATGCCACCATCGACATGCTCCTCGCCAAGAACCGCGCCGGCGACCGCAAGACGTGGCTGATGGAAGAGGGGAACAAGGCGGAGATTCTGGAGTAGGCCTTTCACTTTATCCCGAGCGCAGCGAGGGATCCGGCGGCAACTGCGCCTTGCGTTGATCGGGTTCAGCCCATTGCCGCCAGATCCCTCGCTGCGCTCGGGATAAAGTGAGGAGCCTTGACCCTGTACCGCACTACAGGCCCATCATGGCGGCATGCAGATCGGCGAGCTTGCGCGCCTCGGCGGCGTGAACATCCAGACCATCCGTTTCTATGAGCGGGAGAAGCTCCTGCGGGCGCCGGCGCGGACGGCGTCGGGGTATCGCGCGTACGAGGAGGCGGACCTGCAGAGCGTGCGGTTCATCAAGCGCGCGCAGGAGCTGGGTTTCACGCTGAAGGAGATCCGCGACCTGGCCCGGATCCACGATTCCATGAACGCCGGCTCGGCGACGTGGGAGAAGGAGATGGTGGACATCGCCCGGCAGCGGCTGCAGTCGATCGAGGAGAAGCTGGCCTCGCTGCAGGCCATGAAGGCGCAGCTCGATGCCTTCGTCGGCCAGGCCGGCGAGCCGGTGCTCGTCTGTCCCGCCTCCGGCAACCGCGCGGCCCGTACGAGACGGTGACCGCTTCGTGACTTGACCCTCTACCACGGTGCAGGGCGCAGATTGCGCCCATGACCGCGCAGCCCTTCCTCGACGTCACCGGACTCGTAGCGGTGATCCTGCTGTCGGCGACCGTGGTCCTCATTCTTCGCCGCAGGGCACGCCGTCTCCACGAGTGGACCGGTTACGTGATCGTGATCCTGTCGTTGGCGCACACGATGGCCGCGATGTACACGCCGGCCATCCGCCAGTCCAACCGCCTCGGTCTCCGCCTGGCCACCGCTGCGTTCCTGCTGCTCTTCGCCCAGCTCTTCACCGGGATCGCCCTCAAGTCCGCTCCCGCTCTCCGCCGCACACATTTCCGCCTGATGCTCCTTACCTTTGCTGTCCTGATCCCGCATGTCGTTCTGAATTGGAGGAATGAATGAAAAAGCTTCTGCTGCTGTCTGCCACATGTCTCTTCGCCAGTAGTGTGCTTGCCGCAACGAAACCCGACTTCTCCGGCTCGTGGCAGTTCGCGCCGAAGGAGAGCAAGAACATCGGAATGATGGCCGGCATGGCCATGACCGCTACGATCACGCAGACGGCCGATGCCGTCACCGTGACCTACGAAGTGCCCATGAACGGTCGGAACGACCGGACCATCCAGCGCTTCGACCTCTCGGGCAAGGCGGTCGACAACCCGACCCAGATGGGAGGGCGGGCCGAAACGACGAGCCGGCTGGCGGACGGCGAGCTGGTCACGACGTGGACGAGCGAAGGCGCCGTGGCCGGGACGAAGGTGACGCGCACGGAAACGTGGGCGCTGTCCGCGGACGGCAAGGCCCTCACGATCACCTCGGTGCGGGGCAAGAACCCGCCGGTGGTGATGGCCTTCGAAAGGCGCCAGTGACAGTCCGTCGCCTCGCCGTGGCTGCGCTCTGCGCGACGATTGCCACCGTGGCCGTCGTCGCCGCACGGCGACTAGAGCGTCCGCCCGCAGCGGTGAAGAACACGGACGTCCCCCAGGCGCCGCCGGCGGCGCCCGGGCCGCGCAGCGGCGGGCACGCCGTGAACGCCACGGGCACGGTACGGCTACGGGTGGGCTCGGAGGTTCGGGTCGGCTCGCAGTTGTCCGGCATCGTGCGGAAGCTGAACGTCACCGTCGGCTCGCACGTGCGCCGCGGCGCGGTCATCGCCGAGATCGATGACCGCACCCTGCGGGCACGGCTGGCGCAGTCGGAAGCGCAGGCGGCGGTGGACGGGGCCACGCTGGCGAAGGCCAACGTCGAATACGCGCGCGGCGTGCGCATGCTGGAGGGCGGCCTCATCCCCGAACAGCAGGTGCAGGACCTGCAGCTCGCGACGGCCGAGGCGCGGGCGAAGTACGAGAAATCCCTCCGGGACCGCGACGCCGTCACCACCGACCTCGCCTACGTGGCCATTCGCGCGCCGATCAGCGGCACGGTGGCCACGGTGACGACGCAGGAGGGGGAGACGGTGGCCGCGTCCTTCACGGCGCCGACGTTCGTCACAATCATCGCCGACGATGCGCTGCAGGTGGTGGCCATGGTGGACGAGACGGATATCGCCCGCGTCCACGCCGGCGATGCGGCCACGTTCACGGTCGATGCCTGGCCTTCGCGCGAATTCCGCGGTGTGGTGACCCAGGTCGCTCCGCGGGCCACCATCGTCTCCGGCGTCGTCAATTACGAGGTGACGGTGACGATCGCGGGCGACGCGCACGATCTGAAGCCCGACATGACGGCGAATGTGCTCATCGGAGAAGGGGGAAAGCCGTGATCGAGCTCCGTGACGTATCGCGCGTGTACGACCGCACCGGCGCGGCGGTGGCGGCGTTGAAGGACATTACCTTCCGCGTCGAGGGCGGCGAGTTCGTCGTCGTCCGCGGTGCATCCGGATCGGGCAAGTCGACGCTGCTGCACATCCTGGGCTGTCTCGATCGTCCGTCGAGCGGAGCGTACCGGCTGGACGGCCACGACGTGGCCACGCTCGGCGACCGCGGCCTCTCGCAGTTGCGAGCGCGCAGGATCGGCTTCGTCTTCCAGTCGTTCAACCTCCTGCCGCGCACGACGGCCGCGGAAAACGTGGAGATCCCGATGCTCTACGCGGACGCCCCGCCGGACCGCGGCAGGGCCATGGCGGCGCTGGCGCGCGTCGGTCTCCGCGAGCGCGCCGGCCACTACGCGACGGAGCTATCGGGCGGCGAACAGCAGCGCGTAGCCGTGGCCCGGGCCCTGATCAACGACCCGGCCCTCATCCTGGCCGACGAGCCGACCGGCAACCTCGACGAAGCCTCGGGGCGCGAGGTCATGCAGCTCCTGCAGAGCCTTCACGCCGAAGGGCGGACGATCGTCCTCGTCACCCACGACGATGCCGTCGCCGCGTATGCGAAGCGCCGGATCGTGCTGCAGAACGGCACGCTCGTCGCCGACGGAGATGTGTCATGAGGCGTCCCCTGGCCGAGAGCCTCCACACGCTGCGGCGCAACCGGCTGCGCACGTTCTTCATGATGTTCGGCCTGCTGGCCGGCATCGCCTCGCTGACCGTCCTCGAATCGATCGGAGAAGCCACCCGGCGCGAGACCATGCGCCGCTTCCGGAACATGATCGGGACGTTCGACACGGTCATTGTCCGGCCCGGCGCGCCCCGCATGCGCGGCATGCCCACGCTGGCCAACGTCCCGCCCACGCTGACGTTCGACGACGCGGCGGCCGTGGCCGGACTGCCGTCGATCCAGGCCGTGGCCCAGGCCCAGACCGCCTTCGACATCGACGTGAAGTACCGCGAGCGGATCGCGTCGCCCCTCGTCTTCGGCGTCTCGGCGAACTGGCTGAAGCTCCGGTCGGACGAAGTGGGCGCGGGCTCGTTCTTCACCGAGGAACAGGCCCGGTCGCTGGCGCGCGTGGCGGTTCTCGGCAGCGACGTACGCACGTCGCTGTTCCCGGGCGAGGATCCCCTCGGCAGGACCATTCGCATCGCCGGCGTGCCGTTCGAAGTCGTCGGCGTCATGCGCCCGCGCGGGGCCGGGCCGGCCGGCGGCAGTCTCGACAACGTCATCCTCATGCCGGTCACCACAGCCTCGCGCCGCCTCTTCAACCGCGACTACCTGACGATGATGATCGCCCAGTTGAAGGACCCGGCTGAGAGCGACGGCACGGCGACGCGGATCGCGGCGCTCCTGCACGGGCGGCACCGGATCGCCGCCGGACTGGAGGACGACTTCACCGTCACGAATCCGCGCGCGGTCATGGCCCGGGTCACGCGCGCGGGCTCCACGCTTTCGCGCATTCTCATCGGTGTCGCCGCCGGTTCGTTGCTGGCCGGAGCGATCGTGATCGCCAGCCTCATGTCGCTGGGTGTCACGGCCCGGCGCCGGGAGATCGGCATGCGCCGCGCCGCCGGCGCGACGCGTAACGACATCCTCCTGCAGTTTCTGCTGGAGTGCCTGCTGGTGGCGCTCGGCGGCGGGATGGCCGGCGCACTGCTCGGCGTGGCTGGGATGGAGGTGGCGACCCGCATCCAGCATCTGCCGCCGCTGCTCCTGTGGCGGCCGCTGGCGGTCGACGCTGCGCTGTCCATCGGCGTGGGCATCGTCAGCGGGCTCTATCCGGCCTGGTCGGCGGCGCGGCTCGATCCCATCGAGGCGCTCCGGTCGTGACCTGGCGGGTGTTCCGGCGGGCGCTGGTCGTCATCGTTCGCAACCGGTTGCGCTCGACGCTGATCGTGCTCAGCGCCGCGCTCGGCGTGGCAGGCGTCATCCTGCTCACCGGATACGCCGATGAAGGCAGCCGCGCCCTGCTCGAGCAGATCCGGCGGATGGGTGTGAACGTTCTCATCGTGGTGCCGAAGAGCAGCAGGGCGGTGGCGGGAAGGGCCCGGACCGCCGGCAATGTGACGACGCTCGTCGAGCGGGACTACGCCGCCGTCCGCCGGCGCGTGAAAGGGATCGCGCGGACGTCGGCCGTCGTCTCCGGCAACTTCCTCGTGCAATCAGGCGACCTGTCGAAAAACGCCAACGTCATCGGCTGTGAGCCGGCCTACTTCGCCATCAAGGACTGGCCGCTGGCGGAAGGGGAGGGCTTCAGCGCCCGGCGCGGCGCGCGCGAAGTGCTGCTCGGCGTGACCATCGCCCGCAACCTCTTCGGCGGCGCGCCGGCCCGCGGGCGGCAGTTGCGGATCAACCGCATTCCGTTCACGGTGACAGGCGTCCTTTCGGAGCGGGGGCAGGGGCTCGACGTCGGCAACGAAGACGAGCAGGTCTACATCCCGCTGATGACGGCCATGCGCCGGCTGCTCAATACGGACCACTACAGCTCCCTGGTCATTGAGATGAGCAGCGAGACGAACGGCGAGACGAACAGCGAGGGGGAGGGCGCCTCGGCGATTACCACGCTGCTCCGCGCGCAGCACCGTACCGACGATTTCGACGTCCAGAACCAGAAGACGCTGATCGAGACGCAGCGCGCGGCCGCGACGAGGTTGCGATGGCTCGTCGATTCGATCGCTGCCGCCGCGCTGGCGGTCAGCAGCGCCGGCATTCTCGGCATCTCGGTCATCGCCGTCCGGCAGAGGACGCGAGAGCTCGGAACCCTGCGCGCCCTCGGTGCCAGTGCGCGGAACGTCTTCGTGCAGCTGTTCGCGGAGACCCTCACCCTTGCCGTGGCCGGGGCGTTGCTCGGCCTGGCGGCGGCACGCGTGGCTTCGACGAGGATGCCGTTTGCCGTGCCGGCCCTTGCGTCGTCGATCGCGCTCAACCTCGGATGTGCGCTGATCCCGGCCCGCCGTGCCGCGGGAGTCGATCCGGTCGAGGCGCTCCGTTACGAGTGAGACATGCCGATGCGAGGAGAGCGCATCGCTCTCCCCGCACCGACCCCCTCGATTCACCTTGGACCTGACCGTGGACACGACAAGATTAGTGGAAGGCTGCGGATCGATTTGTAAGGAGTTTGTAAGATCGGCGAGCGGGGAAAGGCGAGCGGCGAGCGGGTAAGACTCAATCCGGCTCGGTAGGCTCCTTCGCCCTTCTACCTTCGCCCTTCGCCCTTTAGTTAGACTCTCAACATGGATCCTTGGCTGCTGCCGGTGCGACAGTTGGATGTAGGGGACTTGGCGCTCACCGAGCGGAAGTCTCCGGCGGGGTGCCGGATCGAGCCGCACGGCCATGAGCGGACCACGATCACGTTCATGGTGGGCGGTTCGTGTGTGGAGCAGGTCGGCAGGCGGTCGCTCGATTGTGGGCCGCGCAGCGTGCGCATCCTGCCGGCGGGCGAGGTGCACACGCAGCTCTGCCCGGTCGATACGCGCTGCCTGACCATCGAGATCGCGGCGCGGAGGATGGAAGAGATCCGCCGCTATTCGCATGTCTTCGACCGCCGCTTCGTGGTGGAGTCGCGCCTGGCCTCGCTCCTCGCCGCGCGCGTCTACCGGGAGTTCCGCCGCGCCGACGGCGCTTCGCTCCTCTCCATGGAAGGTCTGGTGCTGGAGCTTCTCGGTGAGGTGACTCGGGACGGCGCGCGGTCGCTGGCGCCGGACGTTCCGGGATGGCTGCGCCGGGCGCGGGAGGTGATCGAGGCGCGCTTCACGGAGGAGCTGAGCCTCGTGACCCTGGCCGGCGAGCTCGGTGTCCATCCCACCTACCTGGCCCGCATGTTCCGCCGGCACTACGGCTGGACGATGGCCGAACGGGTGCGCGAGCTGCGCCTCACGTATGCGATGAAGCAACTCGCCGAGTCGGAGCGGTCGCTGGCCGACGTCGCCGCGGCGGCCGGTTTCTACGACCAGAGCCACCTCAATCGCGTCGTCAAGCGGTTCACCGGACTCACCCCGGCGCAGTTGCGCACGTCCGTCCAACGAGGTTGATCCCGTCCAAGACCTGCGGCGCGGGTGTGCGAAGAATGCGCTCATGAGCAAGCACCACCTCGCACAGATCAACATCGGGCGCATCCTGGCACCCCTCGACAGCGACGTCATGGCCGGATTCGTGGCCCGCCTCGACGAGATCAACGCCCTGGCGGACGGCAGTCCCGGCTTTGTCTGGCGCCTGCAGACCGAGGCCGGCAACGCCACGGACCTCCGGCCGTACGACAACGACGACACCATCCTCCTCAACATGTCCGTGTGGGAGAGCGTCGCCCACCTGACGGCCTACGTCTACCGCACCGCGCACGCCGAGGTGCTGAAGCAGAGGAAGCAGTGGTTCGCGAATTTCGGAAAGCCGATCATCGCGCTCGGTGGATACCCGGCCACCCATACCCGACCCGTGGCCGGGACGGTGAGCCGGCAGGCCAGGTTCCCGGAGCGCGGCCCGTCACCGTATGCGTTGGACTTCCGGAATGTGTTCGAGGCGCCGGGGGTTTAGTCATTTCCCCCCGATAAACGCCACGATGTCGTTCGACAGCGACTCCTGCGACGGCCGGTAGAGGTACATCATGTGTCCGCCCGGGTACTTCTTGAATGTGATGTGGGCGGGATCGATGCCGCTGTGCTCGAGCATGTACTGCGTGGCGAAGTAGGAGGTGGTGAGGTCGTTGTAGCCGGCGGCGCAAAAGATGCGAAGCAGCTCGTTGTCCTTCGTACCCTGGGCCAGGTCGCCGGTCACGTCGATGAAGCCGGCGAAGGCGTTCCTTCCTGCCTGCGGCCGCTTCCACTTCCCGTTCGCTTCGCCGTTCGAGCCGATATAGCGCTTGGTCAGGTCGACCTTCAGCTCCGAGCGGATGTACTCCTGGAAGAGCGAGACGTAGATCGGATTCGTCTTGGCCTGGAAGGGATCGCTGTTCGCGAACTCCGCGACGTTGTCGAGCTCGGGCTGCGTGTAGCGGCCATCGAGACCGCCGATGGTCTTTCCGCTGTCGCGCAGCAGCTCGTTCATGAAGCGGGCGGCGTAGATCCGGATGTTGCTCCGGGCAATGTAATCCTGCCGGAGGCCCGTGTAGCGGTGGAGCTTCTCGTCGATCTGGTCCTTCTCCTGCTTACCGAGCTTGTCGCCCTTGAAGAGTGCGGCCAGGTATTCGTTCCCGGCGAAGTGCTCGACCTCGGTCAGCAGCGCCTCGAGACTCGGCCATTTGTCGGGCAGGCGGTTGTGGTAGTACGCCGTCGCCGCGAGCGCGGGAAGGTGCGTGGCGTAGGACAGATCGTTCCCGTTCTGGACGAACGGCAGCGTGCCCATGTTCAGGGCGGGGGAGATGAGGATCAGGCCGTTCATTCCGACGCCGAGGTTCCCCAGACGCGGGACGAGCATCGATGTGCGGATGCCGCCGTAGCTTTCTCCGAGGATGTACTTCGGCGAGTTCCAGCGGTTGTAGGTGGTGATGAAGGTCCGGATGAACTCCGCCACCGAATCGGCATCCTCGGTGTAGCCCCAGTAGTCCTCGTCTTTCTTCTCTCCGAGGGCCTTGCTGAAGCCGGTGCCGACGGGATCGACGAAGACGAGATCGGTGGCCCGGAGGATGGTCACGGCGTTGTCGTGGAGCTTGTAGGGAGGGCCGCCCGGATCCGTGGCGTCACTGGGGATGTCGATGATCTTCGGCCCGACCAGGCCGAAGTGCAGCCACACCGAGGCCGAGCCCGG
>CAZYTO010000104.1:8454-17424 GCA_964650405.1 uncultured Thermoanaerobaculia bacterium | reverse complement strand
GGGGAATGACCATCCCACGCCTCCGCGGCGGGGCGGCCGAAATCCCCAAGCTCGTCCGTTTCTTTCTCGACAAGTACGGCCGGGCCGAGGGGCTGAACGACGTGCGCATCACGCAGGAGGCCCTCCAGCAGATCATGCGGTATCCCTTCCCGGGCAACGTGCGGGAGCTGGAGAACCTCATCGAAGGCGCGCTGGCGCTGACCACCGACCCGGTCATCGATCCCGGCGACCTTCTGCTGCCGCAGCCGGCGGCGACGGCCGAGCCCGGTGAGCTGACCAACGACTTTCCCACTTTGAACGATCTGGAGCACCGTTACGTGGCGCGGGTGCTCGCGCATACGAAGGGAAACATCTCGAAAGCGGCGAAGATCCTGGGGGTGGACCGGAAGACGCTGTACCGGATGCGCGACATGCTGTCCCAATTTGCCCCTACTGCGGAGAAATGGGACGTCCACTGATAAACTGATGCGAACGAGCAGGTTACGAGGCGTGGCGGGAGTCGGAAGCGTGAATTGTGGCAATTTGCCACAGTGGGTCAAACCGCTCGTCTTTCGTTCACATTGGTGTAAACTGCGCAGCGTCAGACGGTTAGGAGGCGAAACGCTGATCCGGTACGAGTGGCAGTGGCGTTGCTCTAAGGCTGACCCGAACGAAGAGGGGGTCATCCATGAACAACGTCGCACAAACCCGCACCACCGCCGTTACACTCTCCGGCGCCCTGCCGATGCTTCTGGCGCTCAACACCTGCGCGCTGTTCGCCCTCGAAACCCTTGGCGGCATTCCGTCCTGGATCAAGTCGGCCGTTGCCCTTTTCCTTTCCTTCTGACGTCGCCCGGCTCCTCGAGGATATCGGCTACATGACTGCTACCGCAGAGCGGCAGCTCGAGCTAACGCTACCGATGGTCGAAGACATCGAAATCGCGGCTGCCCGCGCGGCAGCAAATTTTGCCCGGGAGATCGGGATGACCGGCGAACGGGTCGACGAGCTGACGCATGCCATCATCGAGGCCTGCATCAACGCACGCGAACACTCCGGTTGCGCCGACAATCGTATCTATCTAAGATTCGTCGGCACTTCCCTGGCAGACGGCACACCGCGGCTCGACGTCTGGGTCACCGATCACGGAAAAGGATTCAATCCCGACGAGGCGCGATCCCGCCGGCCGGCTCCCGGCATGGCTCACAAGCGTGGGCGGGGTCTGCAACTCATCGAGGCGCACATGGACGAAGTCGACATCACCACGAGCCAGGATGGTGGCACGACCATCCACATGGTCAAACACGAGTGGAAAAACGATGACTGAGGAACTGAGAGTCGCGGTCGAGCGGAAGCCCAACGGCGCGATCCTCTATACGAAGGGCTATATCAACAACGTCGGCGGCGAAGAGATCGCCAACCGCGCCTATGAGCTGATGGACGGGGGAGTGCGCAGCCTGCTGCTGAACCTGCGCGAGACGAAGATCGTCAACTCCATCGGCATCAGCATCCTGATCGAGATCATCGAGAAGATGATGGAGAAGGGCGGGCGCATCGCGTTCTGCTGCCTCACACCCGTCATTCACAAGACCTTCCAGATCATGGGTCTGGCCAACTACGCGAAGATCTTCGCCAACGAGGAAGAAGCGGTGGCGGAGCTCGCACTCTGACCGGTTCCAGGGCTGCTGAGTCGTACGATCGCCGGGCCTTCCACCGCCGGCGGCCGTACGGCGCAGCAACCTCGCAACCGTGACCCCCGGCAATCCTCTACGGTATCCTCCTCTTCCCATGCCCGTTGCACGCCGCGTCGCGGACTTCCTGCACGACCTGCAGCAGCTCGAGCGCTCTCCGCGCGGAGAGGCCATCCTCGACGCGTTCACCCGGCACCTGTCGTCGTCGTCCGGTGCCGTCTACCTGCGTGATCCGCGGGAGGGCGCCCTCCGCCTGGCGGCCATGAGCGGGCGGACCTCCGCTCCCGACGTGTTCGATAGCGAGCCACCGGACGAGATCCTGGCGAGGGCGGACCGCATCCTCATTCCGCTGCGCCACCATCGCGAGGCGTTCGGGCTCATCGACCTGGCCCTCGATCGAAGTACGGCTGAGGCCCAGGACGAGGACGACATCGAGGACGACATCGATCTGCTCCGCGCGGCCGCGGCCTACCTGTCGTCGCTGATGACGAATCAGCGCCTGGCCCAGGAGATGCGCGAGGGCGACTTCCAGCTCAAGTACCGGCTCTGGGAGCTGGAGTCGCTGTACGACATCGGCCTCTCCATCGCCGCCACGCTGAACGCCGACGAGCTGGCGGACGAAGTGCTCTTCCGCATGATCTCGCTCACCAACGCCCGGCGCGCGGCGCTGTTCCTCCGCGAGGGGGCGGACTTCAAGGTCTACCGATCCTTCGGCGACGTCCGCTCCGAGTTCCTGAACGCGGACATCACGAACCAGCTCGTGCAGAGCGGCGACGCCATCACCTGGGACACCGGCGCCGACTGCATCTTCCCCGACTGCACGGCCTTCGTGGCCGTGCCCGTGCGCGGGGCGACCGAGATCGTGGGCGTGCTGGCCGCGGCCGACCGCGAGACGCGCGACGGCTCGGTGGGCGCATTCGAGGCGAACGAGCTGCGCCTGCTGTCGCAGTTCGCCAACCAGGTCGGCATCGCCCTTGAGAACGCGCGCCTGCACCGGGAGGCCCTGGCCAAGCAGGCCATGGAGCGCGAGCTGGAGCTGGCCGCCACCATCCAGCGCGACATTCTTCCCAAGTCCATTCCCACGGTCGAAGGGATCGACCTGGCCGCCCTCTCCAAGCCGGCCCGGCAGGTGGGCGGCGACTACCACACCTTCGTCGAGCGCGACGGCCTCCTCATCGCCGTCCTGGCCGATGTAGCCGGCAAGTCGATGCCGGCGGCACTGCTCGTCTCCGCGCTGCACGCCGCCATCCAGCTCCTCATCGCCGAGGGTCGCGACCTTGGCGACATCGCCACGGAGCTGAACAAGCACATCCACCGCTGGTCGGCCGAGAACAAGTTCGTGACGATGATCATGGTGGCCATCGACCGCGAGAGCGGAACGATCGAGTACGTCAACGCCGGCCACAACCCCTGCTACGTCCTCCACGAGGGAGAGCTCGACCTCCTCCGCTCCCACGGCCTCCCCGTCGGCATCCTCGGCACGTCGAAGTACCGCACCCAGACCCGCCCCTTCCTCTCCGGCTCGACCGTCGTCCTCTACAGCGACGGGATCACGGAAGCGGAGAACGAGGCAGGGGAGGAGTACGAGAACCCCCGCCTCGAAGAGATCCTCCGCGCCTCGGGCTCGCTGTCAGCCGGTGAGTTGCGTGACCGCATCGCCGCTGCGGTCGATGCCTTCGTCGGCGAAGCGCCGCAGAAGGACGATCAGACGCTGGTGATTGCGCGACTCGGCAGTTCATCCTGAGCGTGGGTGGCGGTTGAGCGGGAGCGAAGGATCAAAGCGAATGTGACGCGAAGATACGTGTCCACATGGCGGATTCAGTGTGGTGGCCGGCGCATTCGCCGGCCCTGGACCACGAAGACTTTCGGATTCAGCCAGGCACAGCGCGGGCCGGCGAGGGCGCCGGCCACCACACCGAGCCCGCGTTCTGTCACGCCGGCGCCGTGTTATCTCGGTCACGCGTTGGCCACTTGTGGACGTACGCCGTGCGCATGCTGCCGAACACCGACTGGCGGGGTATGGAAGAATTCTTCAATTAACCATATATAACTAAAATAGTGCAGGCAGCTCTGACAGCGGCGCCAGAGTCCCTTCGTGGAGGGGCCATCGCGCTATTTATCAGGCGATTCCGATCCAGGCTTTTCGGCAATGACGTTAACTACCTGTGGCGCGAATCCTCTGAACTTGTAGACCCGCTTAGAAACCCGCTTGCCGGGCGAAGCACCTCCCGGCAACCCACGCCAACGAACAGCCCCAGAGCGATGACGTAGTACACCATCATCGATGCCGGCAGCAGTCGCTTCCGCTTTCCCTCCCGTCCTGTCGCGGCCAGAATCGCCTGTACTGTCTCGAGCGGAAATGCTTCCGTCAGAACTCCTAGGCCCGCTTTCGCGATCTCGAACCTCCGAGCCGACTCTCCCATCACGCCCTCCCTTCGCTCGGGTCAATCATCGCTTAACTGAAGGCCATTGGGCTTAGAGGCTGATCGAAGGCGCTCGGGCTGTTGGCGGACGGGACTGAAAGCGAGTCTGTCGGACTGGAGTCCTGCTAAACTGGTCAACGACTGGTTAAACGTCGAGGTGATGGACATGGCGAAGGTGACTGCGTTCGAGGCGAAGACTCGTTTCGGAGAACTGCTCAACCGTGTGGCTGAGGGCGAGGAAGTCATCATCACTCGTCATGACAAGCCGGTAGCGCGGCTGGTGCCCGAAGGTGCCCAACGGTCCGACGATGTTCGCCGCGCCGTGGCGGGTCTTCGAGAGTTGCAGCAACGGATCCGCCGGAGATCCAAAGCCAGGCTCTCGAACCGGGAGGTTCGGTCCGCCATCGACGAGGGCAGGCTGTGACGCGCGCGTTTGTCGCGGATGCCTCGGTTGCCGTCGGCTGGGTACATCCAGCGCAAGCTACCGCCCAGACAGCCGCGATGCTGGATGCGATCGCCGATGGGGCCGTACTCGAAGTGCCGGCGTTGTGGCCGTTGGAAGTGGCAAACGCGCTGACAGTGCTGGTCCGGCGGCGAAAGTTGACCGAGGATGAGCGTCAAACGGCGCTCGGCTGGCTTCGCGTCCTTCCATTGCGCGTCGACCACGAGATGTCTTCGCTGGCTTTTTCCCGGTTGTCAGAATTGGCCACCGCTCATCATTTGTCGATCTACGACGCGGCGTACCTGGAGCTTGCACAACGACGGAGGCTCGTGCTGAGTTGCAACGATGCATCCCTTCGAAAGGCTGCAGAGCAATGCGGCGTGCGGCTTTGGGAGCAGTAACAAGTACTGCCGGGCAGGGCAGTTGCGGACGAGGGGTCAGCGCATTCTCTCGAGCGAGCTCGACGGCATGGCCAGTGCGCATGCCGAAGGGCTGTCGCAATTGCAACCGGTCGTCCGCAAGAGTGCGGAGGCACGATCGCAGCGGCAACCTGTGGAGGACGGACAATCCTGTCCGTCAAACCGAGAATCGACCCGAATGCCAGCCTCGGGGGGCGTTCTCTCGGGGGGACGGACAAGATTGTCCGTCCTCCACGGTAAACCTTACCTCGGATCAATGAATCAGCGAATCACCGATCACAGCCCCAGCCACCCCCAGAAGTGCCCCAGCACGAGTAGCAGGGCGAGGAGGACCAGAGCCACGGCTTCGACGATCACGCAGCCGGGGCCGAGGGTGCCGCCGAAGAGCACCGAGTGCATTTCGGCGAGGTCGCGGCGGCGCAGCCAGAGGCCGGAAGCCGTGGCGAGGACGAAGAGCGCTGCCAGCCACCACCAGCCGCCCATCACCGTCCCTCGAACGACGCGGTGCGCCTCTCGAAGAAGGCAGCCATGCCTTCGGCGGCGTCGCGCGAGCGGAAGCAGTCGAGCTGGTGCTGCGATTCGAGATTGATCTGGGCACGCAGGTCGTTGCGCTCCGAGGCCTGCATGGCGCGCTTGATCCCTGCGATGGCGAGGGGAGGTCCGTTGGCGATGGCACGGGCCAGCGCGTCGGTCTCGGCGGCCAGCTCCGCCGCGGGGACGACGCGGTCGACCATGCCGATGCGCAGCGCCTCGTCCGCGTTGACCATCCGTCCGGTGGTCAGCAGTTCCATGGCCCGGCCGTAACCAACGAGACGGGGGAGGAGCCATGTCCCGCCCCAGTCGGGATGAATCCCGATGCGAACGAACGTCTCGCCGAGCTTCGCGCTGTCGGAGGCGAGACGCATGTCGCAGGCCAGGGCGAGATTGCATCCCGCGCCGGCGGCGACGCCGTTGATCGAAGCGATGACCGGCTTCGGCATCGACGCGAGCTGCGTGACGATGTCTCTCCCCGCGTCGAGCAGCTTGCGGAAGGCGTCGATGTTGCCGTTGCGCTGCAGACCGGCCATGAAGTCGACGTCCCCGCCCGCGCAGAACGCCCTTCCGGCGCCGGTGATCACCACCACCCGGCACGACTTCTCGCCGTCCGCCACCCGCAGCGCGTCCAGCAGTTCCTCGCGCATGGCCCCGCCGAACGCGTTGAGCTTGTCGGGGCGATTGAGCGTGATGGTGGTGACGGAGCCGTCGCTTGTGACGAGGATGGACATGCGATCGAGTTTACCCTGAGCGTGGGCGGCGGTTTGGGTGGGAGCGAAGGGTCTGGCGGCAACTACGCTGCGGTTCATTCGTGCTATTGCCGCCAGACCCTTCGCTCCGCCCAACCCGCCCGCCCTCGCTCAGGGTAAAGTGAAGGCTAGCAACACCCAGACCCCGGAATGTGCCGGTGATCCGGTCCGGCCGGCAGAGGGATGCCGGTCACGGGCTCGCCGCGAACGGCGCGCATCCAGGCTTGGGTCGATGCGGCCAGGATGACGATGACGCAGACCATCAGGATTCCGGTGAGCGAGGCGTCGAGGTAGCCGATGGCCGCCTTGGCCGGGTCTTTGGTCATGGGCAGGAAGTTGTGGAGGATCGACAGGTAGCCGGCGTAGAGCGTCGTGGAGGCGACGAAGGCCAGCGGGAACATCGTGGCCCAGGCGTATTTCACCCGCCCGGCGTTGAGGATGACCGCCGTGCCGACGCAGAGGGCGACGGCGGCCAGGAGCTGGTTGGCGATGCCGAACATCGGCCAGATCTGGGAGATGGAGCCCTTGAGGATGAGGTACGACCACGCACCGACGACGGCCGTCGTGGCGATGACCGTTCCCGGCAGCCAGCTCGTGTTCTCGAACCGCTTCCATCCCATCCCCACGAACTCCTGCACCAGGAAGCGTCCCACGCGCGTCCCCGTGTCGATCGTGGTCAGGATGAACAGCGCCTCGAACATGATGGCGAAGTGGTACCAGTACGACATCAGGTGGGCGAGGAAGGGGATGCCGGAGAAGATCTGGGCGAAGCCGACCGCCAGCGAGACGGCGCCGCCGGTGCGGCCGACGAGCGTTTCGTTCACCATCGCCTCGAACTGGTGGAGGTGGACAGGGGCCATGCCCAGCTTGGCGAAAGCGGCCGGGGCGACGTTGATGGCGTAGTAGTCGCCGGGATAGAGCGCGCAGACGGCGATGAGCGCGACGCAGCCGACGAGGCCCTCGCAGATCATGGCGCCGTAGCCGATCATCCGCGCGTCGGTCTCGCGGTCGAGCATCTTCGGCGTCGTGCCGGAGCTGACCAGGGCGTGGAACCCGGAGATGGCGCCGCAGGCGATGGTGATGAAGACGAACGGATAGAGCTTGCCGGGGATGAGCGGGCCGCCGCCGTGGATGAACTGCGAGAGCGCCGGGGCCTGGATCTTCGGCGCCACGACGATGGTGCCGATGACGAGCGCGGCGATGGTGCCGAGCTTCATGTACGACGAGAGGTAGTCGCGCGGGCATAGCAGCATCCACACCGGCAGGACGCTGGCGATGAAGCCGTAGGCGGCGATGGCGTAGGTGATGTGGTCGCGGTCGAGCGTGAAGAGCGCGCCGAGCGGCGTCCCTGGGACGAACCGGCCAACGATTACGGAGGCCAGGACGGCCAGTGCGCCGGCGATCGAGCCGTTGCGGATGGCGTTCGGGGCCTTGCTCCGGTGCAGGTAGAGGCCGACGACGAGGGCGATGGGAATGGTCAGAAAGATGGTGAACGTCCCCCACGCCGAGTCGGCCAGTGCGCCGACCACGGCCAGGCCGAGGCCGGCCAGGGCGATCACCACGATGAAGAGAATGGCCAGCATGGCCGTAATGCCGGCCACGGGCCCGATCTCGCTCCGGGCGATGTCCGCCAGGGAACGGCCGTTCCGGCGCACCGACGAGGCCAGGATCACGAAGTCATGCGTGGCCCCGGCGAAGACGACGCCGAAGGCGAGCCACAGCAGGCCCGGGAGGTAGCCGAACTGCGCCGCCAGCACCGGTCCGATGAGCGGACCGGCGCCCGAGATCGCAGCGAAGTGATGGCCGAACAGCACCCACTTGTTCGTGGGCACGTAGTTCTGGCCGTCTTCGAAGCGATGGGCAGGCGTGACCCGTGCGTCGTCGAGGGCCATGACCTTCGCGGCCAGGAAGGCCGAGTAGTAGCGATAGCCGATGGCGATCATGGCCAGGAAGAAGAGGATCAGCGGAAGGGCGTTCATCGCGAGCGCTCATTATGAGGGGAGACCGGCCGCGCATTCCATCGGGCGGGAATCCCGGGATCTCACGTTAGACTGCCGGCCGCATGCGTTCGGACAAGATACGGCTGGCCGGCGTCAGTTTCGCGACGCTCTTCTTCGAGATGGCCCTCGTTCGCTTCATCAACGCGAACGTGCAGGTGGTCGCGTACTTCAACAACTTTCTGATCCTCTCCGCGTTCCTCGGGATCGGCTTCGGCTGTGTGCTGGCCTCCCGCAGTGGGAGGGACTGGTTCGCCGCCGCTCCGGCCCTGCTCGCGGCCGTCACCGGCACCGCCATGCTGCTCGATTACGTCGATCCGGCCGGGGGAGTGGGCGACGCGATCGTCTGGCTCGTCCACGACCGTTCCCGCTCCATGCCGGCCTGGCTCGAGATCCTGGTCATCTTCTTCGGCAACTTCGCCTTCTTCGTCCCCCTCGGCAATGAGCTCGGCCGCACGTTTGCGCGGATCGAGAACAAGCTCGCCGCGTACTCCTGGGACCTCGCCGGGAGCTTCGCCGGCATCGCCGTCTTCGCCTTTCTCTCGTACGAGCAGTCGGGGCCGGTGGTCTGGTTCGCCATCGGATGCGCCGTGCTCTTCGCCCTGACTATCGGCCGGAGCCTGGTGAAGCTCGCCGTCACGGGCGTCCTGGTGGGCGTGTCCGTCGGGTTGAGCATGCCGTCGGTGCCCGGGTTTCGGTCGCCGTACTACAAGGGCACGGTCTTGCTTTACACTGAGG
>CAZYTO010000104.1:0-8444 GCA_964650405.1 uncultured Thermoanaerobaculia bacterium | reverse complement strand
GGACGGCGGGCCGGTCGATCGTCACATTGGCGCCGATTTCCACATCGTCCTCGACGACGAGGTCTGCGGTCTGCGGGATCTTGACGTGCGTCCCGTCGTCGTCCTGCGCGAAGCCGAAGCCGTCGCTACCGAGGACGACGCCGCTCTGGAGGATCACGCGGTTGCCGATCCGGACCCGGTCGCGAATCGAACACTGCGAGTTGACGATGCAGTCGTCGCCCGGGTTCTGGTCGCCGTACTACAAGGTCACGGTCTGGCCTTACATCACGGCTGTGCGACACGAATACCTGGGGTTCGGGATCTCGGTCGACCGGCTGCGCATTCAGGATGCACTCCGTTTCGGGCCGGAGCTGTTTCACTCACCGCTCGGGGCGTGGGTGCCGTACTACCGGCTGCCCTACGAGCTCTCCCGGCCCAACCGGGTCCTCATCCTGGGAGGCGGCTCCGGAAACGACGCCACGATCGCCCTCGATGCGGGTGCTCGCGAGGTGACGGTCGTGGAGATCGACCCGGCCATCGTCTCGCTCGGCTACACGCTGCACCCCCACCAGCCCTACCGCGATCCGCGCGTCCACGTCGTCAACGACGACGCCCGCGCCTTCCTGCGGCGGACGAACGAGACGTACGACATGATCGTGATGAACGCGCTCGACTCGCACCACCAATTGCCGGGCCTGTCGACGCTGCGCCTGGAGAGCTTCATCTACACGGCCGACGCCTTCCGCGACGTTCGCCGTCACATGACGCCGTCGTCCATGTTCGTCGTCCACCTTTCCAGCAGCCGGCCGTGGATGGGGGAGCGCCTCTTCTGGTCGCTCACCGACGCCTTCGGCAGGGAGCCGGCGCTGTTCACCACGAGCGGCAGTCCGTTTGCGTCCATCGCCTACGTCTTCGCTCCCGATGCCGTCATCGCCAACGGGCGGCGCCCGGGAAGCCCGCTGGTGGCGGTCGATCCCGAGCCGTTCCGCGCCAAGCCGGACACGGTCCGGGCCACGGACGACTGGCCCCAGCTCTACCTGCGCGACCGTGCCATCCCGGTCATCTACGGTCTCGTACTGGCGGTCGTGCTTCTCATCACGGGCGCCGCGTTCTGGAGCGTCGGCCGCCTGCGGACGCGCGCCGACGTCCACCTCTTCCTGCTTGGGGCCGGGTTCATGCTGCTCGAGACGCGCAGCATCACCAGCGCTTCGCTGCTCTTCGGCGCAACGTGGCTCGTCAACGCCATCGTCATCAGCGGCATCCTGGCCGTGGTCTTCATCGGGAACCTGCTCGTCTCCCGCGGCGTCCGTCTTCCGCGGCCGGTGTGCTACGGCGCCCTGTTCGCCATCCTCCTGACGCAGTATTTCGTCTCCGCGAAGTGGGTGCTGACCCTTCCCTTCGCGATTCGTCTCGTTGCCGGGGCGCTCTGGCTCGCCGCGCCCATCTTCTTCACGAGCCTCATCTTTTCCGAAGCATTCCAGCGGAGCGGCGACACGGCCGCCGCCTTCGGCGCCAACCTCCTCGGTGTCGTCATCGGCGGCGTGCTCGAATACGCCAGCATGGTGGTGGGACTGAACGCGCTCTACCTCGGCGCCCTGGCCATTTACGTCGGCGCAGGTGCTGTCGATCGGACGATCCGCGGGTCGGGCTGAGTGGGTGAGTGGTTAGTGGCGACCAGCGAACAGCGACCAGCGATCAGCGAGCAGCGACCAGCGAAATCGCCCGTTTCGGCAAACGCACACGCGCCGCTCCGCACGCGGCGGCATGGCGCTCCAGCGCCTCGGTGACCGCCTTGCGCGGGACCTCGCGCTCCAGCCACAGCTTCGTCACGGCCAGTGCGTTCCCTTCGATACGTGCATCGAGGCGGCCGGCGAAATCGCCCCGGTAGAGAAGCGGGCAGACGTACCACCCCCACCGGCGCTGTGCCGCCGGCTTGTAGACCTCCCACACGTAGTCGAATCCGAAGAGGTGGCGGATGAGGTCGCGATCCCACAGCAGGGGATCGAGGGGACCGAGGATGCGGACGCGATCGTCGAAACGCGGGCGGCGTGAGAGAAAGCGGGCCGGCGCGAGGTAACGCCGCGTCGAGCCTTCCACGAGCACGTCGTCGATCTCGCCGCGGGCCACCAGCTCTTCGACGACGCCGGAGGAGCGGACGTCGCGCAGCATCGACCAGAGCGAGCCGCCGGCGGCGCGCGTGAGCAGCCCGGCAGCATGGACGCGGTCGCGCACGGCCCACGCTTCGAACGGCTCGTCCGGCTCGGCCGTGCCGAGGTGACCGAGGGTGCGGTCCGGAACGTCGTAGAGCTTCGCCCCGGACGGCGTCCGTCCGGCCACGACGACGTCGCAGCGCGTCCAGAGGATCTCGAGGGCCATGCTCGTGGCCTTGGCAGTGCCCTTCCAGCCGCTCCAGTCGAGCGGTTCGACCGCGCCGTGATCCGCGATGTCCGCGGCGCTCACGGGCCCACGCTGGCGGATCTCGGCCAGCACGGCCTCGATGACCTGCGGCGGCACGCGCCGCTCGCGCTCGCCGTGCGACCACCACGGCGTCTCGGCGCGGTGGCCGCGCACCCGGTACTGGGGAAACGCGGCGGCGGGCAGGAGGCAGCGCTCCTTGGCAAAGTGCTCGAAGGCGCGACCGGGAAAGAGGTGCCGCCAGACGTCGCCGCGCTTCACGTCATCGACGCGGGCCAGGACGACCAGGTCGGCATTCGTGCCGAGGACGTCGAGTGGATCGAGCTGGATGCAGCGCAGTCTCTCCAGGGTGGCCCGTACCCCGCGTGCGCCGCGCCCCAGCGGCCGGTCGAGCGCATGGTGGGCAACGAGCGCGGCGCGAGCCTCGGCGCGGGAAAGGGTGAGCGGCATGCCGGCGCGATGGTAACCGCTGCGCCCGTTTCCGCGGCGCGGTAGCTTCGGCCGCAGTCACTGGTTACCGGGACGCCCGCTTCGCGCCCGTCGCCGCCTTGCGGCGCGCCGCGGCTGTCTTCGCGGCTGGCGCGGCGCCGCGGCTGTCGCGGATGCCGGCGGCGGTCATGTAGGTGACGAACTTCTTGAAGTTCTCCTCGCTGCGGTCCTGGGTGAGGATCTCCTTCGACATCTCCTCGACCGGCGTATTGGCCACGAGCTTCAGGCGCCGGTCGCGCGTGAGCATCTGCACCATGAGGTCGGAGATGGCGAACTCCCTCGGGAGCTTGATGCCTTTGGCCTTCGCGGAGGCGAGAAGGGCGCGGCGGGTGGCCGGGGCCAGCTCCGCGATGCGGCCCACGAGCGTCGTCTCGATGTGGCTTTCGGCCGGGCGGACGATGGTCACGACGTTCCGGCCGGCCTCGAAGTCGTCGGTAGCGTCGACGATGCCGCAGGTCGGCGGGAGGAAGAGCTTGTCGCCGTTGTACGGATCGAGGCGTGCGTAGATCTCCGGGCGCAGCAGGCGGCCGGAGTTGCAGGCGCTGATGATCACGTAGTCGATCCCTTCCGGCTCGAGGCGTTGCTGCAGGGCTCCCACGGAGATGTAGGAGCGGTCGGCTGTGGGCGAGTAACTGATCTGCAGTTTCGCGCCGTTGCCGTTCGTGCCGTGAGTTTCGAGGATGAGCGTGTGGATGCGGTTCTCGGGGTAGAGGACGTTGTGGCGGTGGAGGTCGTCGAGCACCGTCTCCCAGTTCGCGTCCTGGAAACAGGCGAACCCGAGCGCCTCGTAGAAGCGGCAGTTGTTGCGGACGGAGAGGTCGGGACTGAACACGACGCCGACGCCGCGGCCGATGTCGTCGATCCGCGCCCCGGTCCCCGCAGGCCAGGCATGGGCAAGCAGGGCCAGGCTCGTGTCGTCGAAGGCTCGCGCCGGAGCTGCGAGTCCGAGGCAAAGAGCGGCGCAAACAAGGGCTGAAAGGTTCAGGAAGTGGCGGTTCATGGAATCTCGCTGAGCCGGTCTAGTGCATAAACCGGACCGTCCCCAACAACCCCGCAACCCCGCATCTGGCACCCGTCCTGAATCCGGTCTCGACCGGAGGTTTGCAATGAGTCGTTTCGAACGCTACGCCTACGCGCTCCTTCGCATCGTCACGGGACTGCTGTTTCTCATTCACGGTACGTCGAAGGTCATCGGCTTTCCTGCCGCGGCGGCAATGAAGGGGCCGCTTCCGCCGGTTGTCCTGGCCTCGGGGATCATCGAGCTCGTGACCGGGCTGCTGGTCGCGCTCGGTATCTTCGCCAGCTATGCGGCCTTCCTGGCCTCAGGGGAGATGGCCGTGGCGTACTTCACCGCACACTGGAAGCTCGGCCACGCCAGTTTCTTTCCGCTGGTGAACAAGGGCGAGCTGGCCGTTCTCTACTGCTTCGTCTTCCTCTACATCTTCGCCCGCGGCCCCGGAATCTGGAGCGTCACGAAGCGGTGAGGGCTCCGAAGTTCATCCTGAGCGTGGGTGGTTGGTCGGGCGGGAGCGAAGGATCAAACCTCGGCACGGCAGGGAGTCTGGGCATTCGCTGTTCGTGGTTCTGCTTCAGAATGCAAGTGCCTGGCTTTGATCCTTCGCTCCCGCCCGCCCAACCGCCCACGCTCAGGATGAACAACGCTCACTTCGTGAGCTGCTTGAGCGCGCGCCGCAACAAGGCGGAGAGCTCGGCGTCATTGCCGAGCTCCTTGCGCGCGGCGTCGAGGGCGGCGCCGGCGTCCTTCGGGCGGTAGCCGAGGTTGACCAGGGCGGAGTGGACGTCGTCGTCGACCGTGGTGCGGGAGGGAGCCGCCGGCGCGGCTGCCGTCGAAGGGAGGGTGAGCTTGTCGCGCAATTCGAGGCAGATGCGCTCCGCCGTCTTCTTGCCCACGCCCGGGATGGACGAGAGCTTCCGCGCGTCGCCACGGGCCACGGCGTCGGCGAGGTCGGGAGCGTCGATGCCGGAGAGGATCTTCTGGGCCAGGGTCGGGCCGATCCCGGAGATCGAGATGAGCTTCTCGAACGCTACCTTCTCCTCGGCCGTGGCGAAGCCGTACAGGGCGATCACGTCCTCGCGCACGTGGGTGTAGATGTCGAGCGCCACGTGCGGCCTGCCCTCCAGCCGGTAGTACGTCTGCAGCGAGATGTGCACCGCGTAGCCGACGCCCCCGGCCAGGACGATGGCCCGGGTGGCATCGAGCGACTTGAGGGACCCTTCGAGGTAGCCGATCATCTCCGGGAGGATATACAGGAGGAGCCGCCTTTGGGGCGGCTCCTCGCATTCACGTCTGTCGGATTCGGGAACGTCAGTGATTCGGGCCGTGGCCTGGGGTGACGTGGATGACGGCGGTGCTGCTGTTGTTCCCCGGCACGGGGTCGGTCGTGGAGGACGATACCGTGGCCGTGTTCGCGATCATCTGGGAGTTCTTCACGAGCGGTGCGGTGATGGTCAGGGTGATGGGAGGAGCGGCGCCGACGGCCAGCGACGGTGCCGTGCAGGTGACTGTTCCGGCGGCGAATCCGCAGGACCAGCCCGTACCGGTGGCGCTCACGAAGCCGGCGCCGGCCGGGAGCGGATCGGTGACCGAGACCGACGATGCAGCGGGTGGTCCGGCGTTCGAGACGGCCAAGGTGTAGGTGACCGGGGCTCCGCCGAAGGCGACCGGGGGCGACGAGAGGTTGGCGGTCTTGGTGATGGAGAGATCGGCGCGGCCGGTGAGGAAGTTCGTCACCTCCGACAGCTCGGTGGCCGACATGCACTGCTGAGCGTTGGCTCCGAAGCCGGCGAGGTTGGCGGACTCCGACGCTGCCAGCGCCTTCGTGGGCATGCCCGTGGCGTAGTTGACGATGATCTTCGTCTGGCCGGGGCTGAGCGTGATCGAGTAGACCCAGTAAGGGTTGTCGTCGCCGTCGACGAAGTTGATGTTCGCCACCGGCGTCGGGGCGCCAGCCCCCTGGAAGACGTGGCCGATGCGCGGGTCGCTGGAGGTGCTGCCGGAGAAATTCTGGAAGGAGGTGGCCCAGAGGTCGCCGGTCGTCACGATGGCATCGCCGCTCGACGTGGTCACGACCCGGGTGTTGCTGTCGGAGCCGAGGTTGTTCGAGGTGACCATGGTGAAGGTGATCGGCGAGGCCGTCGTGTTGGTGAAAAAGTTCATCCAGCGGATGTAGCGGTCATTCGTCGGGACGTAGACCTTGCGCTGCACGCTCAGGCCGCCGATGGTCCTGGCGGGGTAGACCCACTGGCGGTTGGTGCACTCGGGGACCGCCGGAACGGTGGTGTCGGCCGAGGCCGAGCCGTTCTTGTTGTAGCTGGCGAAGTTGGGGTTGGCCGTCATACACGGTCCCGTGCTGTTGGTGAGGCTGACGCAGAGCGCGCCGTAGCCGTCGAACATGTCGTTCAGCGTGGACGCCACCACACCGCCGGCCAGGGTGCTCGCCGCGGTGGCGTGCACGTACGACGCCTCGGACGCGGCCCCCGAGGCCGAGGAGCTGGTGCTGAAGGTGATGTTGGTGTTGATGAAGTACTTCAGGCCGCCCGCATCGACGAGCTGGACGGCGCCCGTGGTATTCGTGGTGAGACGGAAGGGCTGTCCGGAGGTCGTCGTCCCGGAATGCGGGTGACGGGCGCGCTTGGCGGCACGCTTGGCCTCATTCTCGGCCTTGGTAGCGGCCTTGTCCGCCGGGCTCCGTTGATCGGGGGCGACGCGGGCAATGCTGCGCAGGGTCGATCCCTTGTCGGTCAGGGCGATGTCCGCTAACGCGGCCTGAGCCAAGAGGACGAAGACGGTAAGAGCGAGGGCAGGGGCTAACCAATGACGTTTCACGAGGCTTCCCTCCACGGTTACGTTGTTCTGAGCTGAAGCGGGAGATTGTTGCGAGGAAGTCTACGGCTGTTTTCGGCAAATCGTTTAGTAAAAAGGTTGTAAAGCCAAGACCCCCCCTGCCGTGGCCCGATCCGGGTCGCCGTTTCCGCGCTCCGTCACTTCCTCTTCCAGCGCACTCCACCCGGTGTGTCTTCGAGGACGATGCCCTTGGCCAGGAGCTCGTCGCGGATGCGGTCGCTCTCGGCGAAGTTGCGCGACTTGCGGGCGGCGTTGCGTTTGGCGATGAGGGCTTCGATCTCGCTGTCCAGCACCCCCTCCCGCTTCGGGAAGACGTCCAGGACGGTATCGATCTTCTGCAGGGCCGTCCGCAATCCCTCGGCGTCGGCTGGAGAGATCCGCCCCGCGTCGAGAGCGACGTTGGCGTCACGGACGAAGGTGAAGAGCGCGCCGAGGGCGCCGGCGGTATTGAGGTCGTCGTCCATCGACTCCTCGAAGGCCAGCAGGAAGCGGCCGATGAGCTCATCGGCATGGCCGTCCGACTCTTTCGCCCCGTGCGGACCGGCTCCGGCCACCTCGTCGAGACGGAGGCGGAAGGACTCGATGCGGGCCAGGGCCGACTTGGCATCGTCGAGCGACTGCAAGGTGAAATTCAGCTTCGTCCGGTGCGGCACGGAGAGCAGGGCGTACCGGAGGGCCAGCGGGTCGTAGCCCATCTCGGTCAGCTCGTGCAACCTGTAGATGTTGCCGCGCGACTTCGCCATCTTCTCGCCTTCGATATTGAGGTGCTCGCCGTGGATCCAGAAGCGGACGAACGGATGGCCGGTGGCCCCTTCGCTCTGGGCGATCTCGTTCTCGTGGTGCGGGAAGATGAGGTCGACGGCGCCGGTGTGGATGTCGAACGTCTCGCCGAGGAGCTGCATCGACATGGCCGAGCACTCCAGGTGCCAGCCCGGGCGGCCCTCGCCGATCTCCGACGGCCACGACGGCTCGCCGTCTTTCTTCGCCTTCCACAGGACGAAGTCGCGGGCCGACTCCTTCTCGTACTCGTCGGACTCGATCCGCGAGAAGGCGCTGGCGGTGTCGATCTCCACGCGGGAGAGCTTGCCATAGCCGGGAAGGGTGGCCACGCGGAAGTAGGTCGAGCCGTCGGCGGTGTAGGTGTGGCCGCGCTCGGTCAGCGTCTTCACCAGGCCGACCATCTGCGGGATGAACTCGGTGGCGCGTGGGTACTGGTCCGCCGGGAGGATGCGCAGGGCCTCCAGCGACTCGTGGAAGGAGGCGATGTAGGGCTCGACATAGGTGAAGATGTCCTTGCCAGCCTCCGCCGCCTTGCGGATGATCTTGTCCTCGACGTCGGTGATGTTCATAACCTGCGTCACGCGCAGGCCGCGGAACTCCAGGTAGCGCCGGAGCAGGTCGCCCCAGAGAAACGTGCGCAGGTTGCCGATGTGGAGGTGGTTGTAGACCGTCGGACCGCAGGAGTACATGCGAGCGTGGCCCGGCGTGAGGGGGACGAACGTCTCCTTTTCCCTCGTCAACGTGTTGTACAACTTCAGATCCGACATGTGGGGCGAAGTATGCAGGATTCCGGGGGCGAGTGCCGAGTGCGGAGTGCCGAGTGCGGAGTGCCGAGTGCGGAGTGCCGAGTCTTGAGTGCCGGGTCTTGAGTGCTGAGGGGCATGAGGCATGAGGCGGCCTTGCACCTAAAGCCGGT
>CAZYTO010000103.1:0-17427 GCA_964650405.1 uncultured Thermoanaerobaculia bacterium | reverse complement strand
TCGAAGGACAAGTCGGACGACGACAACGAGCGCGATCCGTTCACCTTCCGCTACGCCAAGATCACCAACCTGGCCGCCGAGTACGGCTACTCCGACCGCGACCAGCGCCACCGCGTGAACTCCTGGCTGCTCTGGAACGCGCCGCTGGGCCTCGACGTGAACTTCCGCTACTCGTATCGCTCGGCGCAGCCGCAGTCGCTCTCCTGCGTCGTCAGCGCCGCCTTCTGCGGTAAGGACGCCTTCGGCAACTCGCGCTTCATGGCCATCGCCCAGACGCCGCAGGACCGCATCAATCCCGACGGCTCGGTCACGCAGCGCAACCTCGGGCGGAAGGACAATCAGTTCTCCTCGCTCGACTTCCGTGTGTCCAAAGGCTTCCCCACCGGCGGCGTGACCATCGAGCCGGCCGTCGACGTATTCAATGTCTTCAACAGCAAGAACTTCCATCGTCCCGAAGTGACGAGCCTCGTCTTCAACTTCGACGGCACCGTGCAGAGCGGCGCCGGCGAGCCGAGGCAGATCCAGCTCGGGGTACGGGTGATCTGGTGAACCAGTAGGCGAGCGGGAGACGGGCGGGCGGCGAGCGGGGAAACCCTCGCCGCCGTTCCCCTCCCGCTCGCCCCGTTCCCCCGCTCGCCGCTCGCCCCAACCCGCTCGCCAATCACATGCTCGCCGTTTTCTTCGACTGGGATGGCACCCTGGCCGACACGGCCGAGGCGACGTATCGCACGTATGAGCGGGTGTTCGCCGGCTTCGGCATCGCCTTCGACCGCGAGACCTACCGCCGGACCTACTCACCGGACTGGTACCACACCTTCTCCTGCCTGGGCCTCCCGCGCGAACGGTGGCCGGAAGCGGACGAACGCTGGCTGGCGCACTTCGCCGAGGAGAGGTACGAGCTGATCGACGGCGTCCACGACCTCCTCGGCGCGCTGGCCGCGCGCGGCATGCTGGCCGGCATCGTCACGAGCGGCTCCCGTCCCCGCATCGAGCGCGAGCTCGCGCAGTACGGCGTCGCCCATCACTTCCGCGACGTCGTCTGCGGCCACGACACAGAGCGCCGCAAGCCCCACCCCGATCCCCTGCAGCTCGGCCTCTCCCGCCTGGGCATCGCCCCCCGCGACGCCGCCTACGTCGGCGATTCACCCGAAGACATCCTCATGGCCAAAGCCGCCGGCGTCTTCGCCGTGGCCATCCCCGGCGGCTACCCGAATCGCGAAGCCCTGCTCAACGCGAGCCCGGATGCGGTGGCAGAGTGTCTCGGCGAAGTGCTCGAGGTCCTGCGCTGACACGCTCGGGATGACCGCGCTTCGACTCTTCCGTCAGATGACCTCGCGGCACTCCCGATCGTGACCTGCGTACCCAACACACAAAGCCATAGCCTTCTCCCCGCTTGCGGGGAGAAGGTGGCGAAGCCGGATGAGGGGCGCATCCGAAATCGCGAATGTGCCGCGTTCATCGCGGCAGCACGCCTTCCGGGTACTCCACGAACCGGCCGTTGGCGTAGACGATGTCGCACTCGAAGTTGGTGGTCGCGCCGGTGACATGGTCCGGGAGGCCATCCCGGCCGAGGGAGCGGATCTCGTAGCCGGCTCCGGTGGATGTAAGCCGCAGTTCACGGTTCCAGGCGTCGCGCTGCGGGAGAACGCGGATATAGGTCGGCTTGAGTACATGCTCGAGGTCGGCGAGCGAAACGGAGACGGGTCCATTCCCGTGACGAAGCGCGACATCGAACGTCTGTGCTTTTGCCGCGCGCGCCTCCCATGCATCGGCGATGACGCGGATGTCCGCCATCGTCCGTTTGACGTGTGACCGATGCATTCCGCCCAGGAGCTCCTGCGAAACGTAGGCGAACAACATCAACACCATGACGATCGATCCCACGACGACAGCCACGATCCGCACGATCTTCACGACGTCACCGCGCCGCCGCGAACGTCTTCACCTTCAGGAACACCGTGCCGTTCGTCGTGAGCACGTCGCCATCGATCGTCACGCGGCGGCCGGCGAGGGCCACGAGCGCGGCGGGGAGGGGGCCGGCGTCTTTGTCGGGGAGGAGCAGGTAGACGCGGTGCGTCTTGTCGTCGAGCAGGGCCAGGGGCACGCCGGCCTTCGCACACTTGAGCGCGCAGGCCGTGTGCGTGGGACCGGCGATGCGCGAGTGGGCGTAGCAGAACGTGTCCAGGACCTCGCCGGAGAACGTCGCGGCGTGCAACGCGGTGGAGAGCAGAAGGGCCAACAGGAGCAGACCGCTCCTCATCACACGCCTCACAGAACCCCCTCAGGCCACTCGACCCACTCGCCGTTACGGTAGACGAGGTCGTTGTCGACAGAGGCGGCCGGCCCGGCGTGGTGATCCAGACGGCCGTCGCGGCCGGCGGAGCGGATGAAATAGCTCTGGCCGTTCGTCACGAACTGCAGCGGGCGGTTCCATGCATCCCGGACCGGCAGCACTTTCACATACGCCGGCTCGAGCACTCGTTTCATGTCGCGCGCCGGCACGATGGTCATGCCGGCCGAGCGCCTCGGTGCCGCATCGTAGGTATGGACGTCGTTCGCCCGCGCTTCCCAAGCCTCGGCGACCGTGCGGATGTCGGCCATGGTGCGCTTCTGCCTGGAGCGGTTCAGGGCAGTCATGAAGTTAGGGATGGCGACGGCAGCGAGCAACGACAGCGGCACGAAGAGGAACAGCCCCAGGATGATTCTGCGTCTCATGCAGATGCGACGCGGCGGCCAGCGCCGAAGTTTCAGCGCTTGATTCGATCGAGCTCGCGGCGCTCTTTCTTCGTGGGGCGGCCGGCGCCCCGCTCGCGGAGAATGGCCGTGACGCGGTCCACCGGCTGCCAGGCCGGCGACTCGTCGGTGTACAGCGTGCGGGCCGTCTCCTTCGAGACCGTGGCGGCGGGAAGGCCGGCCACGACCACCCGGCGGGGACGCTCGCCCTGGAAGAACTCCACCACGTCGCCTTCCCTGACCACGGAGGCAGGCTTGACGCGCTGGCCGTTGAGCTTCACGTGCCCGCCGCGGCAGGCCTCGGTGGCATCCCCGCGGTGCTTGAACAGGCACACCCGTTTGAGCCAGACATCGAGGCGGTGGCGGTCGTCCATACGATCTATAATCAGCGAACCATGATCAAAGCCGACATCGTCAACAAGGTGGCGGAAGTATCTGAAATTTCGCGCGTAAAGGCCGCCCAGGCCGTCGATACGGTCATCGAGGGACTGCGCAATGCCCTGGCGCGCGGGCAGCGCATCGAGCTGCGCGGCTTCGGCGTGTTCCAGGTCAAGCAGCGCAAGAAGGGGATCGGCCGCAATCCGAAGACGGGCGTGGAAGTGAAGATCCCGCCCGGGAACACCATCCGCTTCAAGCCCGGAAAAGAGCTGCGGAACCTCCTGTAGCCGATGGCCGCCAGCGCGTTCACGCCGGCGCTGTTCTCCTTCCTGCGAGAGCTGCGCAAGAACAACGACCGCGACTGGTTTGCCGCGAACAAGCAGCGCTACGAGCGCGATGTCCGCGATCCGTCGCTCCGCTTTATCGGCGACTTCGCCCCGCGCCTGTCGAAGTTCGCCCCGCACCTGGTGGCCGACGCGCGGCCGGTGGGCGGCTCGATGTTCCGCATCTACCGCGACACGCGCTTCTCCCGCGACAAGTCGCCGTACAAGATCCACATCGGCATCCACTTCTTCCACGAGAGCGCGAAGAAGGCGCCCAGCGTCCCCGGCTTCTACCTCCACCTCCAGCCCGGCGAGTCCTTCGCCGCGGCCGGCATCTGGCACCCCGACCCGGCCGCCCTGGCCCGCGTACGCGAAGCGATCGCCGCCGGCTCGCCGGGCTGGAAGGCCGTGCAGAAGGCGAAGCTGCCCATCGAGGGCGGCGCGCTGAAACGCCCTCCGCGCGGCTTCGCCCCGGACCACCCCTTCATCGAAGACCTCAAGCGCACCGACTTCGTCACGAGCCTGCGCTTCACCGACCGCGAGCTCTGCGCCCCATCGTTCCTCACCGGCTTCACCGCGGCCTGCCGGAAGATGTCGCCGCTGGTGAAGTTCGTCTCGAACGCGCTGGGGTTGGCGTGGTAGCGCTGATTCGCTGATTCGCTGATTCGCTCAATCGCTTAATCGCTTAATCGCTTAGTCGCTTAATCGCTTAGTCGCTCATTTCGCTGTTCGCCGATCGACCTCAGTTGTCCAGCAACCACATCAACGTCGAGCCGTGGCACATGGCCGGGTAGGGCACGCCGTCGCCTTTGATCGCCGACCAGAGGATGTGATTCATCTCGGTCTCGTCGGCGGCGTCGGGTTTCGACAGGTCGAGTGCCGCGGACTTCTTCGCGGCGTCGGTGTTCGGCGGATTCAGCTCGTGCATGTCCACCGCCGGGACGATCGGCTCGTACGGCCGGAGGTCGGGAGTGGAGGCGAACACGTCGTCGAGCGGACGGCCGTAGGTGTCGAACTGCGACATCGGCGCGAGCCCGAGGATCTGTTCGATCGTTTCGACGACATCAGTCGTATTCGTGAAACGGTGATGCGGCCCGGGCTTGCTGTAGGCGGAGATGGCGAACATGACGGAGCGGTGCGAGTCGACGTGATCGGGGCCGTCCTGGGCGTCGTCCTCGAGGACGAAGATCACCGTGTCCCGCCAGTAGCGCGTCTTCGAGACCGCGGAGACGATGCGGGCCAGGGCCAGGTCGTTGTCGGCCATGTAGGCGCGCGGCTTCGGCCGCCCGGCCCTTCCTCCCGCGGTGTGGTCGGCGGGCAGATGCATGATCTCCAGCGCCGGCAGCGAATCCCTCTCCAGGTACGACGTGAACTCGCGGAGCCAGACGTCGACGCGCGTCTGATCGGTGATGGCCAGGTCGAAGGGCGGATAGTCGTGGCTCATGTACTTGTCGAGAGCCGGCTTGAAGTTGGCGTATCCGTCCTTTCCCTTCTCCGGATTGCCGAACTCCCCGTAGTCGCGCAGCGAGATCCCCTTCTGCGCCGCGCGCGTCCACAGGTATCCCTCGGCCGGATCGTCGACCTCGCCCTCGTCCGCGTCGGGGCGCTTGCGCGAATAGGTGGCATGCACGGTCTTCTCGCCGAAGTCCGTCACGTAGGCGGCCGTCGACCAGATGTGTCCCTGCTCGCTCACTTCGCCGCTGGTGAAGAAGCGATCGAAGAGGCCGAAGCGCTCGGCCAGGGCGTGATGATTCGGTGAGATGTCGCGGCCGAAGAAGACCAGGGCCGGATCGCCGTCGCCCTCTTTCATGTCGCCCAGGACCTGGTCGTAGGTGCGGTTCTCTTTGATAATGTAGATGACGTGCTTGAACGGCGGATAGCGGTGCGGGCGCGGGGCGGCCGTTCGCCAGTGGTTCGACGCCGCCACCCGCCGCGTCAGTGCGGCAGGATTCGCCACCGGCAGATCGATGACGCTGACCGTTCCGTTGATCTCGGCGAGGATGTACGTCTCGTCGTGCTTCGTGCCCGGGTGGTCGGCGGCGGGATTGGGCGTGGTGCCGCGACCCTTGCTGTTGAGCACGAGGAGGCGATCCTTCGTGACGATGACGTCGCTCGGATACCAGCCCACCGGAATGCGCCCGAGGCGCTTGTGGGAGGCGACGTCGAAGACGGCCACGGCGTCGTTGTCCGCCTCGGCCACGTAGAAGCGCTTGCCGTCGGGCGAGAGCGCCAGCGCGTTCGGCGTCGTTCCTTCGTGCACGGCCCCCGTGGCCGACTCGTCGAGCGCGCCGATCTTCTTCAGTGATTTGGTGTCGATGATGGCCACCTGGTCCACGCTGGCCAGCGCCACGTAGAGCCGCGAGCCGTCCCGATTCAGCCGCAGGGCGGACGGATGGCGTCCAGCGTCGATCCGTGTCACCTCGCTGCCGCCGCGGATGGCCGACACCGTGTTCGCACCCCAGGCGGAGACGAAGAGATCGTCGTCCGGCGCCACCGCGACCGCATACGGATAGTGATCGGTCTTGATGCGGCTCACGACCGCCGACGATGCAGTGTCGATCACCGCCACATCGTCAGCGACGTTCTCGGCGACATAGAGGAATCGCCCGTCGTTCGACACGGCCATGCCGGCCGGATAGCGCGAGCCCTTCTTGTCATCGCCGGCCGGCTTGAGATTGATGTCGTGCCCCGCCGTCGCTTCTTTGTTTGTCCACGCGTAAACGTGCACGACGTCGTCGTTGCCCCCGGAGACGTACAGCGTTTTCCCCTCGGGCGAGAACGCAGCGCCCATGAACGCGTGCCCGAGCGGGATGTTCTGCACGACAGTACCGCCGGCCAGGTCGACGACTTGAATGCCCGGCTTCAGAAAGCCGCTCAGCACGAGCACCACGCGGTCGCCCTCCGGCGTGAGCGTCATCGACAGCGGAAAGTTGCCGGCGTCGATCGTACGGCCTGCCGGATCGAGCTGTGCCCCGGTCGAAAGCGCGGCGGCGAGGAACAGAGCAGTTGTCAGCATCCCGGCATTTAACAATGAGCGTTCTCGCTAAGAACGCTCGAGCAGGTCTGAAGACACAAATGAATGCGAATCGTTACGTTTGTAACAAGGCACGATGATCTGACGAGTGCCCACGCGAGGCCATCACGAGAGTGCGGATTCCGAAGCGCCGCTCCTAGTCGCCTGGCCGCTCCAGGGAATCCCCTCACCCCGGCCACTCCGCGCTGACAGCTCGGGAGCCGATTCCGCGCTGCGCGAGATTGCGCGCTCCATGGCCGACCCTCTCCCGCCGGGAGAGGGTGGGGTACGCGCGGCGCCGGCGCCGGGAGCAATCGCGTTGTTGCCTCCGAGCTCGTGTCCATTCAAAGATCGCGTTCGCAGGCGACGAACCATGGAACGGACGATGCCACCGCGAAGCGGCACCCGGCACCCGGTACCTCCCCCGCAACCCCGCCACCTCGCAACCCCGCAACGCAACCCGTTATGATCCGCCCGCATGTACCCCACCCTGATCAAGTTCCACGGCTTCGAGATCACCACCTTCGGGCTGATGATGTTTCTTGCCTTCGTCACGGCCGGCTGGGTGCTGACGAGGCAGTTCCGCCGTTACAAGCTCACCGACGACCTGGCCTCGTCCATCGTCATGGCGGCGGCCATCGGCGGCATCGTCGGGGCCAAGGTCTACTACGCCATCCTCTTCCGCGACTGGCACCTCCTCTTCGACCGGGCCGGCCTGGTCTGGTACGGCGGATTGATCGGCGGATTCCTGGCCTGTTCGTGGCTGATCTGGAAGAACCGGGTCGACTACTTCACCGCCGCTGATGCCACCGCGCCGGCCCTGGCCATCGGCTACGCGCTGGGGCGCATCGGCTGCTTCCTCGTGGGCGACGACTACGGCCGGCCCACCGATTCCTGGGTCGGCATCGCCTTTCCGAAAGGCTCACCGCCGACGACTGCGGATGAATTGCGCCGGTTCGGCGTGGCGGTCGATCCGAGCATCCCGCCGTACACCGTCCTCAAGGTCCATCCCACGCAGCTCTATGAAGCGGCGGCGGCCCTGCTGATGTTCGTCATCCTCATTGCCCTCAGCCGCAGGCCCCACGTGCGCGGGCGGATCTTCGGTGCGTTCCTCGTCCTCATGGGCATCGAGCGCTTCCTCGTGGAGATCGTCCGGGCCAAGGACGACCGCTTCCTCGGCGCCTTCACCATCGCCCAGCTCATCAGCGTGCTGCTCGTCTTCATTGGAGGCTATCTCTTCCTGCGGCGCGATCGCGTCGTCGGTGGGGCAGGGGAGCAGAGCGGCGCGCGCGACCCGCAGGTGACGTGACCGCTTTGCACGTAAGTCCGATGGGACGATGAATATGAAGGCTGGAAGGCTGAAAAGGCTGGAAGGAAAGCCCGTGCTGCCTCTGGCCCTTTCAGCCTTTCAATCTTCCAGCCTTCCGTCACAGCGCATTCTCGCGACTTTGGGTGCAAGGCCGTGACCCCGCTCCTCTTCGTCCTCGTCGTCTTCGCGGTGGCGCTCGTGGCCGGGTTCGCCGGGTCCCTGCTCGGACTCGGCGGCGGGCTGATCGTCATCCCGGCCCTCACCCTCCTCCTGCACATCGACATCCGCCTGGCCATCGGCGCCTCGATCATCTCCGTCATCGCCACGTCCAGCGGCGCCGCGGCCGCCTACGTGCGCGAGCACCTGGCCAACATCCGCGTGGCCATGTTCCTCGAGCTCGGCACCACGCTCGGCGCGGTCACCGGTGCCTACCTGGCCGGCGTCGTCCATCCGCGCTGGCTCTACGTCCTCTTCGGGGCCATGCTCGGCTACTCCGCCGCGGCCATGCTACGCCGCAAGCCCCGCGAGACCCGGCCGGCCCCGACCGACCGCCTGTCGCGCTTTCTCCGCCTCTCCGGCACGTACTACGACGAAGCGCTCGGCCGGCAGGTCGACTATCCCGTGCACCAGCCCGTGCTCGGCCTGGGACTGATGTACCTGGCCGGCACCGTCAGCGGGCTGCTCGGCGTCGGCTCCGGGGCGTTGAAAGTCCCGGCCATGGATCTCGGCATGGGCCTTCCCATGAAAGTCTCCTCGGCCACCAGCAATCTCATGATCGGCGTGACCGCCGCGGCCAGTGCGGGCCTCTACTTCGCCCGCGGCCAGATCGATCCGTTCATCGCCGCCCCGGTGGCGCTCGGCGTGCTCGGCGGGGCGCTGGCCGGCTCGCGCCTCCTGGCCCGCATCCACAGCGGCCGCCTCCGCCGCACCTTCGTCGTCGTCCTGCTGATCATCTCCCTGAACATGATCGTGAAAGGCATCCGCGGATGATCGAGCGCCTCATCAGCGTCGTCCTCCGCACCGGCGTGCTCCTCAGCATGGCCGTCATCGTCACCGGCGTCGTCCTCACCTTCGCCCACCACCCCGACTACTTCCGCTCCCGCCCGGCCCTCGGCGACCTCACCAGCGCCGGCGCCACGTACCCGCATACCATCAGCGCCGTCGCCCACGGCGCGCGCGAAGGCCGCGGCCAGGCCATCGCCATGGCCGGCATCCTTCTCCTCATCGCCACCCCCATCGTCCGCGTGGCCATGTCGACGGCACTCTTCGCCGTGGAGAAAGACAAGCTCTACGCGGGAATCACACTGGCTGTGTTGATCCTGCTGCTCCTGTCGCTGCTGACGGGATTGACGTAGGGTTTGGCGAGCGGGGGGACGGGCGAGCGGCGAGCGGGAGCCCTAAAACCGTCCCACCTGCGCCAAGTACGTGTCGTAGTTCCGCTGCATCTCGCCGAGGGAGTCGCCGCCGAACTTCTCCCGCATGGCGTCGGCCAGGACGAGGGCCAGCATCGCTTCGCAGACGACGCCGCAGGCGGGGACGGCCGTCACGTCGCTGCGCTCCCACTGCGAGCGGTGCGTCTCGCGCGTCTCGATGTCCACTGAGGGCAGGCCGCGCCGCAGCGTGGAGATCGGCTTCATGAAGGCGCGGACGACCACGTCCTGCCCGTTCGTCACGCCCCCTTCCAGTCCGCCGGCGCGATTGCTCGTCCGGTGGTAGCCGTGCTCCGCGTCGAAGTAGATCGCGTCGTGCATCTCGGAGCCGATGCGCCGTGCCCCGGCCACGCCGTCGCCCACGGCCACGGCTTTCACGGCGTGGATGGAGAGGATGGCCTGGCCGATCCGGCCGTCGAGCTTCGTGTCCCACTGCACGTACGAGCCAAGGCCGACCGGGATGCCGTGCGCCGCCGCGACGATCGTCCCGCCCAGCGTCTCTCCGGCCTCGCGGGCCCGGTCCACTTCCGCGATCATGGCCGGCTCGTGCGCCCGGGTCACCGCGCGCAGCGGCGACTCCTCGTCCACCGCAGTCAGCTCCTCCCACGACGGCGCGTACTCCGGATCGCCCGCCGCGCCGACGGAGACGACGCCGGACCGGAGCTCGATGCCGAAGGCCCGCAGCAGTTCCTTGGCCATGGCCCCGGCGGCCACGCGCGAGGCCGTCTCCCGCGCCGAGGCCCGCTCCAGGATGTCGCGCAGGTCGCGGCGGTCGTACTTCATCCCGCCGATCAGGTCGACGTGTCCCGGCCGCGGGGCGTGCACGCGCCGCTTCGCCGCCTCGGCGCCGTCGACGTCCCACGGATCCATCGCCCCGCGCCAGTTCTCGAAATCGCGGTTGCGGATGACGATAGCGATGGGCGAGCCGAGCGTTTCCCCTCCCCGCACGCCGCCCGCGATCTCCACCTCGTCGCTTTCGATCTTCATCCGCCCGCCGCGCCCGTAACCGTGCTGGCGCCGCGCCAGGTCGCGGTTGATCCGCTCCCGGTCCAGCGTCACCCCGGCCGGCATCCCGGTCACGATCACCGTGAGTTGCGGCCCGTGCGATTCACCCGCGGAGAGAAAAGAGAAGCGTGCCATTCCTGCCGCAGTCTACCGGATGCCTGCCAGCGCGCCGCGGGCCACGTACGGCGCGACCGCGGAGATGGCCGCCGCGATGAATGCCTCGCGCTCGCCGACCGGAGCGACGTAGTCGAGTGCGGCCGCCGCCGCGGCCTCGTCCAGCAGCGAACAGATGACCCACGTCGCCAGGCATGGCGACGACAGGCACCCGCCGGCGCTGGCGACGTTGCCGCTGGCGAAGTACGTCTGGTCGAGCACGCGCACGCCTTCCGCCTCGATGCGGGGGCGGGTGGCGAAGTCAGTACAGACCGGCAGTCCGTCGAGGAGCCCGAGCTTCCAGAGGGCCAGCGCTCCCGAACACTGCGAGCCGATGATCTGGCGCGCCGGATCGAGCCGGAATCGCGACATGACCGCGACGTCCTCCACGATCTCCGCCGTGTACTTGCCGCTGCCGAAGAGCACCACGTCCGCCTCGTTGGCGAACTCCAGCGGCTGCTGTGCGCGCACGGGCACGCCGTTCCGCGACTCGATCCACTCCGAGGGCGACGTGATCTCCGCCTTCCAGCCCGCCGCCGCGACGCGGTTGAGGATGTGGAACGAGACGAATGAATCGATCTCATTGAAGCCGTCGAAGGCGATCACTGCGATGCGCACGTTGCACCTCATGTGGAATCGTATCGCTGTTCGCTGTTCGCTGTTCGCTGTTCGCTGTTCAAGTGGCCATGAAAATGCGTGCGCACCCGTCGCTGCACGGCCCGGACGACAACGAGAGGCCATGAATGTCTGCTCCGGCCCCGGTCCGGCGCGTTGAGGACTTCCTTATGGAGTGGGAAACGGCCGAACACGCTGTGCTCCGCCGGATTTTCAGCGTGTCACGCCCGGAACACGCTGTGTCACGCCCGATTTCAGCGTGTCACCGCCGTGCGCACGGCGTGTGTTCGGCCGTGACACGTTGAAATCCGCCCGAACACGCTGTGTTCGGCCGGTTACACCGCTGTTTTTCCGGAAGAAAGGCGTTAGTGAGGCGACGTACCGGCCGACGATCGGAATGGTTGTATCGTAGAATCAATTACCAACACGGGAACCGCCACCATGCCCTTCGCACTCACACTCTTTCTCGTCATCGCGGCCCAAGTCAACGCAGTCACGTGGCGTACCGGCGGCCCGTACGGCGGAACGGTGTCGACCGTCGTCGATGCGCCGTCCAACAAGGAAGTCCTCTACGCCGCTGCGCCGTCTGGCGTATGAGATAGCTGCGCCGCCTCTTCATTGCTGAGCGCGGTTCCCTCGAAGCAGCCCGGCAATGCTCAGGTCCTCGTCGATGGCCGGCCAGTGGATTCCTTCGCCATCGCCCAGCAATTCGAAGTTCGAACGCTCTTCCGCCGTGGCGTGTAGCAGACGCGGGAACCAGGCCAGCGGAACGCTGATGGTCCTGCCATCGAGCAGCCGGACCGTCAGCTCGTCGCTGGTGACCCGGACATCGGCCGCCAGTGGAGTGACTTCAATGGCTGAAGTACTCATTCCATGCCTCCAGGAACTCCTGTCGCCGAGCGATAACGATCTGCTCGATCTCCGTCAATTCATGCGCAGCAAACCGCCGCGATCCGGCCAACGCCACTTTCTCCAACCAAACTTCGCCAACGCCTGATCGCGCTGGACGTGGATGAGCGGTGGCTCATCGTTCTCGTTACTGTAGAAGAAGAAACGATACGGCCCAACTCGAGCGACTACCGGCACGACGACAGATTATAGGATCGCTTCAGTATCGGAACAGCCACGCCAGTAACCGCTCGCCGCAGCAACCTCGCAACTCCGTAACCTCGCAACCCAAGATCACCGCAGCTTCCCATCGTCCCCGATGAGAACGAACGGCGCCCAGTAATACGGATGCCGCGACTGCGGGTCATGCATCACCGCCAGTGCCGCGTCGCGCAACGCGGCGGACTCCGTCGCGCCCGCGCGGAGCTCGCGGTGAAAGGCGACCATCAGCGACGTCGTCGTGGCGGCGTCGACGGCCCACTGGCTGACGACGGTCGAGGGGCAGCCGGCGAGGAAGAGGGCCCAGGACATGCCGATGACTCCTTCGCCGCCGCGGGTCCTGCCGCGGGCGGTGTCACAGGCGGAGAGGATGACCAGGTCGCTGTGGAGGGGGAGCCGGGCGATCTCCCGTCCGTGGAGGCGGCCGTCGTCTTGCGCGTCGCGGGCCAGGACGAGGTGCGAGTACATCGGATTGACGTCGTTCAGCACGCCGTGGGTGGCAATGTGCAGCACGCGCGCCGAGGGGCACTCGTCCTTCAGCCGTCGCTCCGTTGCCGCGGCGCCGAGGTACACGTGCGCGCCGGGTCCGTACAGCTTGGCGATCTCACGGACTTGCGTCTCGGCCTGCGGCAGGGACGGGAGATCGCCTTCTGGTTGCGGGTTGCCGAAGGCCACGAGCGGTACAGGCGCCTCGGAGCGATGCCGGGTGAGGTCGTGCATCGCTGCCAGGGTGCTGAGCGACGGCGCGAGCGAGACGGCGGCGTGCTCGAGGAGGTACTTGCCGTCGGGTGCGCGCAGTGCCTGAAACGGCAGCTCCCACAGCGGGCCGTCCGGGACGATGACGAGCTGCCGCGTGCCGGTGAGGTATGGCCATGCGCCGGTGAGGTATGGCCAGGTGCCGCCCAGCAGCAGTTGAAAGAGCCGCGCCGCATCTGCGTCGACGCCGAGGTCGCGCTGGGTGATGCGCTCGTGAAAGGCGCGCACCTGCTTCGCCAGCTCGTGCTGCGGGATGGTGATGGTCACCGCGCGCACGGGCGCGCCGTCGCGGAGGAGGAATGCCAGAGTGCGGCCCTCGGTGACCACGAACTCGATGGCCGCCGTTTCCGCGGGCAGCTTCGGCAGAGTGACCGCGGGCGGCGAGGTTCCGCCGCTGAGGATGTCGAGGAGGACGCGGGCCTTGGCGCGCTCCGCCCAGATCAGGGCCTCGCGCGGTTTGCGCCGGGCCAGGATGCGGATGATGCCGTCGTACGAGTCGAGGCGCCGCTCCAGGAACATGGCCCGCTGGGCCTCGGGAAACGCGGCGTGCAGGCGCTCGTTCTCGATGGTGGCCACGGCGTCGCCGTACGCGGCGAGGGCCTCGTCGTCGCGGCCGAGGGCGTGGAGCGCGTCGCCGCGGGAGGTGCCGCCGCTGATGACGATGGGCAGGTTGTCGGCGTCGCGTCCGATGGAGAGCGCGTGCGTGGCCAGGTCGAGGGCCAGGTGGGGGAGGTGATCGTCGAGCGCGAGGCGGGCCATGTCGCTGAGCGCTTCGCCGCGGCGCTGCCGGTCATTGATCTGCACGGCCAGAGAGAGAGTCTTGACGTACCAGCCGGTTGCTGTCCGGCTGTGGCGGCGGTGGCGCTCGACCTCGCCGAGGTTCAGATACGTAGCGCAGATGGCCACGCGGTCGCCGAGGCGTTCCTTGATGGCCAGGCTGCGCTGCAGCACGTCCACCGCCCGCGTGTCGTCGCCCCCGTCGTACGCCACTTCGCCGAGGTTGTTCAGCGCATACGCCGTGACGCGGTCGATCTTCGCCGGCTCGGAGACGGCCAGCGCCTTCTCGTACATCTGGGCCGCGGTGGCGTCGTCGCCCAGCTCGCGGTAGAGCGTGCCCATATTGTTGTGCATGCCGGCGATCGGCTCCGGCTCGCCGAGCTGCCGGAAGAGCGCGGACGCTTCGAGGAAGGCCGCCAGGGCTGCATCGAGATTGCCCCGGGTGCGCTCCGCCAAGCCAAGCGTGTTGAGCATGCGTGCCCGCAGCGACGTGCTCCGTGCGTAGGTCAGCGCCTCCTGCGCTTCCTCCGCGGCGAGGTCGATCCGGGCCTGCCCGCGGTGCAGTACGGCCAGGTTGGAGAGGGCCAGGCCGATGGTCTCGTTGTCGCCGGAGAGCATGCCCGTGGCGTAGGCCTCGCGTGCGTATGACTCCGCCTCGGCGGGCTTTCGCTCGGTGACGTATGTTGCGCTGATCGCCGACAGGGCCCGGGAGAGCGCCGCGATCTGCCCCGTCTCGCGCGCCAGCCGTTCGATGAGCATGGCGAACCCGCGGGCATATGCCGACGTCGTCTTTGTGCGCAGCGTCTCGTTCTGGTCGTCGAGCGCGGCGAGCAGCTCCGGCGACGGTCCGCCGTTTTCCTCAATGAGGCAGAGTCGTTCGGCGTCGAGCGGCTCACGGCTGATGCGCGCGGCGAGCTCGCTGGTCGCTGATCGCGGGTCGCTGTTCGCGGTTCGCTGATCGCCGGTCGCGGGTGAGTGCTGTCTTGACCGCGGATCGTGGGATCGATTGACGGTGGCAGCTCCGCGAGCGGAGACAGCGAACGTCATGAGCACGATGAGCAGTAAGAAAGTCGCGTGAAGGTTTGCGTGAGTGAACAACCCCTCACCCCGGCACTTCCGCGCTGGTTGCTGGGAAGCGGATTCACGGTACTCCGGATTGCGCGCTCCAGTGCCGACCCCCTCCCGCCGGGAGCGGGTGGCTCCGGCTTGTTCGATCTGCCACCTGAAACCGGACCCGGAAGGCATCCCCGCCCCGAGGCGGAGTTGGGCTGCGCACACCCTCTCGCCGCGGGAGAGGGGCGGCCACGTGGCGCGCAGTCCGAGGTCCATTGAGTCAGCTTCGAAGCAGTCAGCGCGGAGGGGCCGGGGTGAGGGGCCTCCTCCCCAAACACCGAACCTGCTGCCGGGCGCACATCTGCGGAGTTCTCTGCGAACACCGGGCTACTTTGCAGGCGCCGGCATCAGGCGACGCGCCAGGCGCTGTACCTGGGGAGAGCCGGGATTCAGCCTTGTCAGGGTGTCGAGCTCCTGGCGGGCGTCGTCCATGACGCCTTCCCGCGCCGCGGCAAGGGCGAGGAGGAGGTGCGAGCCGCTGCTCGCGGCGGTGTCGAGCCGCGCCGCCGCCGCGTCGTCGACGACGCCGAAGTGCGCCTCGGGGGCGGGCGGCTGCGGCGCGACGGTCCGCTTTCCGTTGCGCGTGGCCACGACCTGCCACGCGAACGTTCGGCCGCGGGCGAGGTCACGATCGGCCGTCCAGGCCAGGTCGTGCAGTACGGGACTCTCCAGGACCAGCTTCCGGGCCTCGTCGTACACCTCGACGCGGTACGAAGCGCCGTCGCCGGCCGAGGTCCACGCGAAGTGCGGGCGCGTCTCCCGGAGGAACGTGGCCACGGGCATCGCCACGTCGAATGGGGCATCACCAGTTGCGCCCATGAGCGTGCCGCGCTCGCGTTGCAGTTCGGCGACGCGCGACGTCACGTCGATGCGGCCCTTCATCAGGGCGGCACGCGCGGCGGCGGCATCGGCAGCGGAGAGGGCCATGCCGTGGACCGAGCCGTCGCTTTCGACATTGAGGATGCCGTTGCCGTCGTGAACGGTGAGCAGCGGCGGGGCGGGAGCCGGTGCCTCCGCGCTTTCGCTCCACCGGTGCCGCGTGGCCAGCCAGGAGGCCAGGCCCAGCACGGCCAGCAGGATGACCGCCGCCACAAGGAGCGAGGGTCCCCGTCGTGGTGCCGACGTCAGGCGCGGCATGGCCGTCGATGCGGCCAGTTCGCGGAGGTCGGCCAGGTCTCCCACGCAGCGCGCACAGGCCTGGAGGTGCGCGCTGGCGGCACGGTGCGCGCGCGGCGAGAGTTTGCCGTCGATCCAGGCTTCGAGCGTGTCGTAAGAGAGGTGCTCGCCTTCCGAACCGGTCAGGGCGTCGAGGAGCGAGCCGGCCGCTGCGCTGTCGTCGCCGCCCAGCGCTTCGCGGCATTCTTCACAGCCGGCGAGGTGCCCGTCCGCGATGAGCAACGCCGCGGGCGGCAGGCGTCTGGCCCGATACGAGCGCAACGTCGCGGCGTCGAGGTGCCCCATCTTTCCGACCGATGCAGGACGAACGATCCATATTACTGCTTACCGCCGGGCGCGGCGGAGGAGCCGCTCGCGGCCCGACTTTCGGAGGTTGATGACCTGCTGCCGGGTCAGGCCCAGCAAGCCGGCGGTGCGGTGATCGTTCCACGGCAACTCGTTCCAGATTCCGGCCAGCATCTCCAGCGTCACCTCCAGGGTGCAGGCGATCTCGGCCATGGTGGCGATGCCGAGGAGCGGGAGGAGCGAGAGCAATTCCTCGCCGTCCGCGCCGCGCAAGTTGAGCAGCACGGCCACCCGCTGCGGGCGCGGAAGCAGGCGCAGCTCCTGCCAGAGGCGGCGGAGGTTCGACTGCTGTTCGAGCGTCATGCTGACGTGCGCGCGCTCGTCGGCCACGTCCCGCCCCTCGGTGGTGGCGTGCGGCGCGTCGAGCCCGCGCGCCAGGATGGTCACGAGGACTTCGAGGTCGACCGCGCCGTGGATGGAGTCGAGCAGCGACCGGCACGTGGCCGCGAGCCGCTCTCCCTTCAGCGCTCCCTCGGTGATCCAGTCGATGCCCCGCAACTCCAGCTCGCGCAAACGCGGCGTCCCGTCCGCACCAGAGGCGTCGCGGGCCAGGCCGCACAGCCAGCGCCGCTTTTCGCCGGCGCGCAGGAAGAAGTCGGGGTGGTGCGAGACGAGGTACTGCACGCGGTTCCGCAGGCGATGGCGCTCCGGGTACTTCTCGCGCAGCCAGGCGTCGCAGCCGCGATACGCCGCCGTGGCCACGTAGCCGCGGAAGGACGCGATGGGGTCGCCGTCGCCCAGCTCCCGCGCCGACCGCAGGCGCCGCACGACCTGCAGGACGATCTCGTTGCAGATGTCGTCGCGGTCGCGGCCGTCGCGGCCGAGGCGCACGCCGACGACGCCCCGAACGATCGGCAGGGCCTCGTCGCGGACCAGAAGCTCCAGCCGCTCCTCGGCGGCATCGTTGTCGCCCGCAAAGTACGGATGCAGAAGCGGATCCGCCGCCGTGAACGGCGGCGCCGGAGAGAGAGAGGGCACCGAGGTCATGTGCGACGTATTCTGCATCCGCCTGCCGGGCCCTGCCGTGATGCAGACCACGGAACGGTGGGCGGGTGACGGGTACCGGGGGACGGTGGCGGGCAACGGGGTGCGGGTGGCGGGGTCGGGTATCAGGTATCGGGTTTCGGGGTATCGAACATTGGGTATCGGTTGTCGGGAGACAGGAATCGGTCATCGGTTTCGACATGGGGGGCA
>CAZYTO010000102.1:0-17676 GCA_964650405.1 uncultured Thermoanaerobaculia bacterium | reverse complement strand
TGCCGCGCGGATCGACGAAGTAGCTCGAGCCGTAGAACTGCCCGATGTTCCACGGGGCTTCGGTGCCGACGCGGTTCGAGCAGCACATGAAGTAGCAGTTGGGCACGGCGTGGCGCGGCTGGATGTCGCGCATGGTCCGCTCCCGGTCTATGGCGTGGGCGATGGCCTGGCGCACTTCCTTCTTCGCCAGCAGGGGGTCGTGCAGGTTGAAGGCGAGGTACTGGTAGACCGATCCGGGCGACTTCACCACCTTGAACTGCGGATCCTTCTCGAACTGCGCCACGTTCTCGAAGGGGATGCAGTTCACTTCCATCTGCACCGAGCCGCGCTTGAGCTCGAGCACGAGCGTGGTGGCGTCGGGGATCATGCGGATGACGATGTGCTTGATCTTCGGCGCGCCGCCGTGCCATCCGTCGAAGGCCTCCAGCACCAGCCGGTCGTCGGGACGGTACTCCACGACCTTGTACGGGCCGCAGCCGATCGGCTTCGTCTTGTAGACGTTCGTGTCGGCGCCGGTGGGGAGGATGCCGACGGTGAGGTTGTCGAGGATGCCCGGATTCGGCTCCTTCAGCCGGAAGATGACCGTGTGGTCGTCCGGCGCCTCGATGCGGTCCACGGCGGCATAGCCCGACTTCTTCGAGGAGATGAAATCGGGGGCCATGAGCGAGTCGTACGTCCACTTCACATCCGCGGCCCTCACCGGCTGGCCGTTGTGGAACTTCGCGGCCGGATTGAGGTGAAAGACGAGCGTCCTGTCGTCCGGTGTCTCCCACTTCGTGGCCAGGTCCGGGGCATAGTCGAAATTCGGCGTGACCTTGATCAGGCCGCTGTAGATCAGCTCGGCCGCCCGCCCCGAGTAGTTGTCGTTCCCCACCCGCGAGTCGAGGTTCGTCGGCGAGGCCTTGAAGGCCATGACCAGCGTGTCCTTCGCCGTACCGCCGCTCTTGTTCTCACCACCACCGCAGGCGGCGAGGAGGAGGGAGATGGCCAGCAGTCCGAGAGCGTTCCGAACGTTCATGCGCGGGAGTTTACAAGGATGGTGCCGGTTGGCGGCGGGGTGCGGCGAGCGGCGAGCGGGCGAGCGGAGGCGGCGATCGTTTCGAGCACTGGACCCGTGAACGGCGGTAATCCGGCGGTGAAACCAGCGTGGCGCAGGGGGGCCAGGCACGTGCACACGGGGGCCAGGCATGTGCACACGGGGGCCAGGCACGTGCACACAGGGGCCAGCCACGTGCACACGGGGGCCAGGCACGTGCACACGGGGGCCAGGCATGTGCACACGGGGGCCAGGCACGTGCGCACGGGGGCCAGGCATGTGCACACCGGGGCCAGGCACGTTCACACGGGAATCCCGCCGTGCGCAAGATCTTGCCGTGGAGGACGGACAATCCTGTCCGTGCCCTCGAGAGACCACCCCGAGGCAGTATTCGCGTGGATTCATGGCGTGAGGCGATCCAGTTCGGCGACAACAACTGAGTGCAGCGTCCGGGAAGCGAGTGTCCACATGACGGAGACACGGCAAGGCAAGGACCACGCCGGAGGCCTGCCGGTGCGGAAGTGCGAACGCAGACAGCGTCGTGAACGCCCTCTCCCCGCGGGAGAGGGTCGGCGACGGAGCGCGCGATCTCGCGCAGCAGTGAGTCGGGTTCCGAGCTGTCAGCGCGGAGGAGCCGGGGTGAGGGGGTTCCTCGTCCTTGTTCGCAGGACGCTCTCGAAACCAACGCCTGGGGAGCCCCATGCAGGAAGCCCCTCACCCCGCCGCGCCGCTGACCGCCTGCCGGGACCGCGATTCCAGTGATGCCCGCGGCGCGGCGACCCTCTCCCGCCGGGAGAGGGTGTTTCATACCGTGCCGCCATCAGTGCAGCAGGTCTGCACCCGGCACAGCGTTGGGCCGGCAGGGGGCGCCGCCATCCACACAGGCGAGAACGGCTCGGATGTGCGGCGGACTGGCGAAGACCGTGCGTCCGTTACCGGCTGTCAGTTCCCGCAGGATGCGGAGACCGCGCCTCATTTCCTTTCCACCGCGATCGCCACCATTCGGTGAATGCTCGTCCCAGGCCGGGAACTTGCTCCGCCATCGCCTGGAGCTCGTCCAGCATCAGGTCTTCGAGTAGCAGCCGTTCCAGGATCTCTGAGACTGTCTTTCCGGATCCTTCCGCTCGCTGCCGGAGAACGATGACGACGAAGGACGGCGGTTTCACCTGTAGTGTGCTGTAGGTGTTAGTGCGATCACTCATATGTATCACCGCGATAGCATGACATCGATTGCATATCGACGCAAGAGGTTCGCCTGATGTCGAATGACGAGATGTCCGCAACGGTTACGCCTGAAGGGAAGCTGTTCGGCGAGACGCTGAAACGGCTGCGCGAGGAGCGCGGACTGTCACAGGAGAAGCTCGCGAATCACACCCGCCTCGGCTCCGCCACGATGACGACTAACTACATCTCCGATCTCGAGCGAGGATTGAAGGTGCCAAGCCTCACGACGATCCTGAAGCTGGCCTACGCCATGGAGTGCGAACCATCGGCGCTTCTTTCTGCCTTCAACGCGACGATCCTAAGGCGGATGTTCCGGTAGCGTCCCGAGGCGCAACCCTCTTAGCATTGCTAATCTAGAGTCCGACCCCGGAACTTGACACTCCCGCCCGCCCTGCTGTACGGTTCCGGGCGTTCGTAGGCCGGTTCAACACACGCCGGTCGCTCGGACTACGGAGCGGGTGGTAGTCGAACCGGCTCCGGGCGACGAAGGGACGTGACGGTTTCGGCCATCACGTTTTTGCGGGAGTCGAGCGCTTGCTCCTCCTGTCGCGGGCTCCCCGAGGTGCGCACCTCGGGATTCATCAACCGGATGTGCCGGCGCGTCGCCGTCACCTCCAGCCGGATGGCCGCTGCTTCGTCGCGACTGCGTCCCTCTCCGGCCTGACCGCCCTTGTGGCAGAAGGAAGTGAGGACCCCATGGAGACCCCGAACAAGACCACGGAGAACACGCCCCAGGTTCAAAGTAACGTACAACCCAATCGCGCGGCGGCGGCGGGAGATCCGTCCGGTACGCCGAAGCTGACGCCGGACGCCGTCATTCAGCAGTTGCGGGCTCTGCAGGCGCAGATCCCTGACATCGCGCCGCTGACGAAGGAAGAGCGTGCTGCCATGCGGAAATTCGCCCGCACGCCCGGTGTGGTGGTGGACGCGTCGATCACGGTGATCGGCGCGTCGGACGTCGTGACCCAGGCGGTCGGACAGCCGGCCGAGGAGGTGCGGCAGATGGCCGAGGACGCTGTGAACTGGAAACCCGTCGAGGCGGAGCTGAAGGCCATGTTTCGCGGCGTGGCGGATGCGAACCTCGTACGCCGCCAGCGTGTCGGACTGGCTTCGGCGCGCGCCTATCTCATTGCCCAGCAGGTGGCGCGCGATCCCAGCAACGCCGCGCTCCGTCCGCACGTGGACGAGGTCAAACGGTTGAAGGCCATTGCCCGCCGGAAGAAGCCGGCCACACAGACTCCGCCGCCGCAGCCGCAGCCGCATCCTGCGCCGGCGACGCAGACCACGGCGATGGAGGAGAAGGAATCCGGGAAGTAGAGGTGGGTGGGGATCGGGCGCGCGTATGCGCGCCCGGTCACTTTGCACATTTTGTCATGAGCGGCCGCGAGGCAAGCGGCCGTACAGTATCCAGGTTCCCGCGAAGTGTCATCGATAGGAGGAAGGCATGAAAGATCCCTATCAGGTCGCCGAGGAGAAACTGACCGCGTTGCTCGCCGAGATGGAGAAGCGAATCGAGGATGCCGGCATCGAGTTGCTCATTCCTCCTCCGAACTGGCGCCGCAACCGGAAGAAGCGTGTGACGGTCTCGTTCATCCGGCGGCAGGTTGCCGAGCTTCGCGCCGGGCGTGTTCCTCTTCCTCCCGGCGTCAGTGCCAGGCTGCGCGCCGACCGGATGGAAAGGAACGTGAATGAGGCTGAGTTCCTGACCGCACTGGGGCGCGAGCTGCACGAGCGCGAGGCAGCCATCTACGCGGAGCTGGACGCCGGCCTCGCGGCGCAGATGCCGTCTCCGATCGCCGTGCTCCGCCACTTTCAGCGACTCCCCCTTGTGCCGGGCAGTCCCGCCAAAGAGATCGTGCGCCGCCTGGAGCATGCGCTGCGCGACGGCAAGGGGAAGAAGCGCAAGCGCGGGTGGAAGCGGTGAACTGCAGTCATCGTTAGGCAACACAGCGCGGGCGCGCTACTCCTAAGAGGACTGGTCACGCGGAGAAGCGGAGATCGCGGAGGAGGGAGTTGCTTTTCTCCGCCATCTCCGCGTCTCCGCGTGACCATACCCTCGTCGTCGTTTCTTTCTCAGGTGCAACGTCCCAGCGCTGTGGAGGATGACCGAAGCTCGCCGCATTCCGTTCGCCGCTGCTAGACTCCGCCCGTCATGCGGCTCTTCCGTTTTTTCCGTCTCCTTGCCCTCACGCTGCTCCTCGCCGCGCCTCTGACCGTACGTGCCGAGCAGCAGAAAGTCATCGTCCTCGGCTTCGACGGTGTCGACGCCCACTACACCGAGCAGTGGATGAACGAGGGGAAGCTGCCGAACCTGGCCCGTCTGCGCGCCGCGGGGACCTTCCGGCCGTTGCGGCCCACCGTGCCGGCGCAGACGCCGGTCTCCTGGTCGACCTTCTCCACCGGCATCGATCCCGGCCGCACGGGGATCTTCGACTTTCTGCGCCGCGATCCGAAGAACTACCTTCCGGTCTTCGCCGCCTTCGACGAGACGAAGGAGCCTTTCGCCCTCGGCGAGAAGAATGCCATCGTCGCGGCAGCGATCGTCTTCATTGCTCTCGGCCTGCTGGCGCTCTTCTTCAAGCGCATCTTCCGCATCGTCGTGCTGGTCATCGCCGTCGTCGCCGGCGTGGCCACGTTCGTTTACGCGAAGAAGTGGGTCCCGGTGACCCGTCCCGGCGTCGTCAACCGCCGGCAGGGCATCCCTTTCTGGGAAGCGGCGGCGAGCGCAGGAAAGAAGGCGCGGGTCGTCCACGTCCCGGTGACGTTCCCGGCGCACGGTTTTCCGGAGGGCGAACAGCTCTCGGGCCTCGGCGTGCCGGACGTCTCCGGCCGCGTCGGCAAGCCCTTCTACTTCACCTCCGAGCTCGACTTCCATCGCAAGGGCGGCAGCGGCACCAACGAGTTCTCCATCCAGGTCGTGCAGCTCGAGGACAACAAGGGCGTCATCAACACCCAGATCCAGGGGCCGCCCAACAAGCTGTTCGGCACGCCGCCGTACATCAGCATTCCCATGACGGTCACGGTGTCGAACGACCGGACCGCTGTCACCATCGAGGAGTCGGGGCAGAGGGTCACGCTGAAGGCAGGGGAGTGGAGCGGCTGGACGGACTTCGTCTTTCCGTTCAACCCCATCGTCAGGGTGCGCGGCATCAGCCGCTTTCACGTCATCTCCGTGCAGCCCGAGGTGAAGATCTACCTGTCACCCATCAACTTCGATCCCCGCCATCTCCCGCCCGGCTTCAACATCTCCTCGCCGCCGAAGTGGGCGCCGCAACTGGCGGACAAGTACGGCCTCTACAAGACCCTGGGCTGGCAGATCGACACGTGGGCCATCTCCGAGGGCTTCGCCGATGAGCAGATGTTCTGGGACGACATGACATTCACCGTGGCCCAGGACCGCAAGATGTTCGACGCCTTCCTCGACGGCGACGAAGATCTCATGGTGCAGTGCTTCGAGTTCCCGGACCGTGTCGGACACGTCTTCTGGCGCCTGCTCGATCCGAAGCACCCCGCCTACAACGCCGCGCTGGCCCAGCAGTGGAGCAACGCCCTCTTGCACTCCTACGAGAAGATGGACCAGATCGTCGGCGACGCCATGGCCGCCGCGGACAAGCATCACGCCACATTGATCGTCCTCAGCGACCACGGGTTTGCCTCGTTCCGGAAGGCGGTGAACTACAACACCTGGCTGGTCATGAACGGCTACCTCGGCCTGAAGACCGGCGTGACGGTGAAAGAGCGCAACGTGGAGATGCTCTTCGACCAGGGCCAGTTCTGGGAGAACGTCGACTGGTCGCGCACCAAGGCCTACGCCATGGGCCTCGGCGAGATCTATCTCAACGTCAAAGGCCGCGAGTCGCAGGGCATCGTCAGCCCCGGCGCCGAGTACGACGCGCTGAAGCAGGAGCTGAAGACGAAGCTCGTGGCCATGCAGGACCCCGAGGACGGCGCCTATCCCGTGCGGCGCGTTTTGACGCGGGAGGAGGTTTACAAGCAGTTCGACCCGAACATGATCCCCGACCTCTTCGCCCTCAACAACGACGGCTACCGCGTCTCCTGGCAGACCGCCCTGGGCGGGATTCCCAAGACGCTCATCGAGACGAACAACGCCACCTGGAGCGGCGACCACTGCTCGGTCGATCCCGAGATCGTCAAGGGCATCTTCTTCATGAACCGCAAGCTGGCCACCGACCGGCCGCCGTACATCGCCGACGTCTACCCGACCGTGCTGGGGCTGCTGGGCGTAAAGGCGCCGTACGCGCTGGACGGGGTGGAGTTGAAATGAGCCAGAGGAACGACATCCTTCGGATCGTCCAGGCTCTCAACCGCGAGAGCGTGGATTACAAGGTATTCGGTGGAGGGGCCGTGAACTTCCACGGTCTGCCGCGATCGACGGAAGATGTCGACTTCTTCGTGAGCCCGGATCCCGAGAATGTCGTGCGCATCAAGCGCGCTCTGCGGTCGCTATGGGAGGATCCGAATATCGAGGAGATCCTCGACGACGACATGACGGGGGACTACCCGAGCTTTCAGTACTACCCGCCGAACGAGGATTTCTGGATCGACTTTGTCTCCAGACTTGGCACAATGTTCCTTTATTCTGATCTGGAGTCGGAGGTGATCCCGGTGCACGGCACCCCCGTTCGCGTCGTCACGCCTCAGACGCTCTACAGCATGAAGCGCGATACGGTGCGCCCGAAAGACAAGATCGACGCGATCGCATTGCGCCAGAAGTTCGATTTGAAGGACTGACCCATGCCCGTTCGAAAGTTTCGATCGATCGAAGAGATGAATGCGGCGGACGATGAGCGCATGCGGCGCCAGGATCCCCGCATCATCGAGCGCGTCGAAGCAAACTGGAAGCGCTGGCGTCACACGCTGCCCCCTCTCGGCATGCCGCGCGGAGTCACGAAGTTCCGCTCGATCGAGGAAATGAATGCGTTCCGGGAGAAGTACGAAAACGAGCGCATCGCCAGCATCCGCGCGCGGAGCGTCAAGGAGTAAGCCGCCCGGCCAGGCTCACCGCAGGACCGTGCAGCCACGTGCTTCGAGGACCGTGAGCGCCCGCGGCTCGGTTAGCAGCTTGTTCCAGCGCAGGTCGAGCTTCTGCAGGTTCGGCAGGCCGGCCAGCGACTCCGGCAGATGCAGGAAGCGGTTGGCGCGCAGGTCGAGGTGGGTGAGGGCGGAGAGGCGGGTCACGACTTCGGGCAGCTCGTGAAACGTGTTGTTCCGCAAGGACAACTCGCGCAGCGATTTGAGCTCCGCGAGGGATTCCGGCAGGTTCTCCAATCGCGTCTTCTCCAGGCGCAGCTCGCGCAGAGCGGCCAGCGATCCGATCTCCTCCGGCAGGCGCCGGATCGGGTTCTCGCCGAGGTTGAGATAGGTCAGTCGCGTCAGCCGGCCGATCGCCGTGGGAATGTCCGTGAGGCGGTTGTCGTGCGCGTAGAGGACGTCGAGCTCGCGCAGGGCGCCGATCTCCTCCGGCAGCGAAGCGAGCTTGTTGTGGCCGAGGTCGAGCCCGCGCAGGTGCGCCAGCCGGCCGATCGCGGGTGATACGCGCGTCAGGGCGTTCTCGCTGACGTCGAGGAAGGTCAGCCGCGTGAGCCGCCAGAGAGCGTCGGGCAGCGAGGTCAATGCGTTCCCGCCGAGGCGGAGGTCCGTGAGGGACGTCAGCGCGCCGATGGCCTCGGGGACGGACCGCAGCCGGTTGCTGCGCAGGTGCAACCGTTCCAGGATCGGCGAGGCGAAGACCGCCGGAGGGATCGCGGTCAGCACGTTGTCGTCGAGGAACAGCTCGCGGGCCGTACCGAGCTCCGGCAACTCGGGAAGGGACGTGAGCTTGCGGCTGCTGAGGTCGATGCGGGTCATCGCGATCCTGCAACATTAGAGCAGGGCGGGCGGACCGTGGGCCGGGTGCCGGGTGTCGGGGTATCGGTTGTCGGGTATCGGGTGTCCGGGTGAGGTGCATACGCACGAACTTAAGAGTTCCCGAGCGTAACTACCGTTCGCAGAGAGGACTGGCAAGAAAAGGATGAAGGATGAAGGATGAAGGGCTTTGCACCTCAACCGTCCGCGCGAAGCGCGGATGTGGATTGCGGCGGCCTTGCCGACGCTATGGTTTCGCTGACGCAGTGCGGCGGCACGGCTGCCGCACTCCTGATCAGCGCTCACTCGCTGAGGAGTTCATTGCGTTTTCCGACTTTAGGTGCAAAGCCGGATGAAGGCTTCGTGCCCAGAGCATGGCTCAACACCTTCATCCTTCATCCTTCATGCTTCATCCTTGGTCTCATCTTTAGTCTGGCTTTCAAGCCCATTCCAGCTCAAGCATTTACGCACAGCGGGTTCAAGTTAGTGCGTTGGGATGCGGTGAGGCCGTTGTCAGCGACGGCGGCGGAGTGCGGATGCCGTTTTTCTGCTCACGCGGAATTCACGGCGGCGATAGCCGGTTCACCGGTCATCCAGTGATTTTGCTTCCGAGACGAGAACATTGTTTTGAATCTCCGAAGGCAGCACAGAAAGGAGATTCACATGAGAACGTCCGGTAACGTCAAGTGGTTCAACGACGCGAAGGGTTTCGGCTTCATCACGAGCGAGAGCGGCGAAGATGTCTTCGTCCACTTCTCCTCGATTCAGGGCAGCGGCTTCCGCTCCCTGGCTGAGGGCGCCGCGGTCGAGTTCGACGTGGTCCAGGGCCCGAAGGGGCTCCAGGCCGCCAACGTCCGCCTCGCGTAAACCTTCGCCACACCCATCGATACACGAAAGGGCAGGAAGCAATCCTGCCCTTTTTGTTTTTTGACCTGGAAGGAGCTCACCAATGGCCAGACCTCAGGTATCGGTATTGAAACGTCAGCGTGAGCAACAGCGCCGGGAACGGCTCCAGGCGAAGGCGGAGCGCCGCGCGCAGCGCAAGCTCGCCAGCAAGGACTCGGAGACCGGAACGGAGCAGCCGGAGGAGACCGCGGAGTAGTCCGGTCATCCGCGGACGGCGGCGCGCTGATTCGCTTATTCGCTGAATCGCTCATTCGCGTATGCGGTCGGGCAATCCGCGGTGGCCGGTGCGCCGTCGTCACTTCGCCGCCGCGCCCACCTTCCGGATCCCCAGCACCTCCAGGTACGTCGAGGGCTCGGCGGCGATGGTGGTGGTGAACGACGCCTCCCACGGCTGTCCTTCGCGGTCCCGTTTCACGAGCGTCAGCCGGGAGCGCGTCCTCCCGGTGACGGCCCAGCCCTTCGCCGTGAGCTGTTTTGCGCAGAGGTCGAAGATGCCGTCGGGCGGCAGGCTCACCCGCAGGCGCCCGGTCACTTCCCACTGCGAGGTGTCGCCATGGCTGGTGAGCTTCTCCCATGACGCGTCGTCCGGCAGTTTGACGTCGGGCAGCCGCAGTTCGGCGTCGTTGGCCCGCGACCAGTGCGAGTCCGGCTCCCAGCGGTATTCGATGCCGCGGGCCACGGACGCCGCGCGATCCCGCCCGTATTCGCGCTCCACCACGTGCAGTGCGCCGTCGATGCCGGCCGAGAGCCCGGCCGCCGTGATGACCTTTCCGTTGTCCACGAACCGTTCGCGCACCACGTTGATCTTCGGATAGGTCTCCGCCAACTGGTCGATCCGTCCCGCGGTCGTCGTGGCCCGCAGTCCGTCGAGCAGTCCTGCCCTGGCGATGAGGAAGGCGCCGTTGCAGACCGAGAAGACGTACTTCGTCGTCGCCGCCCGCTTCCGGATCCAGTCCACGACCTTCGCGTCGCCCGCCGGCCCGTCGACGCCGCCTCCGGGGACGAGGAGCACGTCGGCATCCGGGGCATGCTCGAGGTCGAATTCCGGCTGGACGTGCTGGCCGAAGACCGTGCGGATCGGGGCCGTCGTCGAGGCGACCGTGAAGAGGCGTGCCCCGGCCTGTCCGAGGACTTCGTACGGAGCGGCGAAGTCGATGTCCTCGACGTAGTCGAAGACGAGCACGGCCACCTGGAGCTGCTTGTCCTTCTCGATGAGCTGCATCCCGCAGATGGGGCAGGTGCCCGGTTTTTCGAACTGCTGGGTGTGCTCCGCCATGGGGCAGACGTAGACCTTGTCCGCGGCCATGGCGGCCGTGGCGAGGAGGATGAGGGCCAGAAGTACGATAACTTTCGTGCGCATGACGGGAATATGGGCCGTCAGGCGGTCGCGGGATTGGACGAATTCAAGATTGGACACCAGGCACCCGACACCCGCCACGCGGCACCATCCAACCTTCCGCTTCTGCGCACGTACCTGTGATCGTGAGCATGTTCTCGCTGGGGCAGACGATCGGCCGCGTACCGCAGCGGTGGGCGGCGCCGGCCATGGTGCTCAGTCCGGTCGTACACGAGCGGGCCCGGCTGAATGAATCCCACGCCCACGAAGCGGCATTTGTCACCATGGTCCTCGACGGCGACTATGCCGAGACGGCGGGCCATCGCTCGATTCACTACGAGCGATTCACTGCCTTCTACCATCCGCCGCAGCTCGAGCATGTCGATCGCGTCGGCGCGCCCGGTGTGCGGCTGCTCTTCTTCGAGTTCCGGCCCGGCCTGCTCGACGGCCTCGGTGTGCACGCGGAGAGGGGACGCTCCCTCCGGGACCTCTCCGCCACCCGGCCGGCATGGGAGATGCTCTCGCTCTATGCGTCGGCACGCCACGACGACGACCCGCTGGCGTTCGAAGCGCACGCGCTGGAGGTCATCGCCGGCATCTTTCGCCTTCCCCCCGCAGCGTGGCGCGACGTGCCATCGCTCCGGCGTATTCGCGACTACCTGCATGCGCACTTCCGGGCGCGCATCACCATGGGCGACCTGGCCGCCACCGCCGGCCTCCATCCCGTCTACCTCGGCCAGATGTTCCGGCGGGAGACAGGGGAGACGATCGCAGGCTGCGTGAGCCGGCTTCGCGTGCGCGCCGCGGCCGGGCAGCTCGTCGCCACGAAGGACCCGCTCGCCTCCATCGCCTTCGACCTCGGCTTCTGCGACCAGAGCCACTTCCAGCGCGTCTTCCGCAAGGTCTCCGGCCTGACCCCTGCCGCGTTTCGAGCCACGTTCGCGACGCGAAGCTGAGCGCCAAGCGAACCTGTCGAGCTCGCACATGGCGCCGATCCCCGATACCCGGTCCTTCACCCGACGCCGGATGCCTGGTACCCGGCTCCCGGTCCCCCGCCCCGGTCACTTCGGCAACTGCGCCTTGACCTCCGCCCACTCTTTCAGCGCGGCGTCAACCTGCGGCTGAAGAACGGCATAGGACGCGCGAGCGTCGGCGGTCGGCGCGGCGTCCGCGCTGTCCACGGCGCCGGCCAGGCGCTGCAATGCGCCGTCGAGGAAGCGCAGCGTCTTCGTCGTCTTCGGCGGCAGCCACCAGAGGTTGGCGGCGTTGGGCGAATTGATGATGCCGGAGACGTCCACGACGCGCTGAAGCAGGGCCTGGTTGTTGGCCAGCTTCGCCGCGGCCTTCTCGGCCTCGTCGAGCGCCTCGGTCACGGGCTTGCGCAGGACCTCGACCTGTTTGGCCAGGGCGAACTGCTCCTGGTAGGCACTGAGCGGGAGCTTGATGCGCGGATCCGGGTCGATGGTCAGTGGCTGGGTGAGCTTCTGCCCGTCGACAGTGAGGACGACCTTGTAGGTGCCCGGCGGCGCGAGGACGCCGCCCTCGCCCCGGCCGCCTTCGCGGCCGCCCGCGTAGTGCAGGTTCCAGACGAAGCGGTGCATTCCCGGCGCCGCCGAGGGCGACGGCGGCGCCGCGAACCATTCGGGAGCGGTGCCGAGCTTGGCCAGGTTCGGCTGCGGTACCGCCTCGCTGCTCGTGAACTTCCGCACCTGCGCGTCGTGCCCGTCGAGGATCTCCAGTGTGAGGGGAGCCGAAGGCGCGGCCTTCAGGACGTAATCGATGTAGGCGCCGGCGGGCGGGTTCGCCGCCATCGGCTCGTCCTTCGGCATGGGCGAGCCCGTGAAGCCGGCCTGCCGGATGCGTATGGCGGTGGCGGGCTTGAACAGGTACGCGCTCGCGGAGCTATCGACGCTCGTGGCGTCGCGCAGCGGCGTGATGTCGTCGAGGATCCAGAAGCCGCGGCCGTGCGTGGCGATGACCAGGTCGTTGCCGTGCACGTCGATGTCGCGCACCGACGTCACGGGCAGGTTGAGCTGCAGCGGCTGCCAGTGCCCGCCGTCGTCGTACGAAACGTACATACCCCGCTCGGTGGCGGCGTAGAGCAAGCCGCGCCGGACGTTGTCTTCACGCACGGCGTTGACGAAGACGCCCGAGGGGATGCCTTCGACGATGAGCTGCCACGACTTGCCGCCGTCATGCGTGCGGTAGATGAACGGCTTCGTGTCGTCGAGGCGGTGGCGGTCCACGGCCGCGTAGGCCGTCTCCGCGTCGAAGTGCGAGGCGTCGATGATCCCGACCTTCGACCAGGGCGTCAGCGCCGGCGGCGTGACGTTCGTCCAGTGCGCGCCTTTGTCCTTCGTCCGCCAGATCTGCCCGTCGTCGGTACCGGCCCAGAGGTCGTGGTCGGCGGTGCGGGAGGGCGCGATGGTGTAGATCACGCCGAGGCGGGACGTGGGGCCGGGCTTCAGCGCGGCCGTGACCGGGTCGAGGTTGGCCGGCGTGCCGGGATTCTCGCGCGTGAGGTCGGGGCTGATCACCGTCCAGTGATTGCCGCCGTCGTCGGTGCGGAACATGCGCTGCGTGGAGAAGTAGAGGACGCGCGGATCGCGCGGCGAGAAGATCAGCGGCAGCGTCCAGGTGTGGCGGTCGTTCTCGGGATAGGCCAGCGACGGATCGATCGACTGGGTCTGCATGGTGCGCAGGTCGAGCCGGACCACCCGTCCGCCGTAGAGGATCTCGGGGTCCTTCGGGTCGGGAGCGATCTCGTCGCTCTCGCCGCCCGCGGTGATCTCCTTGAACTGCTCGAGCGTGACGCCGTCGTAGGTGTTGGTGCGGCTGGGCAGCCCGGCCGCGCCCGAGTCCTGCTGCGAGCCGTAGACCCAGTAGGGGAAGCGGTTGTCGGTGACGACGTGGTAGATCTGGGCCGTCGACTGGTTGAACCACGAGCTCCAGGTCTTGCCGCCGTTCAGCGACACCACCACGCCCTGATCCACGCCGAGGATGCGGCGCTCGGGATGCTGGGGATCGATCCAGAGGGTGTGGTAGTCGTCGCCGCCGGGCGCTCCCTTCACCGGGACAAACGTCTTGCCGCCATCCTCGGAGCGGTAGACGTTGACGTTGATGGAGTAGACGGCGTCGGCGTTCTTCGGCTCGACGGTCACGCCCCCGAAGTACCAGCCCCGCGACCAGATCCGCGTGTCGCCGCTCGCCTTCGTCCACGTCGCGCCCGCGTCATCCGAGCGGTACATCCCGCCGCCATCCTCGGCATCCACGACGGCGTAGACGCGCGACGGCTGCGAGGGAGCGACGGCCAGGCCGATGCGGCCGGGTTTTGCCGGCAGGCCGCCGGCGAGCTGCGTCCAGTGGTCGCCGCCGTCCGTCGTTTTGAAGATGCCTGAGCCGGCCATGGTCGACGCCGGGTAGACGCTCCACGGCGTGCGGCGCGTGGCCCACAGCGCGGCGTAGATCGTCTTCGGATTGCCGGGCTCGAAGGCCAGGTCCACCGCGCCGGTGTCGCTGTTCGGGCCGAGGACCTTCTGCCACGTCGCGCCGCCGTCGGTGGTGCGGTAGACGCCGCGCTCGGCGTTCGCCGCGTACGGGTGGCCGAGGGCCGCGACGTAGGCCACGTCGGGGTTGTCGGGGTGGATGAGCACGCGCGCGATCTGCTGCGAGTCGGTCAGGCCGATGTGCGACCACGTCTTGCCGCCGTCGGCCGACTTGTACATGCCGTCGCCCTGGGAGATGTCGGAGCGCATGTCCGCCTCGCCGCTGCCCACGTAGAGCACGCGCGGATTCGACGGAGCCACGGCCAGGGCGCCGATGCTGCCGATGGGCTGGCCGTCGAAGATCGGCTGCCACGTTCTGCCAGCGTCATGCGTCTCCCACACCCCGCCGTTCACCGAGCCGAAGTAGAAGTGCTCCGGCTCTCCCGGCACGCCGCTGACCGCGAGGGCGCGCCCGCCGCGGAAAGGACCGATGTTGCGCCAGTGCAGGTCGCGAAACAGGGCCGGATCAACGGCCGCCGAGGCTGTGAGGGCGGCGAAGGCAAGACAGAGGGGCAGCAGACGACGGATCGACATTTCGGTTGCGTGACCTCCGGCGGGGGAGGATACGCGAATGTCGCGTCGCGATTTCGTGAATGTTGTGTAGCGAGTCGGGGGGGCGGGGGGAGCGGGCGGCGGGTGTTTCCTGGGTAACGGGTGCCGGGTAACAGGTACCGGGTCTCGGGTATCAGGTCTCAGGTCTCGGGCGATACCCGTTACCTGGCACCCGGTACCTGTTACCCGTTACCCGTCTACCGCCTGCCGAGGAAGAACTCCGCGCGGCAGCCGTCGCGGACCCAGATGCCGCGGTCGTCGTAGCCCCACGAGCGGCGGAACACGCACTCGGACGTGGAAAGCTGGCGGGCCAGTTCCACGCCGAAGCGGGTGTCGGCGGAGCAGAACTCCTGGTGGCCGTTGCGCGACTCGCAGACGACCCGGGTCCGTTCGCGATGCTCCTCGACCCGGTCGCCTTCGATGAAGAACTCGGCCTTGCAGCCGTGGTCGACCCAGATCCCGTCGCGGTCGTAGTCCCAATTGCGGCCGCGGATGCAGTCGGCCCGGCCGAACTGGCGGTTGATACGGACGCCGAACGGAATGCGGGCGTCGCAGCGGCGATAGCGGCCTTCCGATGACTCGCAGATCAGGGTCTCACCACGGTCGCGGTCGCGGTCGCGATCACGGTCGCGCCGATCTTCGTAACGCTCCTCACGCCGCGGGAAGATGAGGAAATCGGCCCGGCAGCCGTTGTCGACCCAGACTTCGCCGTGGCCCCAGCCCCAGTTGTTGCCTTCCACGCACTCGATGATGCTGAGGTTCCGCCTCACGGAGACACCGACGGGACCGAGCGTCTGGAACGCGCACCTCCGGCGGTTGCCTTTCGATTCGCAGCGGATCACTTCATCGGCCAGAACGGCGCCGGCCATCGACAGAACGAGGAGAGCAAGAGCGATGCGTCGCATGAGAGGAAAGTATAACGGAGGGGCTGCGGGAGGCGGAGGCGGGTACCGGGTAACTGGTTGGGCAATGGGTAACGGGTATCGGGACGGGTATCGGGTAACGGGTAGATGATGAAGGCATTCCAGTCCACGTCGTCGGGCGGTCTCCCTACAGCGCCGCGCGCTCTGAGGATGGTCAGCTCCCCGCGTGGCGGTGCCAGGCCGAGGAATTGCAATATGCTGCGACCCATGCGTGTCCCCGTCGCGTTGTTGCTGGCGATGACCGCTGCTTCCGCGTTCGCCCAGTCGACCACTTTTCAATTCCACGGCTACCTCACGGCCAGGGCCATCCGCGTGTCGAGCGTCCCTTCCTGGCTGCAGGAAGACGCCGGCAAGTTCGACGTGGGCAGCGATGCGCGGGACGATGCGAAGACGCGCGAGACGGCGCAGGCGCAGGTGGGATTCGACTGGACGCCCAACCGCTGGCTGCTCCTGCACGCCGACGGTGTGGCCCGGCATGAGCCTTCCGGGACGTTCGGCCGCAGGGCCGGGCTGGTGCAGGGCTATGCCGACGTCTACAACGACCACTGGCGCCTGCGGGCCGGCTCGTTCTGGCTGCCCACCTCGCGCGAGAACATCGATCCCCTCTGGACCTCGCCCTACACGATCACCTACTCGGCGCTCAACACGTGGATCGGCCAGGAAGTGCGCCCCATCGGCGCCGACCTGCAGTGGAGCCCCAACTTCTACGTCGTGGCCGGCGCGACGGCCTTCCGCGGCAACGACACCATGGGGACGCTCCTGGCCGCGCGAAGCTGGACGCTCGGCAACCGGCTGACCGTCTTCAACGAGCCCCTGCCGCAGCCGTTTACGGACGAGACGACGAAGCCGGTGGAGAAAGACCTCGACCATCGCAACGGCTACGCCGAGCGCCTGCGGCTGCAGCTTCCCGAGCGGGCCATGATCCAGTTCGCCCACATCGACAATCGGGCCCGGCTCGTGCCGGACATCGACGGGCAGACGCCGTGGAGCACGCACTTCGACGTCATCAGTGCCAGCGCCGGCGCAAACACGCCCACCACGGTCGCCGCGGAGTATGGCTGGGGGGCGACGACCGTGGCCTTCCCGGGCGGCACGTTCGAGATGTACTTCGCCACCGCCTACGCCCTGGTCTCCCACAAGTTCGGCAACGAGCGCCTCACGGGGCGGATCGAGCGGTTCACCACCAACGGCGAGGTCTATCGGGCGAACGACTTCAGCCGCGAGCACGGCCACGCCGTCACCGTGGCCTGGCTTCACGAGTCCGGCTCGCACGTGCGCTACGGCCTCGAATTCGTGCACGTCACCGCCCGCCATCGCTCCTTCCGCGTCGATCCCGGCGGGAGCACCATCACGGCGGAGCTGCGGTATGGACTCTGACGACAGGTCCTGGGTAACGGGTGCCGGGTACCCGGCACGCCTGCCCTTCCTCGTCGTCGTCATCCTCACGCTGTCCTGCACAGCCGTGCCGCAGCATCACGAGACCGGCTTTCTCGATCGCTCCGTGACGGTCGGCGGGACGGCCTATCCGTACATCGTCTACGTCCCGCGCAATTACGACCCCTCGCGGGCCTGGCCGGTGATCGTGTTTCTGCACGGGTCGGGGGAGCGGGGGAGCGACGGCATCCGCGCCACGCAGATCGGCGTAGCCGCGGCGATCCGCTCGCACCCCGAGCGCGCTCCGGCCATCATCGTCATCCCCCAGGCGCCGGCCGAGACCCGCTGGCTGGGCGAGCCTGCCGACGCGGCCATGGCGGCGCTCGATCACACCATGGCCGAACTGCACACCGACCCGCACCGCGTCTACCTCACCGGCCTCTCCATGGGCGGCTACGGCACGTGGCACCTGGCCATGGCTCATCCGGAGCGCTGGGCCGCGCTCGTCGTCGTCTGCGGCGGCCTGCTCCCGCATCCCACCACCACGGCCGTCGCGCAGTCGCCCCTCAACGCCGAAGCCGCCGATCCCTACGCCTTCACCGCTCACGCCGTGCGCAACTTCCCCATCTGGATCTTTCACGGCACAGACGACCCGGTCATCCCCGTCGATGAGGCCAAGAAGATGGATGTTGCGCTCGTGAAGGAAGGTGCGCCGAACTTCCACTACACCGAGTACCCCGGCGTGGGACACAACGCCTGGGACAAGGCCTACACGGAGGACGGCATGTGGCGCTGGCTGTTCGAGCAGAAGCGGGACTGAAGGGAAAACTTCACAAGGATTCATGCTTCACACATCTGTTCTTCCTCGCATGGCCACCCCCAATCCCACCCTCCTCCCCCTTGTCCCCCCACCCC
>CAZYTO010000101.1:3767-17779 GCA_964650405.1 uncultured Thermoanaerobaculia bacterium | reverse complement strand
CGACGCCGAGGCGGAGGAAGTGCCGGAAGTCGTGGTCCGGGACCGGCAGCACCTAGCGGAAGACGGATTCGTCATCGTGGTGGTGGCCGTCGATTCGAACGGGGTGCTCATCCGCGAGCCGGAGATCATCACCCGCGGTCTCGTCCACGTCGACGCCAGCCAGGAGATGCTCGAGGAGGTCCGCCGCATGCTGGCAGGCGTCTTCGCGGAAAGCGCACCGGATGAACTGCGCGACTCCGACGTGCTGCAGGAAAAGATGCGGGCCATGCTGAAGCGCTACTTCCGCAAGACCATGGGACGCCGGCCCCTGATCCTGCCGGTGATCTGGGAGATGTGAAGAAGAAAGTGCCGAGTGCGGAGTGCCGAGTACCGAGAAGGACGGCGCGCACTCGGCACTCGGCACTCAGCACTCGGCACTCGGCACTCGGAACTAAGAACATGACCATTACGGAAGCCATCATCCTCGGCCTGGTGCAGGGCCTCACGGAATTCATCCCGGTCAGCTCCACGGCGCATCTGCTGATCGTGCCGGTGCTGCTCGGCTGGGGCGATCCCGGAGCGGCGGCCAGCGCCGTCATCCAGTTCGGTACGTGGATCGCGGCGATCATCTACTGCTTCCGCGACATCGTGCGGCTCATCGGCGGTTTCTTCCGCGGCCTGATGACCCGCCGCCCTCTGGCCGACGTCGATTCGCGCGAAGCGTGGCTGGTGATCCTCGGCACGATCCCCATCGTCGTGCTGGGCCTGACGTTCAAGAAGCACATCGAGTCGACGCTGCGGGGACTGTGGATCGTGACGACCATGGTCATCGTGGTGGCCATCCTGATGTGGCTGGCCGAGCGGTTCGCGCGGCGCGCGCAGCTCAAGGAGTTCGACCAGCTCACGGTGATGGACGGCATCGCCATCGGCATCGGCCAGTGCCTGGCCCTGATCCCCGGCTCCTCGCGCAGCGGCTCGACGATCATGACCGCCCTCTTCCGGAAGGTGGACCGTCCCACGGCGGCACGCTATTCGTTCCTGCTGTCGATTCCGGCCGTGGGCGGCGCGGGTTTCCTGGAGCTCTTCAAGGAGCGCCACCACCTCGGAGAGCTGGGATGGACGTCGATCATCGTCTCGATCGTGGTGGCGTTCGTATCCGGCTATGCCTCGATCTGGTTCCTCATCAACTACCTCAAGCGCCATACGACGCACATCTTCATCTACTACCGCTTCGCGCTGGGCGCGATGATGATCGCGCTGCTGGCGACGGGGTGGCTGAAGGGGTGAGCGGCCTTGTTGGAAGGATGAAAGGCTGAAAGGCTGGAAGGGGAGGCCTAGGTGCAAGGCCTGGGCGGGCGGGCCGCGAATCGCAGGACATCGAGGGACAGGGTCACCCGGCTGAGCGTGACGTCGCCGCGCGGACGATAGATGGAGAGCCTGATGTCGCGGACGATCGATTCGTCGACCTCCGCGACGGTCGTGACCCGGTGCTGATCGAGCAGCTCGAACGCCGGCGCGAAGAGGTCGCGCGTTGCCGCCGCGCGCTCCTTTCCCTCGCCGCGGAGCTCGATGAGGTCGTCGGGGGCGGCCACGGCGACGAGCAGCGTCCCGCCGTCGCGCAGCACGCGGCGGAACTCCGGCACGTTCATGCGTGCCGTGATGGACACGAGCTTCGTCACGGCGCCGTCGCCCAGCGGAGCGAAGCGATCGGCGTTGCCGACGATCCAGGTACATGCGGGATAGCGTTTCGCGGCCAGCTCGACGGCGGGCGTGGAGATGTCGATGCCGCAGGCTGTGAAGCCGTGAACGCGCTGGAGCTCGCCGAGGAACCAGCCGTCGCCGCAGCCGGCATCGAGGATCACATCGTCAGGCGCCGGTGCGAGCAGGGCGGCAATGGCCTCGTGGAGCGGCCGGGCCATGCCCCGCTCGTGGAGTCGCCGGCGCGCGGCCACAGCCTCCGCCGAATCCCCGGGCTGCTTCGAGCGCCGGTCCTGCGGCTGCAACAGGTTGATGTAACCGCTGCGGGCCACGTCGAAGGAATGACCGTTCGCACACACGAGCCGCCGCTCGGCGGGGAGAAGCGGCGCACCGCAGTCGCGCACCGTGCAGAGAAGGATCACGGCGGGATCGTATGCGATCGCCGGTAAGGAAGAAGGGCGAAGGGCGGTCTTAAGGGCGAAGGGCGAAGGATGAAGGGCGAAGGAGGCACCGCAGCAGCGGCAGAGGTTCGGTTCTCCTTCGGCCTTCGCCCTTAAGACGAACGCCCTTCTTCCTTCGCTCTTAAGAACGCCTCCTCCCCGGCGTACCATCACAGGTGATGCAGCGGTCCACGCGCCGCCTCCTGGCCGTTCTCGCCGGTCTGGTGATTTTCACCGTCGGCTCGGCATTGCTCTACCAGCTCGGGATGCTCCGGCTGGAGGGGGAGCACCGCTCGTTCTGGCAGAGCATCGAGTGGGCGGCGGAGACGCTGTCGACGACCGGCTACGGCGCGGACTCGCGGTGGAACCATCCGTTGATGGTGCTGTTCGTGGTGAGCGTCCAGTTCGTGGGCGTCTTCCTCTTCTTTCTCCTCGTGCCGATCTTCATGGTGCCCTTCCTCGAGGAGCGCTTCGAGGAGAAGCTGCCGCGCCGGGCGCCGGAGAAGCTGGCCGACCACGTCATCGTCTACCGCTTTGGCCCGGCGGTGGAAACGCTCCTCGGCCGGCTGAACACGAGCAACGTGGCCTCGCTGGTGGTGGAGACGGACGAAGTGACCGCCCGGGCCGTGCACGAGCGCGGGCAGGGAGTGGTGTTCGTGCGCGCCGAGGAGGATGCCCTCGAGGTGGCGCGCCTCGGCGATGCGCGTGCGCTGGTGGCCAACGGACGCGATGAAGAGAACGCCGCGCTGGTCCTGCGCGCGCGGGCCATGGGCTTTCGCGGCGACGTGCTGGCATTCGTGGAAGAGCCGGCGCACCGCAAGCCGATGGAGCTGGCCGGCGCCACGGCGGCCTTCACGCCGCGGCACATCGTGGCCGCGGCCCTGGCCGCGCACGCCAGCGAGCGGATCAGTCCGCGCCTGCCGGGGATCGAGTCGATCGACGCGCTCCAGCGGTGCGAGCTGCGCATTCCTCCCTCCAGCCCGTTTGCGGGCAAGACGCTTCGGGACATGGCCCTCGGGGCGCACGGGGCCGTGGTCGTGGGCAAGTGGACGCGCAGCCGGCTGGAAGCGCGCTGTACGGCCGACATGATCGTGGACGCGAATGACATTCTCGAGCTGGTCGGCGACAGCCAGGCGCTCGCGGACGCCGCCGCTGCCCTCGGCGCGATTCCGATGCGCAGCAGCGGGCCGTTCCTCATTGCCGGCTTCGGCGAGGTCGGGCGGAAGGTGCATGAGCTGCTCACCGACGCCGGGGAGGAAGTGCGCGTGATCGAGCGGCAGGAGAAGCCGGGCGTGGACGTAGTCGGCAATGTGCTCGACTCGTCCGTACTCGAGCGTGCCGGTGTGAGCGAGGCTCGCGGCGTCGTGCTCGCTCTCAACAGCGACGACGCCACGATGTTCGGTGCCGTGATCGTCCGCGATCTCGTGGCGGGCGTCCCGGTGGTGGCGCGGGTGAACCACGCCCGCAACCTCGACAACATCTACCGGGCCGGCGCCGACTACGCCCTGTCCATCTCCGACATCTCCGGAGAAATGCTGACCGCGCGCCTCCTCCACCGGAAGGCGCGCCCGCGGGACGAGCACCGCCAGATCTCGGCGACGGCAGCGCAGCGTTTCGCCGGACGCCGGGTGGCCGACCTGCCCCTTCGCCAGCATGGCTGTTCGCTGGTGGCGGTCCGGCGGGAGGGGAGGTTCCTCACACGCGTGACCGCCGATACCGAGATCACGGCCACGGATCAGTTGTATGTTTGCGGCGCCACGGACGCGCTGCACGCGGTTTGCTAGAAGGAGGCTTCATGGACAACCCGAAAAGCCAACAGGTCATCATGCGGCTGCTCGCGCCGCTGGCAGTGCTTGCGGTCGGCAAGCTTCTGGAATCCCCGAAGGTGAAGGGGGCGCTGCAGGAGGTGGACGCCCGAACGTTCGTGGCGGGACGCATCACCGGCCGGGCCATCGCCCGCGGCGCGCGCAACGCACGTGACAACGCCATCTGGCTGGCCGCCGGCGTCGCCGCGGTGACCATCGGCATCGGCCTCATCGCCCGGGCCGCTGCGCGGAAAGGATGACGCTGGCTTCGCCCTTATTCGCTGATTCGCTTATTCGCTGATTCGGGTTTCGGGCTCATGCCGGGTACGGATACCCCGCCGCGAGTGCATTCTCCAGGGTCGTGTCGTGGCCGTAGATGTCTTCGAAGAAGTGGACGGTTCCGTTTTCATCGACGCCGGCGGTGGTGTAGATGAGCATGATGGGGATCGGCTTTTTCAGGTTCACCTGTGTGGGATCGCCGTTCTTCATGGCCTTCTCGATGCGTTCGGGAGTCCATTCGGGCAGGTCGCGCAGGACCCAGGTGGCGAGCTTCACCGGGAACTCCACGCGGATGCAGCCATGGCTGAAGTCGCGCCGGGAGCGGGAGAAGAGCTCCTGCGACGGCGTGGAGTGGAAGTAGATGTTGTTCTGGTTCGGGAAGATGAACTTCACAAGGCCGAGGGCGTTGTTGGCGCCGGGCTTCTGGCGGATCTGGAGCGCGCCGGAGCGCAGCTTGGCCAGCGTCGCGGGGTCGAGGTTGCTGCTGTCCACGAGATCGCCGTCGGCGGTGACCACTTCATAGCCGTTGCGGGACAGGAAGGTCGAGCTCTTCGTGAGTTTCGGGACGAGCTCCTTGGCCTGGATGCTCGGAGGCACGCTCCAGTACGGCCGCAGCACGACGTACTTCATCTCCGCGGCGAACACCGGGGTCTGGTGCGAATAAGCCTGGCCGACGACGACGCGCATGTCGAGCGACGGCTTGCCGGTGTCGTCCCAGGCGTGCAGGGTGAACTCGGGGATGTTGACGATGATGGGCGGCGCCTCGAACTGCATGGGTGCCCATCGCCAGCGCTCCAGCGCCCACTGGATCTGCTTCACGCGGAAGGCCAGGGGGATGTTGAGCTGATGGAGCGTCTTCGGGCCGAGGGTGCCGCTGGCTTCGAGGTTGTGGCGCGCCTGGAACTTCTTCACGCCGGCGGCGAGGGCCGCGTCGTACACGGGATGCTTCGGATCGACGTTGACGGCGGCCGGAAGGTCGCCGAGGCGCAGCAGCATCCGGGCGAGCTGCGGCGCCTGCGGATAGACCTCTCCGACCTTGACGGTGGCTTTCTCCGGCAGCACGGGATCCGTCGCGGACTCGGCGGCGAGCTGGCGATACGCGGCCAGCGCGGTCTGCAGCCGGTGGTACTCGGGATACTGCGGCTCGATCTGCGCGAGGATCGTGCCGGGATCGGCCGACTCCTCGATGTCGGTGAGGAGCTTCGGCAGATAGTACTTCTTCGCTTCGATATCGAGGTCGAACTGGAGGTTACGCGGATTGACCCGGCCGATGTGAAGGTCGGAGATGTAGCGCATGAGCGAGATGCTGACGGCGACGTCGAAGCGCGCCAGGTCGGGATCGGTGACATGGCCGTTCAGCGCGCGCAGGCGCGCGTCCCAGCGCGAGCCGTCGTAATCGACGGCGTTGATGCCTTTGAGATCGGCCTTCTCGAAGAGGGCGATGACGGCACGGGCCTGGGGTGTGACCTGCCCGCTGCGCGTCCAGGCGAACTCCCAGTTGAGCGGCTGGTAGAAGTTCACCATGTGCTTGCGATAGTCGCTGAAGTCCGGCCAGCGCAGCTCGTCCATGCGCGAGGCTTCGACGAGCGCCTTGATGGCGGACGGACCATCCGCCGGAATGGGAGGCTGCGGCTGCGGGGCCTGTTGCGGCACCTGAGCGGCAATGAGCGGACACACGAATAACAGGAGTACGACGACTGCAAAGGACCGATGCATGAAACGGCATTTTAGCGCCGGGGCCGGATGCCGGCCGTAATCTCCGTCACGGCCGGCTCTTGCACCGAATGTCTGATCGAAGCAATGAACATGACGACCGGAAGGCTGAAAAGGCTGGCAAGGGAACCACGGGTTGCCAGGGCTTTTCAGCCGAACGACCTTGCAGCCTTCCGCGAGGACGAGCCTTTCCGACTTGAGGTGCAGGCCCGTCACGCCGCCTGGGTCGCCGTGTTCCAGCGCCAGATCTTGCCGAATGTGATCCCGAGGTCGTTGATCTGGAGCTGGAAGATGGCCGGTACGCCGTTCAACTCCGCGAACGCGCCGTCCCACCGGTAGAGGATCGACCCGCGGTAGATCCCGGCCCCGGTGAGCGTGGGTTGCAGGTTGGCCGTTCCTTCCGTCAGCCAGGTCGAATAGCAGCGCTCCGGCTTGGTCAGGGCCACGGACATCCCGTTGCCCTGGCCGTAGAAGACGAGGCTCCTGTCGAGAAATCCGGAGTACGTCGCGTTCGTGCCGCCGAGCACCTTCTTCCCGTTGAACGTGTAGACGCCGCGGTCGGTGAACGTCAGCTCCAGGTGCGGGAAGCCGGTCTCCGTGGAGCGCAGGATGCGGAACCCGAAGACCTTACCGACGGAGACGCCGAGCTCCACGAGGTCGGCATTCCAGCCGCTCTGCGGGAGGATGTCGTCGAACTGCTGCTTTGCTTCTTCAATGTCCTGCAGGACGTGATCTACGTCATCGAGCAAACCCATGGGCCTCTGCCTCCTCTGATGGACTTACGGAAGTTATACTGTTGTGCACGGAGTTACGCAAGTAATTCTTCAAATCGGATTGCTGGGTTACGGGGTTGCAGGGTGGCTGGGGTTGCCCGGCCGGCCGGTTGCCGTGGCGGGCCGGGCGCTTCCGTGGCGTCGCCGGAAGTTTTCAGCGAAAACGCCATTCCGCCGTGATACTCGCGTGACAGATCCGGCCGAAGTTATGTCTCGTTGAAACAGCCGCGCCTCGGGTGCGGTTTGCTATCTCGCGAGGAGAACACTCATGTCACGTACCCTCTTGTCCGCTACACGGATTGCCATCATTCTCATCATCACCGTCGCCGCCGTCGTCCTGGTCTTTGCCCAGAGCGGCGGGAAAGGAGACCAGCCTGTGAAGGCCAATGCCAACAAGCCCTCGGATGCCGAGCTTCGCCAGAAGCTGACGCCGATCCAGTACGAGGTCACGCAGCACGAAGAGACGGAGCGCGCCTTCGACAATGAGTACTGGAACAACCATGAGCCGGGCATCTACGTCGACGTCGTCTCCGGCGAGCCGCTCTTCAGCTCGACCGACAAGTTCGACTCCGGCACCGGCTGGCCGTCGTTCATCCGCGTCCTCGAGCGCGGCAACATCGTGGAGAAGACCGACCGCAAGCTGTGGATGGTCCGCACCGAGGTCCGCTCGAAGCACGCCGACTCCCACCTCGGGCACGTCTTCGACGACGGCCCGGCGCCGACCGGCAAGCGCTATTGCATGAACTCCGCGGCACTCCGCTTCATCCCGGCCGACCGCCTCGAAGCCGAGGGCTACGGCCAGTACGGGCACCTCTTCGACAAGTCGAAGGCGGCCCACAAGTAGTCGAAGACCAAGAGAAGGAGGCGGGCATTCCGCCCGCCTCTTTCCGCTCTCCGCGACGGAGAGCGCCGCTAACGATGATGGTCTATCGCGTCAGCTTCAGCCCGTACTTCCCCGCCAGGTAGTCCTCGACTTTCTTGCGCTCGTCGTCCGAGAGCACGCGGCGATAGACGAGCATTTCGGCGAGATCGCCCTGCCACGGCTCGTGGTAGACGCGGCCGGTGCTGCCGATGAAGAAATGGTCGAGGCTCTCGTTGTACTCGGCTTCGACGTTGCTCCTGGCAGCGCCGTTCGCCCAGGTGTTCAGCTTCTTCTGCGTCTGATCGTAGCTTTCCACGGTCAGGTTCGGCGTGTTCGCAGTGAAGGTCAGGGAGCCGACGACACCCGCGCTGCCGCCGAAGACGGTGTAGTTGCTGCCCTCGGAGCGGTCGTCGATGCCCGCGGCACGATCGTAACCGCCGTTGTCGGCGCCGTAGAGCTTCCGCAGCGTCGACCGCTCCGCGGTGGCGCTCGTCCAGACGGAGATGACCGTCAACTGCGGAGCGACCTTGGGGTCGATCGACATCGGCACCTCGAGCGTGTTCTGTTTCCCGTCGAAGCGGATCGCCGGCTTGCCGTTGATCGCATTGGCGACGAGTGAGGGTTGTTCGGCGGGCTGGGACGGCGTGGCCTTCAGCGGAGAGCCTTCGACCGCCCACGACGTGACCTTTCCGCCCGCATCGGCGGTCACGCCGTAGTCGCCGCGCAACCATAGCTCGAGGTCCTGAGCCGGCACGGGCGCGTTGGCAGCCGCGACGTCCGGCGCAGTGCCAGTCGACGGTGCGGCGGTCGGGGCGGTCGTGGTGCTCGCGGTCGCGGCGGCGGCCGGAGCGGGCGCGCTGGAGGTCGTGACCGGAGGCGACGGCGCCGCGGCGTCTGGCTTTTCTTTGCACGCGAGGAGCAGCGGAAGAGCGACGGAGAGAGCAACGATCGTGCGCTTCATGACGCACGATCGTAACGCCGTTGCGCTGGCGCTGCACCGACCTCCGTAGCCGAGCGCTACCGTTGGTCGACCGGTGCCTCTACAGCGGCGTAATGGCCGCGTTCGTGATGGCCATCGACTGCCGGTCCTGGAAGAAGGCCACGACGGCGAGGTCCTTCCAGTCGGGGTCGACCTTGAACGTCGTGCGGCCGGGGCGGGCGCGCGTGAATCCCCGCACGATGGCGTCGTTGACGATGGTGCGGCCCTTGTTCTCGCCGCCGCCGACGCTGGTGCTGACGCCGTACTCGATGAGCGCCACAACGAGATCGCTGTTGCCGCCGTCGGTGGCGGTGATGTTCGCCACGACCGACTTGTCGTCGCGCTTGGCGTCGATGGCGATCTTGCCGACAGGCGCCGTCTGCGAGGCCGCGATGATCGACTGTTCGAGCACGTCGGGACGCGAGGCGCTGAGCTGCTTCTGCCCGGCCACGACCAGTTGCGGCGTGAAGGCCGAGGAGAGGTTCATCTGCTTCACGTAGGCCATCTGGCGCTGCGTCCAGGAGTGGGAGGCGAACGGGTCGCGCCAGCCGAGGTGGTCCCAGTAATCAACGTGGAACGCCAGCGGAATGACCCGGCCGCGCAAGGAGTCGTCGTGGGAGATGGCGCCGAGCATGGCATCGGCCGGCGGGCAACTGCTGCAGCCCTGGGAGGTGAAGAGCTCGACCACCACCGGCGTCGAGCCCATCCGCTTCGCCAGCGGCTCAGGATTGTTCGTGAGCTGGACTGCCGCCACTGCGGTGACGGCGACGGCCAGCATTCCGGCGATGAGCGAGGCGATCGTGCGCGCTTTCATGACGGGAAGATCATGCGCGACTTCGATCACGAAAGCCTCACACGTTTCTGTCAAATCCAGACGTCGTTGGGAGCGGTTCGTTCGCCGCCCGTCGTGCCCGTATTCACTGTTCCGGCCGGTTCGATCAGCATGATCTTGCATTCGTCCGCGGCGGAGGGCTTGTGCTCCTTGCCCTTCGGCACAACGAACATCTCGCCCGGCCCGAGCTCGACGCGGCCATCGCGGAAGTCGATGACCAGGCTGCCTTCGAGGACGATGAATGTCTCGTCGGTCTCTTCGTGCGAATGCCAGACGAACTCGCCCTGCACGCGCGCCAGCTTGAACTGGATGTCGTTCATCTGGGCGATGACCTTCGGCTGGTACTGCTCGGAGAACCGGGAGAACTTCTCAGCGAATGAAACGGCCTGGTAACTCACTCGACACTCCTTTGTAGCGGGCGAGCCGGGGGACGGCGAGCGGCGAGCGGGGACACCGGGGAAGGGATGTCTTCCCGTTCGCTGCTCGCAGTCTCCCGCCTTTCGCCGGCTGGCATTGTGCGTTGTCCGAGAATCGTTCAGGCCGCTTTCTTCGTGGCCACACCGCCCGCGATCGTGAAATGACGCGGCCGCTTCCGTGCCGTCTGCACGAGCGCCACACCGGCCAGGATCACGCACATGGCGGTGATCGACAGCCACGTCAGCTTCTCCCGGAGAATCAGCCAGCCGACGAGCACGGCGATGACGGGATTGACGTAGGCGTAGAGCGACATGGTCGTGGTCTTCATGTGCTTCAGCGCGTAGACGTACGAGGTGTACGCGAGCACGGAGCCGAACAGGGTTAGATAGACGAGTGCCGCCAGCGTTCGCGGGTTGATGGCGAAGCGTTGCACCTCGCCGGTGGCCAGACCGGCCAGCGAAATGAACACGCCGCCGATGAGCATCTGCAGCGCCGACGACATGAGGGGAGCGATTCCGCCGAGATGGTGCTTGCCGCGGAGGGTGCCGTACTGCCATGCAATGGCGCCACCCTGGATGGCCAGGGCGCCGAGGAGCATGCGGCGATCGAGAGCGCCGTTTCCGCCGCCCGGAGTTACGAGCATGGCCACGCCGAGGAAGCCGACGATCATTCCCAGCATCTTCCGGACGCTGATCCGCTCACCGTTGGTGCGGAGGCGCTCCATGATGGCCGCCCAGAACGGCGACGTGGCCACGAGCAGGGCGGCGATGCCGCTCGGGACCCACTGCTCGGCCCAGATCACGCTGAAGTTGCCGCCCGCCACCATGAGGACGCCGACCAGCGCCACATTAAAGAGCGTGCGGCGGTCGGCGGGGATGACGTCGCCCCGAAGCCGCGAAATGGCGAAGAGGATGGTCCCGGCGACGACGTAGCGGATTCCGGAGAGCAGCATGGGCGGAATCGTCTCGACGGCGATGCGGATGCCGAGATACGTCGTGCCCCACACGGTGCAGACGACGGCGAACGCAGCGAAAGCGAGAGCGCGATCCGATTTCATGTCTCCTCCCCGAGAACGATGCCGCCGACCTTCTCCACGTGGGTCTCGAGCACGATGGTCGTGCGCGTCTGCAGGGAAAGCGGCGGCGCTGTGAGCTTGGACAGAATGGCCGTGAGCGAAGCGATGGAGCCGGTGCGCACCTTCAGCAGGTAGCAGTCGTCGCCGGCCACGGTGTGCGACTCGAGCACCTCGTCGCTCTTGAGCAGTTGCTGGAACGCCTTCCACGCCTTGGCGTCCAACTCGGTGGCCTTGCGCGCGGCGATGAAGGCGGTGACGTCTCTGCCAAGCGCGGAGGGATCGACGACGACGGTATGCCCGCGGATGACGCCATTGCGCTCGAGCTTCTCGATGCGGTCCGCCACGGCCGGCCGGGAGAGCCCGACCTGGTCGGCGATCTCGGTGGCCGAGGCCCGGCCGTCCCGGTGCAGGAGCGTCAGGATCTGAAGGTCAACAGAATCTAGATCGACGGCCACGCCGACAATGTGGATTCGTTTCGTCGGAAAGTCAAGGCGATTACCTACGAAACGACGGAGTGTGTCAACTTAGAAACAGTACGTAACACGGCCGCGTCATGCCGAATCCCGGTGCCTGGCCGGGTGGAATGGAAAAAGGTGGACCGGGAATGGTGCGGCGGTTTACCACGCATTCCGCATGCAACATTCCCCACCCACGGGGTTCGGCACGACGCGGTCGTGCCCTGCACCTCGGATTCGCGCTCTCAGCCCGCGGTTGCGATGCGGCGGGGAAACGCCACCGCCGGCAGATCCTGACGCGGCGCCACACGCGGGCGCGGGTAGGCGAACTCGCTGCGCGTTTCGGCGCTGCGGAGGAGATCGCGCTGCAGATACTCGATCTTCACCGCACCGTCGTGGTCGTGCAGGAGGCGGCGGAGGGCGGAGCGGCCGAGGACGACCGAGCGGAGCTTCAGCTCGCGCGAGCGTACCGCGTAGCGGATCGCCTCGCGGTCCGAGGAGCAGACCCGGATGGCGCCTTCCGGCAACACCCGCACAATCTCCTCCGCCAGCCGAATCTCATCCATGGTCTTGATCGCCGTGCTCATTGAGTTCCTCCAACAACTGTTCCTGTAGACGACGAAAACGGCCCGAAGTTTCTTTGCAGGACGGTTACGATCGCGGAATGCACGTCTTCTTTACACCGATCGGCCGGTCGGCTGAGGGGAAGTCGGACGAAACCCTCCTCGATCTGGCCCGCCGCGCCTCCGTCCCCCTCGGCAACGCCTGTGGCGGTATCGGCATCTGTGCGCGCTGCCGCGTCCGGATCGTGGAGGGGGCTGGGAACCTGACGGCACCGACGGCCATCGAGACCCGCGTCTCCGCTGAGCGGGGACTCGACCCGGACGAGCGCCTGGCCTGCCAGGCCGTGGTACGAGGCAACTGTTCGATCACAACTTCGTATTGGTAATGGCGGTCGCTGATCGCTGGCCGCTGTTCGCAAGTCGCTGTGCCTGGCAGTACGCTGGCCCGGGGTCCGCGGACAGCAACCGTGAGCGGCGACCAACGAACAGCGAACAACGACCCGCGATCAGCGACCCGCGAGACCGAATGAACGCACAGACGCGCGCCACGACCGACCTCATGGTTCTGATGATGGCCATGCGGTCGGGCATCGCCGTGGCCGTGCTTGCGGTCATGGCCGCCAGTCATCAATGGCCGGCCCTCCGCTACGCCGCCAGCGCCATCGTGACCGTGCCCATCGGCGGACTGGCCTTTTGCTACCGTGAGCGTCCGACGATGGTCTATCTGGCGCGACTACTGACGCTGATCCACGTGCTGATCGACGCCGCCTTCGCCGTGATGACCTGGCGCGTCGCCGACCGCATCGACGGCGTGCCTCCCGCCGCCCTCATTGCGCTCATGCTCTGGGCGCTCTGGCAGGGGCTTACCGCGGCGGCCGCGATCGGAGCCTCGGTGCACCCCAGTACGTCACCCGTAGCGAGGTGATTCTTCCGCTGTCGCTGGCGCGCTCGGCATCAGACCCGGCTTCGGCTACACTTCGCCAGCTCTCGTGCGTCGCTTCAGCGTCGGCTTTCTCGCCATCTCGTGCCTGCTCCTCGCCTGCCACCGCAAGCCTGCGGTCCCGGCGGATGTCCTGGTGCGCGTCGGCGACCGGATGATCACAGTCAGCGACTTCAAACGCTATCTCGAGCGGAATACGGGGACGGACCTCGCTCAGCTCGGGCCGGAAGTGGCGAGCGCGATGCTCGACCAGTACATCGAGGAGGTTGTCCTCGCCGAGTACGCGGGAAACCACGGCGTAGAGGTCTCGGCCGAGAAGATTGCCAGCGCCGTGCGCACCGACCCGGGAGCGACCGTCATCGACAAGCGGGACGAGATGCGCCGGCAGAAGCTCGTCGCCGACATGGCCGCCGACGTCGCGGCACCGGGCGACGATCAGGTGCGCACCTACTACGAAGGCCATCCCGCCGAGTTCAAAAGCGGCGAAGAAGTGCACGTGCGGCAGATCCTCGTCCACGACGAGGCCCTGGCCAATGACATCGTGCAGAAGTTGAAGGGCGGTGCGGCCTTCGAGGACCTGTCGGCTCAGTACTCCCTCGCGCCGAACGCGAAGAAGGGGGGCGAGATCGGCTACGTCAGCCGCGGCGAGCTCCCGAAGATGTTCGAGGATGAGATCTTCGCCCTGAAACCCGGCAGTATCAGCAGTGTCATCCGCACGGATTCCAGCTTCCACATTTTCAAGGTGGACGTCCGCCGGCCGCCGGGCACGATCGACCTCAAGACGGCCGCGCCCGTCATCCGCGAACGGCTCAAGGACGACGAGATCCGCCAGCACCTCGCCGACACCGTCGCCAGGGCCAAAGGCGAAATGCAGATCGCCGTTCTCACTCGGCGACTGCCCTTCAAGTACAGCGGCACCCTGCCCAGGAACGACAGCGAGTGACCTCTCCCCCTTGCGCCCGTCTCACATTCGAATAATGATCACGCGCTCCCGGTTCTCATCGAGGCTAAACCTATGAAAAAAGCGCTCCTCGCACTCGTTTTGTCGCTGTCGGCGGCCTCTCTGTCGGCGGCCGACGTCGTCGAAGCCAACGTCATCCGCGTCGGCGAACGCATCATCACCCGCACCCAGTACTCGAAGCGCCCACACGACGCATTCGCAGAGTCCCAACAGACCGCGCCGCCCGACCAGGGCCAGGCGA
>CAZYTO010000101.1:0-3757 GCA_964650405.1 uncultured Thermoanaerobaculia bacterium | reverse complement strand
ATATCGTGGGCATGGGGCTGGCTCAGACGCGCGATGCGAAGGAAATCGTCAGCCGTCTGAACGCGGTGCGCGAGCGGCTCAGCCCCGCGAGCGCAACCCGTGTGGATGAAGCCGCGCGGCGCTAGACCTGCGCCGCGGCGTCGATCCCGAAGGACTTGAGCTTCGCGTCAAAAGCCTCGCGGGAAAGTCCGAGGATTTTTGCCGCTCCCGCCAGATCTCCCTTCGTTCTGCGAAGCGCCTCCACGACGCATTCGCAGAGGCCGAGCAGACCGCGCCGCCCGACCAGGTCAAGGCGAAGAAGGAGGAGGCGCGCAAGGCCATGGTCGACGAGCTCGTCTCCGAGCTGCTCATCAAGGACCGCGCCGACCGCCTCGGCATCACCGTCGCCTCCGACGAGGTCCGGGACGCCGTCAACCGCGTCAAGCAGCAGTACGGAATCACCACCGATAAGCAGTTCGAAGACCTGCTCCTGAAGTCGGGCATGTCGCGTACGGACATGGAAACGCGCATGCGCGACCAGATCATCACGAACAAGGTCTTCGGCCATGAGCTCCGCCCGCGCGAAGACCTCTCCGACAAAGAACTGCGCGAGCGCTACGACCGCGAGAAAGAGCACTACCGCCTGCCCGAACGGGCCAAGCTCCGCGAGATCATCATCCTCCGCCCGGACGGCGCACTGGCCGCCGAAGCGGCCCAGAAACATGCCGCCGACCTGGCACAGCAGGCCCGCGGCGGCGCCGATTTCACCAAGCTCGCCCAGACCTACTCCGAAGCCGGCAGCAAGGACAAGGGTGGCGACCTCGGCGAAGTCGCACGCGGCGAGCTGCTTCCCGACCTCGACAAGGCCGTCTTCAATGCAACGGCCGGATCCGTCATCGGCCCGATCTCCTCGAAGTCGGGCTGGCACATCCTGAAGCTCGAGCAGCGCCTTCCCACCGAGGTCCCGGCCTTCGAGTCCGTCAAGGACAAGCTCCGCAAGGACGCCAGCGACGAGACGTGGCAGCGCGACTACCGCGCCTACATCCAGCGCCTGCGGAACGACGCGTTCATCCAGATCAACGAGGCGAACATCCCGACCAGCTAGTAGATCGATCGGACGCGTCGGGCTGCTTGTGGCTGGGTTGCTCGGCGCCAGGGTTACCGGGTTGGATGTAGGCGGGATTCAGACTCGTTTCCGTGTCTGAACTCCACACTGATTGACCGTCTGCACACTTTCGTGTGCATCAATGGCCGCGTCTCCTTCATCGGGTAGATTTCCTCTGTACTTCGGCCCCTGCGTCGTAGGCTGGTGTGCATGAATGCATCCCTCGACAAGGCCCTGGACGCGATCCGGCGACGCTCTCCGCGCCGTACCGTCTTCTTCACCGGAGCGGGTGTCTCGGCGGAGAGCGGCATTCCGACCTTTCGCGGCGCAGGCGGTTTGTGGCGCAACTTTCGGTCGGAGGATCTCGCCACGCCGGAAGCATTCGCCCGCGATCCGAAGACGGTGTGGGAGTGGTACGAATGGCGCCGCGAGCTGGTGAGAGACGCGGAACCGAACGCCGCCCATCGCGCCATCGCCGCGTTACCCGGCGCGGTGGTGGTGACGCAGAACGTCGACGGGCTTCATGCGCGTGCCGGTGCACACGAGGTCGTGGAGCTGCACGGCAACATCCTTCGCGTGCGTTGTGTCCGTGAGGGCGGTACGTTCGACGCGCCCAGCGCCTTCGACGTCATTCCGCCGCGTTGCGCGTGCGGGTCGCTGCTGCGGCCCGACGTCGTCTGGTTCGGCGAGATGCTGCCGGACGAGGCTGTGGCCCGGGCCATGGTAGCCATCCGTGGAGCCGACCTGCTCGTCGTCATCGGCACGTCCGGTGTGGTTTACCCCGCGGCGGGAATGGTCTCGCTGCACCGCGGCCTGTCGATCGAGATCAATCCGGCCGCCACCCCGCTCACCACCAACTGCACGTATGCCGTCGCTGCGAAAGCCGCGGACGTCACACCCCAGCTTGTCGATGCCATCCAGGAGGCGTGTCATGCATGAAATCATCGCCGATCTTCCCTACGACGATCGCCCGCGGGAGCGTTTGTTCAAGCATGGAGCGGTGACGCTCTCGGACGCGGAGCTCACGGCGCTGCTGCTCGGCTCGGGCACGACGGGGAAGAACGCCATCGCCCTGGGCCGGGAGTTGCTGGTAGGCGGGCGCCACGAGCTGGCCTGCCGCGACGCCAAGCAGCTCATCGCCGCCCGCGGCGTGGGGCCGGCCAAAGCGGCCCGTCTCCTCGCGGCCTTCGAGCTGGCCCGCCGCCTCGCCCTCGAGCGCGAGGTCGAAGCAGAGAAGCCGCTCTTCGATACCGACGCGCTCGGCCGCACCCTGATGCTGCGTTTCGCTCCCCACGAGCAGGAACGGGTGGGCGGCGTCTTTCTCGACGGTCGCAACCGCGTCCTGTACCAGCGCGTGATCTTTGCCGGTTCGATCGATCATGCCCTCGTTTCGACACGCGAGATCATCCGCCTCGCGCTCAACGAAAACGCCGTCGGGGTCGTGCTCTATCACAACCATCCGTCGGGCGATCCCACCCCGTCGGCCAACGACGTGCGGTTCACCACCAAGCTCCGCGAGTCGCTGAGCCTCTGCGATCTCACACTCGTCGATCACGTGATCGTCAGTACGACACGCTACCTGTCGATGAGAGATCGGGGGTACGTCAATTAGGGTGGGCTCGTTCGCGAGTTACCCGGCCACCAGCGCCGGTTTCTTCGACGCGACCCGCTCCGGATAGACCGGTGCGAACCAATCGAAGCGGTCCGGGATCTCGCCGTTGACGTAGGCGAAGAACTCCTTCTGGATCCGCTCCGTGACCGGTCCGCGCCGCCCGTTGCCGATGGACACGCGGTCGATGCTGCGAACGGGCGTCACTTCCGCGGCGGTGCCGCTGAAGAAGACCTCATCGGCGACATAGAGCGCTTCGCGCGGAATGAGCGACTCGACCACCTCGTAGCCGAGGTCCCGGGCCAGGCGAACGACTGTGTCGCGGGTGATGCCGGCGAGGATCGATGCACCGAGGGGCGGGGTATAGATGCGGCCATCGCGGACGAGGAAGACGTTCTCGCCAGAACCTTCGCTGACGTAACCGTGAACATCGAGTGCGATGCCTTCGGCGTAGCCGTCGGCTGCCGCTTCCTGGCGGATGAGGATCGAGTTCATGTAGTTGGCGGTGGCCTTTGCCAGGGCCGGGAAGGTATTCGGCGCCATGCGGCTCCACGACGATACGCAGACGTCGACGCCCTGTTCCAGCGCCTCGGGACCGAGATACTTGCCCCACTTCCACGCGGCGATGCAGACGTCGACCGGGCAGGCTGCGGGATAAACACCGAGTGAGTGAAACCCGCGGTAAATGAGAGGGCGGAGGTAACAGTCGTCGAACTCGTTCGCCGCGACGGTCTCGAGGCAGGCGCGCTCGAACTCGTCGGGAGTGAACGGCACGTCCATCCGGTAGATCTTGCCGGAGTCGTACAGCCGGCGAGTGTGGGCTTCCAGCCGGAACATGGCCGAGCCGCGGTTCTTGGTGTCATAGCAGCGAATGCCTTCGAAAACACCCGAACCGTAATGAATAGCGTGAGTTAGAACGTGTATCTTGGCGTCGGCGAAATCGACGAGCCGCCCGTTCATCCAGATCTTCTTGACTTCATCGAACGGCATGAGGGCCTCCTCGTTTTGTCGGTACGTCCTCGTTCCGGCCGCCGCACACGGGGATCTCAGATCGAGAGCTGAGG
>CAZYTO010000100.1:11658-17807 GCA_964650405.1 uncultured Thermoanaerobaculia bacterium | reverse complement strand
TCGATCTCGATCAGGCTGGTGTAATCGAGCAGCTCCGGATCACCGAAGTGCATGTGCGGCTCGCCGAGCACCGGCTGCTCGTTGGGCGCGAGCTTGGCGAAGTAGTCGAGCGTGATCCGCTTGAAAAGCTTGAACTGTTCGGGGTTCATTCATCCTCCTCGGGCGATGGTGTGTCCCGGGGCGCCGTGTGATCTTCGCGGACCGACCACTCCATGAGCAGCGACGCCAGGCTGGCCGTGAACTTCCGCTCGGCGTCACACCGGTCCACGACGCGCATCGTGTGCTCGCGCATGGAGAGCATCTCGAAGAACGCCTCCCGCCCTTCCAGCTCATCGAGCCGGGCCTGGATCAGCTTTCCGTCGCGCAGGAACAGCTCCCCCACCCTGCCTCCGTGCGAGACCACCACCGTGCACGTCTTCCCCTCGAGATCGAGAATCTGGAGGAAGGTCGGGAGGGAGATGCCGCGCACGTGGCTCTCGCGCTGCCTGCGAATGGCCCGGTCGATCCGGCTGACGAGGTAGTCGATGTCGGGCGGCTTGGCGATGTACTCCATCGCGTCCAGCCCCTGCGTCTCCTCGGCGCCGAGGCGCGTCATGACGAAGAGGGGGATCTCCGGCCAGCGTTGCCCGACCTCGCGGATGAAGGCCTTGCCCTTTTCCGAGGAGCGGCCGAAGACGACTTCCGTGACGATGGCGTCGAGCTCGGAGTGCTGCCCGAGCACGTCCAGCGCCTCGGCCGGGCTCTTCGTGGAGATCATCTGCCACTTCGGCCGGGACAGCGACAGGCCGGCTTCGATCATGTGCAGCAGCAGGTCGTCGGGATCGACGAAGAGCAGGTTGCCCTTGCGCGGCACGGCCGCCGTGCGTGCTGTGGACCGGGGATCGGAACGCTGGCCGCCGCTCACATGCTCCGCTCCGCTGAAATCGACTCGATAGGCTGGAAGACTCACGATGTCGCATCCATCAGGTTCTGGCTCTGCGTCTGCTGGGCGTGCTGCGCGAGCTGCTCCAGAGCCTCGGCAATCTCGCGCGGCGTGAAGGGCTTGGTCAGGAATCCGCAGGCGCCGAGGGCGATGGCCTCCATGGCGGTCTTGTGGCTGTTCAGCGCGGAGATGACCAGGATCGACGTCTGCGGCGCGATCTCCCGGATGCGCCGGATGGCGCCCAGGCCGTCGAGCCGCGGCAGGGTCAGGTCCATCGTCACCAGCTCCGGCCGTTCCCGGGCGAAGGTCGACACCGCCTCCTCGCCATCCTCGGCGCGGAAGACCGCGGAAATGTTGCCGCTCTCCACCGAGCGCTGAATGGCGTCGCGCACGACCAGCGAGTCATCGACGATCAGCAGTTTCATGCCCGCTCCTCCGGCTGCAGCGGCAGGACGATCTGGAATGCGCAGAAGACGCCCGGCCGGCTGTGGACCAGGATCATCCCGCCCAGACTCTCCACCCGCTCCCGCACCAGGTCGAGCCCCACGCCGCGGCCCGCGTCACCGGTAGTCGTCTGCGCCGTAGAGAAGCCCGGCTCGAAGATCACCTGCGCCGCCTGCTCGTCGTCGAAGATCACCGTTCCGAACAGTTGGCGGGCCCGCTCGCGGATGCGCGCCAGGTCGAGTCCGCGGCCGTCGTCCTGGAAGAGGATCTCGATCTGCCCTTCGTGCTCGTGTCGGCGGAGAGCGAACTGCAGCACCGCCGTGGCCGGCTTGTTCGCCGCCCGGCGCTCCTCTTCGCCCTCCACGCCGTGCACCATGGAGTTGCGCGCCAGTTGGATGAGCGCGTCGCGCACGACGGCCTGATACGCGGCCGGAAGCTCGTCCGGCTGCCAGCGCGCCACGAAGCGGGCCGGCTTGCCGAGGCGCGAGGAGAGGCCGGCCACGAGCGCTTCCACCGCCGGCACGAGCTCCTGCGTGGATTGTCCCTGCGGCGCCTCGCTCCCCTTCCGCGTGACGAGAGCGGAGAGCCGCGCCACGAGGTCCTTGGCTTCGGCGCCGAGCGTCCGGAGCGCGGCGATCCACGGATCGAGGCGCTCCAGGCTCTCACGGGCCGGGTTGTCGCGCAGCGAGGCCGCCACGTCCTCGGTGCGGTGCAGCCGCTCGGCGAAGCTCCGCAGGCCGATCAGTCCCGCTTCGCCCTTAAGGCTGTGAAGACTCCGGAAGATCGCGTCCACCGTGGCCCGCATCGAGCCGTCCACTCCCTGGGTGCGGAAGCGGCCGATGCGTGAGATCTCCACGAGGAAGCGGGTCAGGTAATCGGTCAGCGCCTCCGGCTGGACCTGCATCATCTCCATGGCCAGCTCGACGCGCTGCCCGGCCTGGCGCTCCTGCTCTTCCAGCTCGGCGGCCAGCTCGACTTCGCGGGTGCGGTCCTCGACCCGCACGAGGATGCGGCGGATCTCCCGACCCTCGGTCGAACGCCGGAACGTGAACGCCAGGTGCTGCCGCGTCCGCCCCGCCGCGTCCCGCACCGCCACGGCTTTCAGCGGGTTGATGTCGCCGACCAGCTTCTCGATGACGTTCGGGTTGAAGAGCGTGTCCAGGTAACCGCGGGCCAGCTCCGCCGGCTCGGCACCGAGGATCCCGCCCAGCACCGCCGGGAGCGGCTGTCCGGCCACTGCCTGCAGGCCGAGGATGACGTCCACCGACTTCGAGTACTCGGCGGCGATGCGGTGGTCGCGGTCGACGAGGAGGAAGCCCTCCTGCACGGTGGCCAGGATCTCCTGCATCTGCTGATTGCGCAGGGCGGAGATGCGCGAGTCGGCGCGGAGGAGGTCGGTGAAGCCGACCAGCCGCACGTCGCGGCCGCCGTCGCCGGAGACGAGCACCGGCTCGTAGAGCATGGTCCGGTCGCGGGCCAGCGAGGCGCGCAACGCCTCCTGCACGGGCATGTGCAGGTCGAGGACCATGACTTGTCCGGTGGAGAACTCGCCCAGCAGCGCGCCGATGGCGCGGGGCCGGACGATCTCGCCCCCGAACGGGCGGCTGATCACCTGCTGGAAGCGGGAGCGGGAGATGGCGCCGCGCACTCCGTTCCCGTCGAAGACCACCACGCCGGGAAGCTCGGGATGGCGGCGCATCACCTCGTCGAAGTCGTCGCCGCGGGCCGTCACCGGCAGGCGCACGTCCCAGTTGGGCAGCTCGGCCAGGGTCGATTGCGGCGTCAGCGACGCCAGAAACGCGTCGGCCTGCGCTCGCGATGTTTGCATGGATGGCGACGGAATCGGGCCCGCCCCAGGGGGCGGCGCCGGGACCGTCGAAGACGCGCGAGTCATGATGAGCCCCGGCGCACGACTGTAGGGCAGAGCCGGAGCGATCACGACACAATCAGTTGAAGAAGATGTGAAGGCTGTGTGCAAAGCGCGGCAATGTTGCAGGACTGCAACGGCCGGAACTCTTTTCTTCCGTCAACACGCTTCGGCGGCACTTCCCCACGCTCCAGTCCGCGAAGTCTTTACAACCTCTCTTCCCGGTGCGTGATGCCGATGCGCCTCCGCCGCTGCATCTTGCGTGCGACGGAGGAACTGCCATGGAAAACGAATACCAGACCGCAGCCGACGATTCCGAACCGACGATGGGCGAAGAGCTCGAGCACGACGAGACCGAGGGCGAGCCCGGCGAAGACGAAGCGGGCGAAGAGCGCGCGGAGCCGGCTTCCTGATTCGCGTTCGCTACGACAGAGACCGCGTTGCGCAACCGGCCGGCGGCAGCGTCGCCGGCCGGGATGACGCGTTCTCGCCCGGCGATCACCGGCGCGCGCTTTGAGCATGCCGGCGCCGCTCGTCTCTCTCGCCGTCATCGCCGCCGCCGGCGCGCTCCTGGTCGCGCTCGAGCGGAGCTTTCCCTACGACCCCCGCCAGCGCCTCCTTCGCCGCGGCTTCTGGACGGACCTCATCGGCTACACCCTCCTCCAGAACTGGATCCTCGGCAACGTCATCGGCCTGGCCATCACGGCCTTCACCGCCGCCCTGGGCGGGCCCTTCCGCGCCATCTCCGGCTGGAGTCTCGCCGGGCAATGCCTGCTCTTCCTGTTCCTGCACGACCTCTACATCTACTGGTTCCACCGCCTCCAGCACCGCTCGCCGCTTCTCTGGCGCATCCATGAAGCGCACCACTCGACTGCCGACGTGGACTGGCTCTCCGGCACCCGCTCGCACTTCCTGGAGATCCTCGTCAACCAGACCATCGAGTTCGCCCCCCTCGCTCTCCTCGGTGCGCCGGCAGCGGTGTGGTACTTCAAGGTGACGATCGACGCCGTGTGGGGGATGTACATCCACTCCAACGTCGACGTCCGCAGCGGCCGCCTGCAGTACGTCCTCAACGGCCCGGAGATGCACCGCTGGCACCACTCGGCGGAGATCGTCCGCGGCAACTTCGCCACGAAGTTCGCCTTCTGGGACTGGATCTTCGGCACTGCACACCGCCCTCCGGAGAAGCCGGTTGGATACGGATTGGTCGACGCGGACTATCCCACCGGGTTCCTCGCCCAGGCCCTGCAGGCGTTCCGGGCTACTGCCACGCCGGCGGAGCGCCGGAGCTAGCCGCCCGGGCGGCGGGCCTTGCACCTAAAGCCAGGAGGATGCGTAACGAAAGGCTGAAAGGCCTGAGCAGCACGGGCTTCCTTTCCAGCCTTTCAGGCTTCCAGCCTTTTCACGGGAGCCGGCACGCCAGCCATGGTTCCAGCTAGAACCGAAAGCGCACGCCCGCCGACAGCAGCAACGGGTTGACCTTGATGTCGAGCGGCTCGCTCTGGCTGCCGTCACTGGTGAAACGCGCGCGTGAGGGTGACTTGAGCGGAGCGTATTTCGCGTCGAAGTTGAAGGCCAGCGAGCGGCTGAAGCCGATGGCGATGCCGGCATTGGCCATGGCTCCGAACCTGTTGTCGAACTGGACGCGGTCGATGCCGATCTGGCCCAGGCGCGTGTCGGTCAGCGAACCGAACATCATGTACATCGCCCCGCCGCCGGCATAGACGTCGAACATCGATCCGGCCATCGGATGCCACTGCACCGACGCGGTGAGGGGGCGCAGGTGGAGCGAGCGCAGGGAGAGGCTCGCGGACGTGCCGCCGGCTACGAGGCTGGCGTCCGAGCTCATCCGCGCGTATGCCAGCTCCACGGACAGCGGCTGCAGGACATAGAAGTTCACGCCGGCGCCGAAGCCGTTGCCCGACTTCTGCTTGTAGTTCCAGTTGATGTCCGCGAATGAATTCGATGCCTGCGGGCTGACCCTCACGTAGCTGCCGATGATCTCGACGCGGGTGGGAGTCGATTGGGCCGATGCAGCGGACGCAATCGCCAGAACGAGGATCGCCAGTGCCATGGACCGGTTCATACACACCTCCGTTACGCGCGACGGACACTATCGACCGGGGAGCTGCTCCGGCGATCCGCCGCGAGTGAAGGCATCGTAAATTCCGGATGGTCGCGCCGCGGGGATGGCTTCGCTGGGAATCCTCCCGCTCTTTACGCGACCGCCCTGCCGTCGTCGCCGGGGGCCGATTAGCTTAGGCCCGTCAGGAAGTCAGCGTGGCCGTTGTGGAAGCGGCTTCCTCTCGTTGGCACACCGGCGTCGAAGACCTCGCCAAGGGCCGCCTCGAGCCCTTCGTCATCGCTCCCTGAAGCTCACGCACGAATTCGATCCCGAACTGGAGGTTTTCATGAGATTTCGTTGGTTCACGTTCGTTGTGCTCGCCGCGGCAACGTCCGCGACGGCAGCCGACATCAGCAACAGCAACTGGGGAACCGTGGCCTCGCCCGTGTTCGGTACCTCCCAGACGGGCACCTACGCCGGCGCCGAGCTGTTCGCCGGGCCGAATCAGTTCGGCGGCAACTATTACTACGGCGTACTGCCGAACGGCCGCATCGTCAAACCGGCCGGCACGACCGTGCAGGTGGGCACGAACCCCCTCGGCGCGCGGCTGACTCCGGACGGCAAGTATCTCGTCACGAGCAACGACGATGAACGTGACGGGACTCTCTCATCCGTGCGGAATTCCACCAACAAGGGGGGCTACGCACTTTCGGTCATCGATACTGCAACGATGACCGTGGTTTCACAGATCAACGCTATCGGTTCGTATTTTGTTGGTCTCCAGGTCACCGGCAACGGTCCTTATATATTGTGGGCTGCCGGCGGAGCGAGCCATAACGTAAAGCTGTTCA
>CAZYTO010000100.1:0-11648 GCA_964650405.1 uncultured Thermoanaerobaculia bacterium | reverse complement strand
AGCATGGGGATATAGTCGTTCGGCGAAACCGTCGCGATGAGCGGGGCGTCGTCCTCGCCTCGAACATCAACCTCGTCACGAGCAACGACGACGAGCGCGAAGCCAATCTCGTCTCGGTCCGGAACGCGGTGAACCGCGGCGGCTACTCGCTTTCCGTCATCGACACGTCCACCATGACCATCGTCTCGCAGATCAACGCCGTCGGACGCTTCTTCATCGGGCTGCAGATCACCGGAAACGGCCCTTACACCGTATGGGCGTCGGGCGGCGCGGACAGCGACGTCAAGCTATTCACCATCTCCACCACCGGGACGATCGCGGCCGCCACTCCGTCCCACATCGTCATCCCGCCGTCGCTTCCCGCTAACGCCGGCTGGGTGTCGAACTACAAACCAGCCGCCGTTCTCAACACCGCGAACGCATCCGGCGACAAGCCGGCCGCGCCGACCGGGTTCGACCGGGCCAACGGCGCGGCCATCACCTTTCCCGCCGGCTCCGCGCTGAGCAAAGACGGCAAGTACCTGTACGTCGCCTGCAACGGCGACAACAGTCTCGCCGTCATCGACACCGCCAGCCTGGCCATCCTCAAGCAGGTCCCGGTCGGATACTTTCCGTACGACGTCGCCGTCCGCGACGACAACGCCCAGGTGTTCGTCACCAATTGGGGCGTCACCGCCTACAAGTTCGCCAAGCCCACCTACGACGCTTCCGGCCTTCTGACCGCGATCGATCCGGCTTCGCCGAACGAGCCCGCCGGCTACTTCGTTCCGCAGACCGACACCGCGGGCACGGCACCCAGAACCTCGTCCGTCTCCATCATCGACACGCCGGGCGGCAGCGGCGCGAATGCATCCCTGCAGAAGTCGCTGTACGAAGGCATGAAGCTGGACTCGCTCTCGCAGATCGGCGACACCCACCCCTCCGCGGCCGCCCTGGTGGCGAACAAGTTCGAACGGGTGCTCTACGTGGCGCGCGCCAACGACGACAGCCTCTCGCTGATCGACCTCACCGTAACGCCCTGGCGCCGCGCTCCCGGTGCCGCCTTGCCTGAGAAGACGTTCGACCTCTCCCTCTTGCCGGTAAGCGGCGCCCAGCCGGCGGTTCACGGCGCCTATCCCAACGCCCTGGTCGCCTCACCGGACGGCTCGCGGCTGTACGTCGCGGAAGCGGCGATCAACTCTGTCGCCATTCTCGACACGACCAGCCCGATGGCTCCGAGACTTCTGGGACGGATTCCGACCGGCTGGTATCCGGCCGCCCTGACCCTGAGCGCCGACGGACGAACGCTCTACATCGTCAACGCCAAGGGCATCGGCGAGGACGCCGTGGGCGCCGCTCCTCCCTCCAGCTCGGCGGCTCCCGGTCTCACCACCATCGACTCGAACTTCATCTTCGGCAGCGTCCAGAAGGTCGACGTCGGAAGCGCGACGTTCGACGCAGCCGCCGTGGCGGCGAACAACTATTCGATCGCAACCAATCTCGACACGAGCGTGGTCCCCACAGGCGGACAGCCGTCCGACCGGATCAAGCACGTGTTCTTCATCCTGCACGAGAACAAGACGTTCGATTCGATGCTCGGCACCGATCCGCAGTTCGGCCCGTACGCATCCTCGGCGTTCGTCCGCGCGGATGGAACGACGTTCACCGATCCGCAGTTCGCCCCGGTCGCTCTCAACACCGGCCTCCTGGCCCACACCTTCGCCACCGCGGTCAACTACTACTCGGACGCTGAAGAGAGCGATGCCGGCCATCAATTCAGCGCATCGGGCACGGCCACGGACTACACGGAGAAGACCCTGCTGGTCAAAGGCGGCCGCGGCGTTCTGGTCAACAAGAACTTCGAGCCGGAGGACTATCCCGAAGCGGGCTACATCTTCAACAACGCAGCGCGGCACAGCGTGTCGTTCAAGGACTACGGGGCGTTGATCCGCATCGCCGGCACCGACACCGGCACCAGCACGCCCCCGCTCATGAATGACACGTCCAGCGGCAAGACGGGATACCCCACCGCGGCCCATCCCCTCGTCAATGCCGGTGACGTCGATTCGCCGACGCACGGGCTCGGCCAGAGCTACTTCCTCAACCTGCCGATCCTGGCCATCCTCGGTACCACCAACTCTAGCGGCGAAGCACGGCTCGACCACGACTATCCCGGCTACAACTTCAACATCTCCGATCAGCGCCGCGCGCTCGAGTTCATCAAGGACTTCGACCGCATGGTCGCCGCCGGAACGCTTCCCACCTTTATCTACATCTACCAGCCCAGCGATCACACCGGCGGCGCTCAGGCCAAGAACGTCACCGCACCGACCTCCGCGCAACAAGTCAACGACGGCGACGTAGGGCTGGGCATGGTCGTGTCGCACATCATGAGCAGCCCGGCCTACTACGACGCGTCGAAGAACCAGGGGAGCGCCATCTTCGTCACCTACGACGACGCGCAATCCACCCTGGATCACATTCATCCGCATCGGACGCCGCTCATCGTGGTAAGCCCATTCGCGAAGCCCGCCTACCTCGGCAGGAAGCACTACAGCACCGCCTCAATCGTCAAGACGGAGGAGCTGCTTCTCGGTCTGCCGCCATCCAACCTCGGCGACCTGCTCGCCACGGACCTCCGCGACCTGTTCCAGCCGGCGTACAACGGAATCACGGCCGGCTCGCTCAGCTTCACGCGAGCGGCAACCTACAAGCCCTCAGCCGAGGGCCGGAAGGTCTGGTCACTGGTCAAGCGCCTCGACACCGAGGCTCCCGATCGGGACAGTCACCGGCTGGGCGCGCTCAGCCGGCTTTCCCTTGCTGCGGACCGGCTGCACGAGAAGGCCGCTACAACGCACCAGTTGGGCTCACATGACTATCGCGCCGCGCAAAAGGCGATCTATGCCGCGGCCCTGAAGGTCGTCAGTGCTCCCGTTCCGCGCGACCTGGACGACTAGCAGTCGCATGATCAGCGGTACTCCTCGGGCCGCGCCGCCATCATGTTCGCCGCCACGGGATTGAGCACGACATAGCGGAGGAGCCGCTGGAGGTAGACCTCCCTCTCGACCAGCAGGGCCTTGAACCGGCCGCCGAGCAGGTGTCCCCACCGCCCAGTATCCTCACAAATTCACGACTTCCAGCCGTTCGATCTCCTGCGCGAGAAACTCCGCGGCGATCCTTCGGAAGCGCTCCTCGGCGTCTGTGACGAGGAAGGTGTGCACGCCCTCCCCGTCCTTCAGGGGCGGATGCGCCGCAAGGACGCTGGCGGCGGTGGTCGCCGCGCTGTCGACGATCGCCACCTCGCCGCCGGTGACGCGCTCGATGGTGTTGCGCAGGATCGGGTAGTGGGTGCAGCCGAGGACCAGCGTGTCGATTCCGGCGTCGATGAGCGGCTCGAGGTAGATCTCCGCAACCTCCCGCGCCACGTGGGTGTTGGCCCAGCCCTCCTCGGCGAGCGGGACAAAGAGCGGTGCGGCCGCTTCGACGACTTCGATGCCGACGTCGATGGCGTGAATGGCTTTCGTGTAGGCGCGCGACCTCACCGTTCCTTCGGTGGCGATGACACCGACGCGCCCGCGCGTGACCGCGGCGGCGGCCTGCGCCCCCGGCTCGATGACGCCGATGACGGGGATGGGCAGCCGCGCCTTCAGCTCCGGCAGCGCCGCGGCCGTAGCCGTGTTGCAGGCTACGACGAGCATACCGATTCCGCGATCGAGGAGATGCTGCGCGGCCTGAAGGGCATACCGCGCCACGGTCTCCGCCGACTTCGTCCCATACGGCACACGGGCCGAATCGCCGAGGTAGATGAGCGGCTGCCGCGGCAGCGCTCGCGCGATCTCCCGGAAGACGGTCAGCCCACCGACGCCGGAGTCGAAGACGCCGATGGGAGCGGCCAGTGCCGAGTGCTGAGTGCCGAGTGCCGAGCCGCCGGATGAGTCCTGAGTGCCGGGTCGCTTCGCGTCTTCCACGCTGATGTCATCTCCCACTTGTACTCACGGGTTGTGAAGAAATCGAATGCGCTCCGGCTCGGTATCGAGGAGACGTGCGTGGCAGACCCCAAAGCCACTCATGCCTCGTCACTCAATCGTCACTCATGCCTCATGCCCGCTCGGCACTCGGCAACCGGCACTCGGCACTCGTCATTCTTCCGGCGGCGTAATCGGTCCGCCCGTCTCACGTTTGATGTTGTACTGCTCGATCTTCTTGTAGAGGTTCGAGCGGGGCGTGTCGATGGCCTCGGCGGTCTTCGACACGTTCCAGCCGTGCTCGCGGAGCTTGGCGACGATGAAGGCCTTCTCCGCCTCGTCCTTGAACTCCTGGAGGGTGGCGAGGCGCATGGCGCTGGCGATGATGTCGCCGGCGGCGCGGAAGAACTCGGCGGGGAGGTCGCTGATGTCGATGACGTCGCCGGGGACCATGATGACGAGGCGCTCGATCATGTTGCGCAGCTCGCGGACGTTCCCGCGCCAGGCCGCATCCTGCAACGCCTTCTGGGCCGCCGGGGTGAACGACTTCGCCGGCCGGTTGTACTGCGCAGAAAAGAGCGTTGCGAAGTGCTGCGCCAGCAGCGGCACGTCCTCGCGGCGCTCCCGCAACGGCGGCGTGGGGATGGGAATCACATTCAGCCGATAGTAGAGATCTTCGCGGAAACGGTTGGCGCGGATCTCTTCCTTGAGGTCCTTGTTCGTGGCGGCGATGACGCGGGTATCGACCTTGACCACCATGGCCGAGCCCACCGGCTCCACTTCCCCTTCCTGCAGCACGCGCAGGACCTTGGCCTGCGTGCGGAGCGACATATCGCCGATCTCGTCGAGGAAGATCGTGCCGCCGTCGGCCGCGACGAACTTGCCGGTCTGCTTGCGTACGGCGCCGGTGAACGAGCCTTTCTCGTGGCCGAACAGCTCCGACTCGATCAGCTCCTCGGGGATGGCCGCGCAGTTGACCTGCACGAAGGGCTGCGAGGCACGGTCGGAGCGCCGGTGGATCTCGCGGGCTACCAGCTCCTTCCCCGTCCCCGACTCGCCGGTGATGAGGACGGTGGCCTTGGTGGGCGCGGCGAGCTCGATCTGCTGCTTGAGGGCGTGCATCGACGACGCTTCGCCGACGAGCTGGTAGTCGCGCGCCTCGCGCTCGCGCAGCTCACCGACCTCTTCCTCCAGTTTCTGCTGGCGCACGGCATTGCGCACGGAGAGGAGGAGCTTGTCTCGGTTGAGGGGCTTCTCCAGGAAGTCAAAGGCGCCGCGCTTGGTGCACTCCACGGCCGTGGAGATGTCGCCATGGCCGCTGACCATGATGACCGGCGCCGCCACTTTCTGTTCCTTCAGGTTCTCCAGGACTTCGATCCCGTCGAGGACCGGCATCTTGATGTCGAGCAGGATGGCGTCGTACTGCGTCTTGGTGGCCTTGTCGATCCCGTCCTGCCCGCTGCGGGCCTCGTCGACGCGGTAGCTCTCGTACTCGAGAGTCATGCGAATCGCTTCACGGATGGCGGTCTCGTCATCGACCACCAGGACTCGGTAGGGCATCAGTAACCGCCTCGGTGCATGAGTTCGGCCAATTGTATGTTTTCGTTGTCCGTTGTTCGTGGTTCGTTGCTCGGCCGCCGGCGCCCGGGAGGCGAGCCCGGCACCTTCGGCCAACAACGAGCAACGAACAACCAACAATGGACAACGAGTAGAATCCGCCCGCCATGGACGTCTCTCTCTCTCTCGACCCGAAGTGGTCGAAAACCGATCATCTCTTTCTCCTGCTCCCCGAAGGCGCGAAGCCGCCGAAGCACCTCGACCTGCCGAAGAGCGTGGCGAAGCTCATCGATTCCTCACGATTCACCGGACGCGCGGACGAATCGATCACTCTGCTCGCCGACGAGCCGCGCAAGGTCACGCTCCTCGGGTTGGGGAAGGAAGACGCCGTCACCATCCGCAGTCTGCGCGCCGCGCTCTACGCCGTGGGCAAGACGGCGAAGAAGCAGCGCGACCGGAGCATCGTCATCGCCATCGGCATCGTCGCCATCGGCAAGCGGACCGCCGAGGAGATCGCCCGCCTGGCCGCCGATCACCTGGCCCACACCGACTACAAGTACGACGCGTACATGACCCCGAAGAAGGACGATCCGCCGCAGGTGGCCGTCGCCGCGACGCTGATCCCGGCCGGCGGCGTCGATGCCAAGCGCGCCAAAGCCCTCGATGCCGAGGCCAAGGCCATCGCCGCCGGGGTCCGCACGGTGCGCGACCTCGCCAACGCGCCCGGCAACGAGATGACCCCCACCCGCATCGGCCAGCGCGCCGAGGAGGTGGCCAGGGCGCACGGCATCAAGTGCACCGTCTACGACAAGCGCGCCATCGAGAAGATGAAGATGGGCGGGCTGCTGGCGGTCAACAAGGGCTCGCACGAAGAGCCGCGCTTCATCGTCCTGGAGTACCACCCGCGCCGCGCCAAGACCCACGTGGCCCTGGTCGGCAAGGGCATCACCTTCGACTCCGGCGGCATCTCCATCAAGCCCGCCGAGAAGATGGAGGAGATGAAGTTCGACATGTGCGGCGCCGCGGCCGTGATCGGCACCATGCAGGCCGCGGCCATGCTCGGTCTCGATGTCCGCATCACCGGCGTCATCGCCTCGACGGAGAACCTCCCCGGCGGCGGCGCCTACAAGCCGGGCGACATCATCCGCACCATGTCCGGGAAGACCATCGAGATCGTCAATACCGATGCCGAAGGACGGGTCATTCTGGCCGACGCCCTGCACTACGCCTCGCAGCAGAAGCCCGATCACATCCTCGACTATGCGACGCTCACGGGAGCCTGCGTGGTGGCGCTCGGGTCGGAGGCGGCCGGCCTCTTCTCGAACAACGACGAGCTGGCTCATAAGTTGATTGCGTGTGGGGAAGAGACCGGTGAGCGCATCTGGAGACTCCCTGAGTGGGACGAGTACAAGGAACTGATCCGCAGCGACTGGGCCGACGTGAAGAACTCGGGCGGCCGCTGGGGCGGTGCGATCTCCGCGGCGCTCTTCCTGAAGGAGTTCGTCGATTGGCCGAGCCGGGCCCACCTCGAACTCCCCGGGACGGCGTACGCGGAGCACGAGACGGCGCGCGAGTCACGCGGAGCGACGGGTGCCGGCGTGCGTTTGACGCTGAGGTTTCTCGAGTCGCTTTGATCGGGGGCGAGCGGGTGACGGCGAGCGGCGAGCGGCTGGCGGGTTGGCTGCCGCGTTCGCGCACCGCGCCACCTCTCCCGCTCGCCGCTCGCCGCTGGCCGCTCGCCGGCCTGCTGCTCGCGTTCTGCGCGATGCTGGCCTTCGCCTGCGACCGCAAGCACGCCGAGGTCCGTACCACGCCCAAGCCGCACGGCGAGGAGATCAGCTTCACCTCCATCGATTCGCCGAGCCTGCAGTTCCTGCCCCGCCAGCAGGAAGCGGCGCCGTGGCGGCTCGACGAGGACCCCATCGTCATTCCCGGCGACCGCCTGGCGAACTATCTCGACCAGGACGCCGCGCGCTTCCAGCAATACGGCGCGCTCGACCTCACCGCCGGCAAGTACACCTCGCTGGACGGGCGGGGTTTCGCCACCGTCGAGATCTTCCGCTTCCCCGACTTCGTCAAGGCCTTCGGCGCGTACTCCATGCGCAAGGCGGCGAACATCACCTACCTTCCCCTGCAGAACGAGTCGTTCGCCACGGCCCACACCATCCACATCTGGCGCGGGCCGTTCTACGTCCGGCTCACCGGACGCGGTGCCGGCAATACGCTGGCACGCCTGTGCTCGTTCGTGGCCGATCGCATGCCCACCGCGCCGGGGCGTCCGGGCGTGTTCGCCTTCTTCCCCGATAAGCAGCGCGTGGCGAACAGCGAACGCTATGCCGCCGACTCCGGCTTCGGCCAGAAGTACCTCGGCAACTCGTTCCAGGCAGAGTTCAACGTCGACAACGACATGATCGACGGCTTGATCATCCCGTCGGCGAGCAAGGACACGGCCACGCAGATTCTCAACGCCTACCGCTCGCTCTACGTGGCAAACGGCAAGCTGCTCGACCCCATCTCCAACCTCGGCGAAGACAACTTCACCGGCGAGGACAAGTACCTCGGCCGGGCCGTGGCCTTCCGCATCGACCGTTTCGTCATCGCCTTCAACGGCTACAGGGACCGCCAGCACCTCGTCGACCTGGCCACGGCTACCGACCAGCGCATTCTCGGTAGTATCCGCAAGCAGCTGGTGACCGCGGACCGCCAGGCGAACGGCGGCGGGAACGAGCCGAAACGGAATGCGCCCGCGTGGCCGCGAACGCAGCCGCGGCCGCAATAGCAAAGGCATCCGAGGAGGCGTCATGGCAGGCAAGTCGAAACCCCGCGTCACTGTGGAAATGCTCTGCGCCTTCGGCTCACGGCAGCCAGGCGCCGAGGAAGGCGTGGCGTGCAAGGGTACGGCCGCCGAGTGCACGACGTACAAGATGCACGGGAAGGCGTTTCTCTTCGTCCGCCCGAAGGCGGCCATGGTCCGGCTGGGCGACTCCTTCGCCGAGGCCGCGAAACTTCAGGGCGAGGCTCCGGAGCTGTATCGCGCCGGCACCGGCGGCTGGGTGACGATCACGCTGAACGGTCCCGAGAGCCCTGACGCGAAGATTCTGGAACGGTGGATCGCCGAGAGCTACACGCTCTACGCCAATGCAGCGAAGGTGACGAAACCGGCGAAGGCGAAGACGAAGACCGCCGGAACGGCTCGAAAGCCGGCCGCCCGCACGCGCACCGCGCGCTGACAGAGAGCCCCCGCGTCACGTCCAGCCATCACACCGCGTCAAAAGAACGTGCGGCATGATTGCCGGACACGGAGGAAGACCATGCGTTCGATCGTCCGGATCATCGTGCTCCTCTCCTCGTTTCTGGTCACCACGACATTCGCCGCCCAGGAAGCACCGAAGCCTCAGCCGCCCCAGGGAGCGTCCAGCGTCTCGATCCCGCTCACGGTCTATGACGACATGCGCAAGGCCGGCGAGAACGCCTCCGCCACGGTCGTCGACACCATGACCGTGGGCGGCGCGTTCCACGACCGGACGCTGACCATGACCTTCGCCGGCCGCAGCGTCGGCGTGCGGGCGGCGGTGGACGTCATCCATGACGCCACGAACGTCACGCTCTCCGGCTGCACGGGCGACGCCCTGATCACCCGCGCCGGCAAGGGCGCCTTCGAGCTCGTGGCCCTCGGGCCGTCCTTCACGCTGAAGTGCGAGGTCCGCCTCAGCGGCAGCGACCGGCTGCAGATGAACGTGCAGCCGTCGGTCCTGGCCGTACGCTCGGCGGTGACGGACGGCGAGCTGGTGACGGCCGAGGAGGATGACAAGGGCGCGCGAGGCATCACGCTGGTGCGCCAGGTCGTCGGCACCAACGAGACCCTGGAGACGACCGCCACCGGGCACTACGTCATCACCCTCCTCCCCGATGCCAGCCGTTTCCACTACGCGATCCAGGTCCACAACCCGAACCGCAGCACCTCGCCGCTGCCGCTGCGGCTCGTCTCCAACGAGCACCTGCAGGAGATCGACTCCTCGGCGCCTTACGAGCTCAAAGACGGCACCTACGTCTTCGCCACGCCGCCGGGCGACTCCACCATCCTCCTCAACGGCGAGTGGCGCGGCACGAGCTTCGCCCCGCCGGTGGCGGCCAGCCTGCAGTATGCCGTGCTCGAATCGCACCCCCTGCTGCGTCCCATCGTGCAGGGCTCGCCCAAGCGGGTGAGCACGACCGAGACCGGCATCACCGCCCAGTACCGCGGCGCCATGGCCTTCGTCATCGGCGCCCACGAGCGCATCACCTGGAGCGTGACCCGGCTGGAGGCACTGCGCGCCATCAGCTATGCCGTCCGGAGCGCCGAGCATACGTTCTTCGTTCCCGCCAACGGTCCGATCCTCGGCGAGTCGGCATTCGACATCGACAACCAGGGCGCGCCGGAGCTGGTCGTCCCTCCGAAGCCGGAGCCGACGTTCGTGAGCCTGCAGACCGAACCGGTGCTGATGACGAAGAACGCCCACGGCGACCTGACCATCCCGCTGTCGGCCGGCGATCAGCGGGTCGTCGTGCAGCACCGCCAGGCCACGCCGCACTGGGGCATGCTCATCACCCAGCTCGACGTCCCCCGGGTGCCGGTGCCGGCGACGTACACGTCGGTGAACCTCCGCTATCCGCCGCACTGGCTGCCGCTGTGGCAGGCGTTTGCCTCACAGGCCAGCGTGTGGCGGCCGGGCGCGCGGGGCCTGCTGCTGTTCCTCCTGCTCGCATTCTGGCTCGAGCGCGTGCTGGCGTTCCTGGAGGTCAGCCTGGCCTCGCGCATCGCCGCCGGACTGATGCTGGCCTTCGCGTCGGCGCTGATTCCGATCGTGGCGTGGCTGACGGCCCTGGCCGCGATCTTCGTGAGCGTGGTGTGGATCGCGGCCAACCGGAAGCGATGGACGATCCGGCAGATGGTGCTGGCTGTTGTCGCGGCGGCGTTCGCCGGGATGGTCTGGCTCGCCGTCGACGGCCTGCGCGAGCTCAAGTCGTCAGCCAACATGAAGTCGGCGTCGTATGAGCCCGTCGCGACCCGGGATGCGGTGACGGCCAACTCGGAGAGCGCCGGAGAGCGCGCGAACACGGGGAATGCCGCCAACGCAAACGTCGGCTTCTTCGCGTACCAAGGTCTGCCCGCAAAGTTCGAGCTGCCGTCCGGCACGCGCTTCGGCTCGTTCCGCGAACAGATGCTGGCCGCGGACCGGCCCCAGACCGTCACGATCGTCCTCCTGTCCATGACCATCGTGACCTGGCTGGCCATGGCCCTGACGCTCATCGCCGTCTGGCTGCTCTGGCGCGAGCGCACGAAGATCCGTGCGATCCTCCGCGCAAGGATGGCCACGGCCATGGCACCGGCCGAAGCTGCGGCGGCAGAGTGATCATTCGCTGGTCGCTGGTGGCTGGTGGCTGGTCGCTGGTCGGGGCACGGGCAGGGGGGCACGGGCGCCCCCCATCCTCCGTCCAGAAGATGTGACCCCATTCCTTTCGCCGGAACGGACCCCAGTTTCCTTCCAGTCGCGGTGAAAGCACCGGGGCGCCGGCATCCTCGCAGGCTGGATGGGCAACATCCCGCCGCCCGGGCGGTTCACGGCGGCCGGAACAGCCAATAAGCGAACAGTGAACAGTGAACAGCGAACAGTGGATAGCGAACAGCGACCAGCGACGCTCAGAACCGCCGCGAGATCCCCCACTGCAGTCCGGCGTCGGCGCTGTTTTCGAAGGTGATGACGTTTTCGATGAAGGCGACGTGGAGGGTGTAGCGGCGGAGGACGTGCTGCGTGCCGATGCTCAACTGGTAGGAGCGGCGGCTCAGCTCGGGGAAGTTGTACTGGCGGAACGGCGTCTCGGAGACGGTGAGCTGCGTGACGACGGCGGTGCGCTCCGACACACGGTGGGCATAGCTCACGGTGTCGGTGATGAGCACCTGCGGCTTGAGTCCGAGCGGACCATTGCGGCCCAGGCGGATGACGCCGAAGGAGGCGTTGAAGCGACCGTTGCCCGCATCGCGCGAGACGATGATGCGGCCGCCGGCGTCCACCGATCCGGAGCCGTCGAGCGTAGCAGCGCTGCCGGTGGGCAGCTCGACCGTGCCGGTGAGGGCCACGGCGAGTTTCTGATCTTCGAGTGCGGCCA
>CAZYTO010000099.1:9436-17855 GCA_964650405.1 uncultured Thermoanaerobaculia bacterium | reverse complement strand
CCGCCCGCCGCCCCCCCGCTCGCCTGGAATGAGCATTGGTTTAAGAGGATAGAAACTCATGGCAACTGCCCGAGCCCCGAGAGCTGGAGCCCGCCGCGCGGGAACGAAGAAGAAGGAGCGGAAGAGCATTCCGCACGGCGTGGCCTCGATCGCCGCGACGTTCAACAACACCATCGTGTCGATCACCGACCCAGTGGGCAACGTGCTTTCCTGGTCGAGCGCCGGCCGCATCGGCTTCAAGGGCTCGCGCAAGGGAACGCCCTTCGCAGCACAGGTGGCGGCGCAGAATGCCGCGCAGCTTGCGCAGGAGCACGGTGTGCGCTCCATCGACGTGAAGGTCAAGGGACCCGGCGCCGGCCGCGAGAGCGCCATCCGCGCTCTGGCCGCCTCCGGTCTGGACATCAAGTCGATCAAGGACGTCACGCCCATCCCGCACAACGGCTGCCGTCCGCCCAAGCGCCGTCGCGTCTGAGCGGTGTTTCCCCGGGGTGTCGGGGATCAGGTATTGGGTGCCGGCGCCGCTGGAACCCGGTACCTGAGACCCGATACCCGTTATCCCGTTTTCAAGTGGTGCACCGTGCACCGCGGTAGTTCGTACGACGTGCAGCAGCCGCCGTACACGCAACGTTCCATGGTGGGACGGGTGCGATACGACAGGAGGACTAGTGGCTCGTTACACCGATCCCGTCTGCCGGCTGTGCCGGCGTGAGGGCATGAAGCTGTTTCTGAAGGGCGATCGCTGTTTCAAGGACAAGTGCGCCATCGAGCGCCGCAATTACGCGCCCGGCCAGCATGGCCGCCGCCGTTCCAAGGTTCTCGGCTACGGCATCCAGCTTCGTGAAAAACAGAAGGTCAAGCGCATCTACGGCCTGCTGGAGAGCCAGTTCCGGCTCTACTTCCAGCGCGCCGAGCAGCGCCAGGGGATCACGGGTGAGAACCTGCTCCGGCAACTGGAGATGCGTCTCGACAACGTCGTCTACTCGCTCGGCTTCGCCGCATCGCGCGCCCAGGCCCGGCAGCTCGTCCGCCACGGCCACGTCGAGGTGAACGGGAAGAAGACCAACATCCCCTCCTACCAGGTCCGCAAGGGAGACACGATCCAGGTCCGCGAGAAGAGCCGCAAGAACGAGCAGATCCGCCAGGCTGTGGAAACTGCCAGCGGTCGCGGCATCCCGGCGTGGCTGACTCTGAATCCCGACCAGTTCCTCGGCTCGGTCACCGACGTACCGAAACGCGAGGACATTCGTCTACCGATTCAGGAACAGCTCATCGTCGAGCTCTACTCGAAGTAACGAGATCCGGGCGGCCTGAGGCCGCCCACGCAACCCCTGCCCCAATTTTGGCGAGGAGGCCGCTCACATGCTGTGGTCAGATTTCCAGAAACCCAAGAAGCTCGATTACGACTCCGATTCCCTCACGCCTCACTACGGCCGCTTCATCGCTCAGCCGTTCGAGCGTGGCTTCGGTACGACGATCGGCAACGCACTCCGCCGTGTGCTCCTCTCCTCCATCGAAGGAGCGGCCATCTCGGCCGTGCGTGTCGAAGGCGTGCTGCATGAGTTTTCGTCGCTCACCGGCGTCGTCGAAGACATGACCGACGTCGTTCTCAACCTCAAGCAGGTGCCCTTCCGGATGCACGGCGAAGGCCCCAAGACCCTCTACCTGGAGAAGAAGGGACCGGGCGTCGTCACCGCCGCCGACTTCGACGCCGACGCCGACATCGAGATCCTCGATCCGACGGCGCACATCGCCACGCTCTCCAAGGAAGGGACGCTGAAGCTCGAGGCGCGCCTCAAGCGCGGCCGCGGCTACCAGGTCGCCGACCGCAACGCCGACAGCGACCTGCCGCTCGGCTACATCCCCATCGACTCCATCCATTCGCCGGTCCGCCGCGTGAACTATCACGTGGAAGGCGCCCGCGTCGGCCAGATGACCGACTACGACAAGCTCGTGCTCGAAGTCTGGACCAACGGCGCCGTCTCGCCGCAGGAGGCCGTGGGACTGGCTGCCGACCTCCTGGCCGATCACCTCCGCATCTTCAGCGCGTTCGAAGCGCGCGGCGAGGAGCAGGAGGAGACCGCCGCGCCGGAAGTCGATCCGCGCCTGCAGGAGATGCTGGCCAAGCCCATCGAGGAGCTCGACCTTTCGGTCCGCTCGGCGAACTGTCTCAAGAACGCCAACATCCGTACACTCGGCGACCTCGTGCAGCGCACGGAGCGCGAGATGCTGTCGACCAAGAACTTCGGCCGCAAGTCGCTCGATGAGATCAAGGACGTCCTGGCGTCCCTCGGTCTGTCGTTCGGCATGACCCGCCTGCCGGGCCGCGGCGCCGAGATGCGCGACTAGGGAGAGGTGAGTAGAAATGAGACACGGAATGGTCAACCGCAAGCTGGGACGGACGGCCGGTCATCGGGCCGCCCTCTTCCGTAACCAGCTCGCCTCGCTCATCGACAAGGAGCGCATCATCACCACGCTGCCAAAGGCCAAGGAGCTCCGTCCCCAGGTCGAGCGCCTGGTGACCCTCGGCCGCACGGACAACATCCACAACCGCCGCCAGGCCGCACGTCTGGTTGGCGAGGCCGAAGTGGCCAAGCTCTTCGACACCCTCGGTCCGCGTTTCGCCACCACGCCGGGCGGCTACACCCGCATCATCAAGCTCGGCGCCCGCCGCGGCGACGCCGCGGAGATGGCCATCCTCGAGTTTGTCGGCTACGAGCCGCCGCAGGAAGCCGCCGAGACACCGGCTGCGGAAGCCAAGGCCGCCAAGCCAGCGAAGAAGGCCGCCAAGAAGGAAGAGCCGGCCGAAGAGGAACCAGAGGCCACGGAGGAGAAGCCCAAGAAGGCTGCTTCGAAGAAGCCCGCTACGAAGAAAGCCGCTCCTAAGAAGGAAGCCAAGGCGAAAGCCGCCGCCAAGCCGGCTTCGAAGAAGGCTTCGTCGAAGAAGAAGAAGTCCGGGAAATAGAACCCGCGCCAGTCATTGCTCGAAAGGCCGCCTCCGGGCGGCCTTTTGTTTTGCGCGGCCTTCCGCCGAACGGCCCCCCAAGGCCGTTCCTCGTGTTGGACCGCGTAAGTTGACGCGGATTATGTGCACACTTACAGTGTGAGAGTATGAATGTAACACTGTCCATCGATGACGAAACGCTGGCTCGGGCGCGCGAGCTCGCGGCGCGGCGCGGGACTTCCCTGAACCAGATGATTCTCGACTATCTAGAGGAGGTTGCCTCTGATATGTCTTCTGGGGAGATCCTGCGGGAGTTGAACGAGCTGTGGGAGAACGGCTCGGGAGATTCAAGAGGCATGCGCTGGACTCGAGAGGAGCTCCATGAGCGCGCCGGCATTCCTTGACACGAATATTCTGCTTTACGCGGACGACCGTGCCGATCCCAGGAAGCGTGATCTTGCACAAGACCTGATTCGTCAGGCGATTCGAAACGGGGATGGCCGAATCTCGCTGCAAGTGCTCCAGGAGTATTTTGCCGCGGCGACAAGGAAATTGGGCATCGACGCTGCCATCGCGCGTAGAAAAGTCGAGCTTTACTCCCGGCTGGATACGGTGCGCCTGGAAGCCCAGGATCTTCTGGCGGCAATCGACCTGCACCGGCTCCATCGTTTCTCGATTTGGGATGCTTTGATCATTCGCGCCGCGATGATCTCAGGCTGCCGCGAGGTGTACACGGAAGATCTCCAGGCTGGCTTTCGCCTCGGGAATCTCGAGATTGTGAATCCCTTCGCCGTCAAATGACTCGATTCCGCGAGCTTCGGCAGGTGGTCAGGCCTCCGAGCTCTGTCAGTCGCAGTCGCTTTCGCAAGCCGTGCGACTTCATCATCTTCAGAACCATGGCACCGATTATCGAGCCGATTCTTTCTGCCTCCGCACCCGTCAGGGCGGATAAGAAGTAGCTAGGTCAGTTCCCGCACGAACATGTACACCACGAAGGCCACGCCGATCCCGCCGACGGCGATGACGCGGAGGGCCATCCAGGGTCCCACCAGGGTCGTGGCGTAGATGTAGGAGGCGCCGGTGATCAAGGCCAGCGACGCCACGAAGAGGCGCAACACGCCCTCTTCCTCCATCCTCGACGAGGCGATGATCAACTGCCGCAGGAACTGGTGAGCTACGAAGATGAGCATGAACATCGAGACCAGCGAGTAGCGCGAAAAGGTGGGGTCGGAGAGGAAGAAGTCGTAGCCGCCGTGGATGCAGACGACCAGCGGGAAGATGACGTCGACGCGGTCGCGGGGCGTGGAGCGGCCGCGGGCGGCGTCGAAGACCGAGAGCGCCACCAGGGCCGTCAGCGACATGTGCAGGAAGTTGGCGGTGAGAAAGCGCGAGATGGCCGCCGATGCCGCGAAGTGCTGGAAGTAACCGATGTTCTCCTCGGCCGCGAAGCCGAGGCCGACCAGCGCGCCGCACGTCATCGCTTCGATCCGCGATCCCCGCTTCAGCAGGATCGGCAGCAGCGGAAGGAAGAGCAGCAGCTTCGACAGCTCCTCGCGCAGGCCGACGCCCACGACGAAGTAGATCGCGTCGGGCACCGACTGTTCGACGACTTTGAACTTGAAGACCGACTCCTCGATCACCGAGAGCAGCAGCGTGGGGTAGACGCTGAGGATGCCCAGCACGAAGGCCGAGGCGTAGAGCAGGGCCCGCCCTTCGATCCGGTCCACGATGCGGCCGAGGCGCGTGGTGATGACCAGCCAGAGCCCGGCCGACAGCAGCGCCAGGGCCAGCGGCCAGAAGGCGACGTGGACGTAGCCGGCCGGCCACAGCCACAGCAGGATGCCAGGCCAGTCGCGCTGGTGGATGGCCACCTCCAGGTGGAGCGAGGCGTCCTCCACCTTGCTGTAGTGCGGATCGCGCATGCGCTTGCCGATCTCGTCCCAGGCGTCATGGTCCACCCACAACAGGATGGCCCGGCGCAGATAGCGGTCGCCCTCTTTCGGGAATGACAGGCCTTCCCGCTCGAATCGCCGCGCCGCCGTCGCCCATTGGTGCTCCTCGTCGTCCATGGCCACGCGTCCGAGGAGGTAGTTCGCATACCGCGCAGGCGTCGCGGCGTCCGCAAGCGCGACGATGGGCGCGCCCGGCGCGGCTTTCGCCGTCTTGTACTCGTACCAGTAACCGGCCAGCGTTGCCGGCGGGCCCTTCGGAAGCTGCGCCAGCCGCTGCCGGATGGCGACGTCGCTGATCGGCGACGTTTCGCCGTCGTCCACCAGCCCCGTGTGGAGGTCGATGAAATGCATCCAGAGCTGCACGTCTCCGGGCTTCGTTTTCAGGGCCTGCCACAGCAGGTCCTCGGCGTCATCCAGGTTGCCCATTTCAGCCGCGCGGGTGATGCGGTCCGTGGTCGTCTCCGAGTACCGTACGACCACCTCGGCGATGAGCGCGATGATGACGGAGAGGACCGCAATGATGAGGACCGGTCCCCACAAGCGTGCGGTGCGGGGCATCATGATGGAGACATGATACCGGCGCGCCGCACGCGGCGGCGTTTCTCGCCTGTCTTGAACGGCATGAGGCCCTGTTCGATCTTCACCATGGAGGGTTCGCAGCCGTAACGGGACAGGTCGTCGGCGATCACGGCCCTCAGCCGCGCGGCGACTTCCTCGAAGCCGCTCCGCACCTCCAGCCGGATGTGCAGCGCACCGGGCTGCTCCTGCACGATCTGGTAATCCTCGATGCGGTCGTCGCTGAGCAGCACCATCCGCCGCAGCGCATCGGGGAAGACCGCCCGCATCCCGCCCGCGTCTCCCTGCAGCAGGAAGTAGCAGATGTCGTCGCAGCGCCCCTCAATCCGTTCGATGACGCGGAAGGCCGAGCCGCACGCACACGCACCTTCGGCGAGCGTGAGGATGTCGTTGAGGCGGTAGCGCAGGATCGGCTGTGTGCGCCGCCAGAGGTCCGTGACGATCGGGACGACCCGTCCGTCGCCAACCGGCTCGAATTGCAGGGCCACGAGGTCCTCCTGGATGTGCAGCCCTCCCCGTTCGCAACTGACCCCCAGCAGCCCCTCGGTGCATTGATAGACCTGATGGACATCGACGCCGAAACGCTCCCGCAGCCGCGCCTCATCCTGGGGCTCGAGCACTTCCGCGACGGAGATGAGCCGCTCCGGCCGGATCTGAAGCTCGTCGGAATCCGCCAGCAGGCCGAGCAGCGACGGAGGACCGACCACGATGTGCGGCCGGAAGTCGTTCAGTTGCCGGACCGCGTCGCTGATGGGAAGCATCAGGTCGAAGTAGCGGAACGCTACCCAGCGGCCGAGCGTCGTGTAGAGGTTGCTGTTCGAGCGGAGGAAGAAGGCCAGGCGCAGCCCGCGGCGCGGCCGAGGCAGCGCCCGCGCCAGGATCGTTCCCGCCCAGCGCAGTTGCTCTTCCCGGTCGACGAGGAACAGCCCGCGGTGACCTGACGTCCCGGAGGACAGGCCGACCGTCATCCCGTCGATCGCCGGCCTGAAGTCGCGGTCGCTCTCCGCCCGCAGCGCGATTTCCATCGCCTCGGCCAGACGTACGCCGCGCGTGTTGAACGTGTCGAAATTGGCCATCATCGCGGCCTTGTCGATGACGGGAGCCGTGCTCCAGCCGCGGGTGCCGGCGAGGTTCTCGCGGTAGAAGGGGGAGTGCTTCTTCGCGTGCTCCGCGATGGCCTGCGCGCGCTCGCTCTGGAAGCGCTCGAGCGCCGCACCGCGCAGATGACGGAACCGCCAGCGGGCACCGAGATAGCTGCTGAGGAACGGAAGGAGCCTCATTTCGTCGCGCCGCCAGATGCGGAAGGCACAAGTAGGATGTGGCGTCGATGGCAGCGTTGATCGCTCATTCCAACGCTCCACGGCGACCCGCTGCTTTGAAGATGGGGTGGGTGGTCCGACAGGAGGCAAGGACGCCACACGTCGAGGAGCGCCGGCCCCACCCTCTCCCCGCGGGAGAGGGTCGGCTCTGGAGCGCGCAATCCAGCATGAACTGAATCAGCTCCCAAACCTTCAGCGCGGAAGAGCCGGGGTGAGGGGTTCTCTGAGCGAGACCACCACCACTTGGAAGACGATCTCCGAACCCCCGCGCTCACGGTGACTCCTCAGCGCTGCCCGCCCCCAGCGCCTCCACCACCCACCCCGCCGGATCGTACTTCCCTGCCGCCTCGCGAAACTGCTGCACCCGGGCGCGGATCGACTCATCAACAAGCAGCCGCCGCAGGTCGCGCACGATCGCGTCGCGCGAGGGCCGCAGGCGCAGCCCGATGCCGCGCGACACGACCCGGGCGGCGTGATCGTGCTGGTCGTAGTCGTGCGGCCACACCAGTTGCGGGATGCCTGCCTTGATGCAGCTATAGACGATGCCGGTGCCGGCGTGGTTGATCGACGCCGCGTAGCGCGGGAGGTAGTCGTCGTAGGGAAAGAAGCCGTGGAAGTGAATATTGCCGCGCGACTGCTGGAACGTCGAGCCCGGCTGTCCCATGGCGAAGTGGAAGACGCACTCGGGCATCTGTCGGGCCACCTCCTCCATCAGCGCCATCGCGCGCTCGCGCGCCCATGGGAGGTGCGTGCCGAGCGTGACGAGGATGGCCGGCCTGTCATCGGAAAACGCGGGTGGCGTGTGGGCGAACGGCGGCGTGCCGGTGAGCGGCCCGATGAAGCGCAGGGCCCGCGGCCAGTCGTCGCGGTCGAGCTCGAATTCGCGCATGCCCGCGCCGAGGATGCATTGAGGCGAGTACGCCGCCTCGGTGCCGTCACTGCGATAGACGCGCGGAAACCCCAGTGCCGCCAGTTGCCGGCGGAACGTGGCCGCGACGCCGAGCTTGAAGAGGTGGATGACGTTCCGCCCGATCGCGTCGCGGGCCCGTCCGAGGAGATCGTTGCGAGGCAGCCACCCGCCGAGGTAGGACGGAGTCCCCGTGCCCGTCTCGAGCGCGCAGATGCTCACCAGCCCCGTCCACCACGGAATGCCCAGCTCCACGGCCACGGCTCCCGCCACCGGCACCGTGAAGTCGGCGATGACCACGTCCGGCCGTTCCTTCGACCACAGCCGGCGTAGCTGCGCCGCCACGTCTCCCATCAGCGCCATGTTCGCGCGGAACTGGTTGTACATCCGCAACGGATGCAGCCCGGCCCGCGCCGTCGTATTCGCGATGGCCCATACCTCCCGCTCCCGCCCCGGCAGCAGCTCGACCGGTGTGAGTCCGCAGGCGCGAATCGTCCCCGCGGTATCGGACGTACTGATCACGCGGATCGACGCGATGCCGCGCCGGTGCAGTTGCGAAGCCAGGTCGAGCGCAGGAAAGAGATGCCCCGCGAACGGCGGCGCGACGAAGTCGATGAGCAATTTACCCCGAGCGCAGCGAGGGATCTGGCCAGCATCTCCCAACACTGGAATCCGCGGACCAGATCCCTCGCTGCGCTCGGGATAAACTCTAAGACTCGACATA
>CAZYTO010000099.1:0-9336 GCA_964650405.1 uncultured Thermoanaerobaculia bacterium | reverse complement strand
CTTCTGCGTCCTCGGGCAGTGACAGGCCAGCATCGTCCAGTCGGTGTTCGCGCCGACGAAGTCGATGCGTAATTTATCCCGAGCGCCGCGAGGGATCTGGTCAGCAGATTCGAGGGGTAGCAGATGCCGGCCAGATCCCTCGCTGCGCTCGGGATAAATTCTAGGAGTCGACATACGCCTGCGTCCTCGGGCAGTGGCACGCCAGCACGGTCCAGTCGGTGTTCGCGACGGCGATGTCGATGCGTAATTTATCCCGAGCGCAGCGAGGGATCTGGTCAGCAGATTCGAGGGGTAGCAGATGCTGGCCAGATCCCTCGCTGCGCTCGGGATAAACTCTAAGACTCGACATACTTCTGCGTCCTCGGGCAGTGACAGGCCAGCATCGTCCAGTCGGTGTTCGCGCCGGCGAAGCGCCGCAGCCGTTCCTGCGTCTCGGTGTAGGCGTCGATCGAGTCCTGCAGCCGGCGTGCGATCGCAGGAAGCCGGCGCCCGGCAAGCATGGCGTCGCGGTCCCAGCAGGCATCGGCGATGTAGAAGAACTGTTCGCGCGCGGTTCGAACGGCGAACCCGGTGTGCCCGGGTGCGTGGCCGGGGAGATCGACCAGCAGCAGATCGCCGTCACCCCAGTAGTCGATGACACGCAGATCGCGGAACGGACCGCGGCCGGTTGCGAAGGCGTCTTCTTCCACGCCGTTGCCGCGCTGCGTGAAATCGGCCGGCAGTAGAGCGTGCAGGAATCCGTGGCAGGTCTGCTTCAGGGGGCTCCTGCCCATCAGCGTAGCGTGCGCGTCGCTCCGGTACACATACCCCGCCTCGGGGAAGTGTTGCAGGCCGGCGATGTGGTCACCGTGGAAGTGCGAGATGAAGATCTCGCGCACCGGCCCGACACCGCGTGAGGCGAGGATCGAGCCGGCGTGCTCCCGGGCGTCGAGGTGCACGGGGAGCGTCCAGCGATAGAGGCGTTGCGGGAACGGGCGCGTGGCCTCGAAGAAGCGCGGGCTGTACCCGGTGTCGATGAGGCTCACGCCGTGCTGCGGATGCTCCAGCACGAGGAACACCGAGCGGAACCGCGTCAGGCCGCGCGGCACGCTCCCGGCGAAGTACCCGAACTGTGAGCACTCGCCGCCGTTGAGAAACGAGACGCGGTCGAAAGCCATGGCTCACATCCGGAAGATCAGTCCCGCCTGCGAGTAGCCGGCCGAGGTGCCGATGAGCAGCACGGGATCCCCGGCCGGGATGCGCCGTTCCGCGCGGCAGAGGTGCAGCACCGCCGGGATGCTTGCGGCGATGAGGTTCCCCATCTCCGCCACGCGATTGTGGAAGCGGTCCGCGCTGAAGCCGAGCAGGCGCCGCACCACGGTCAGAGCCTTCGGCGCCGCCTGGTGCGGCACGACGTGCAGGTCGCGCGCCGCCAGTCCGGATTGTGCGATCAGCGTCTCGGTCATCGGCGGCACGTGCTTCGCGGCGATGCGCAGCAGTTGCGGGCCGTCCATGTGGAAGCGGAACGTGTGCTCGGTCTCCGGCGTGTACGTCGTCACCGGCAGCATGTGCCCGCCGCCGCGGATCTGGCAGGCGTCGAGGTGCTCGCCGTAGGTCTGGTGCGCGTAGAAGTAGCCGTCGCGCCCCTCCGTGCGCCGCAGCACCACCGCCGCCGCGCCGTCGCCCATGAGGCACGCGCTCTCCGGTTCGGTCCAGTCGACGCCCAGCAGCGCCTGTTCCGCGCAGACGATGAGGATGTGGCGGTAGATCCCCGTGGCCAGGAGCGCGTTGGCCATGTGCAGGGCCACGATGAAACCGAGGCAGGTGCTCTGTACGTCGACGCACGGAATGCCCGTCGCGTCGGGGCCGATGGTGTGTTGCAGATAGGCCGCGTTCGACGGGATGGGCTGGTAGCGGCAGGTGCTGGCGTCGAGGATCAGGTCCACGTCGCGCCAGGCCAGTGCCGCATCGCGCATGGCCGCTCCGACGGCCGCCGTGGCCATCGAGGCCAGCGTCTCCGGCGCCGTGCATTCGTAGCGCACCAGCACCCCGGTGTGCTTGCGCGTCCAGCCCTCGCGCAGGCCGGCCCGTGCGTCGGCGTCCTCCGCCGTCAGCCTGCGTTGTGGCAGATGGAAACCGCTGCCGATGATCTCAAAGTATTGCTGCATAGCTCCGTGACCTGTTCGTTGTCGAGATAGTTCAGATGATGCACGCCGTCCAACTCCACGTCGGCGTGGCGGAAGAAAGCCTTGGAGATGTAGTCGCGCGCGCCCTGCACCAGCGTGTGCGGCAGTTCCGGACGGCGCCGCGCCACGGGGCCGAGGGCGATGACCTGGATGTCGCGCCCCGCGTCAGTCTCGTCCGCGCAGTGATTGACGATCTCCGTGCCGCAACTGAGCGTGATGACCACCAGCCGCTCCGTCGAGTCGACGAGCGCGCGCCAGTGCGCCCGCGCCGCATCGCGGTACGGATTGCGCGACGCGGCCAGGAACTGCACGCCGTTGCGCCAACTGGCCAGCCACAGCGTCGGCGCTTTCCGCCGCTCCGCGCACGGCACGTAGGGAAAGTTCCGGTAGATCTTGGCCTCCTCCGGCGCGTCGAGGGCAGCCAGGAACGCCGTCTGGCCGTCGCTCAGCGCCGTGGTCTGCGGATCGGACAGGCCGCTGAGCAGCACGACCTTCAGCTTCGTCAGCGGATGCAGGGCCGGCGGCCGGTGAATCATCATCATGATGCCGGCCCGCCGATGTAGGAGAACGTTCCGTCCGGCCCCAGCGCGATCCGCCGCGTGCGCCACCGCAGCGAGTGTTGCAACGTCGCGTGCAGCCAGTGCAGCGGCTGCAGCAGCTCGGAGAGGATCGAGACCGGCACGGACGTCCCGCCGCCCGCGGGGTCCCGGAGAGAGCGGATGATCAGGTGCCGCACGAGCAGCGCCGCCGGCAGCGCGTAGCTCAGCGTGGCCAAGCCGATCCACAGCAGGATGGGCGGCAGTCCCAGGGCGACGAAGAGGACCGCTTGCACGGCCACGGTCTGGTCGCGCACCAGCTCGTTGGCGAAGAGGAACCAGCGGTGCATCAGCCGGATGTACTGCCCCATCGACGGCACGGTCGTGCGCAGGTACTGCCGCGTGCTGCCCTGGTGGATCGTGCCGCCGTGCGTCCTCACCAGCTTTGCCAGCGCATAGTCGTCGCAGAGCTGCCTCGTGATCGGCGCGAAGCCGCCCATGGCCCGCAGCTCGCCGGTGCGCATGACGTAGAACATGCCGTTGATCGTCAGCGGCCCGATGAGCGGCAGGAGCGGGAGGTACGTCAGCGCGCTGTTGTTGTTGACAAAGTGCGTGACGAGCGACGACCAGAAGCTCGTGCCGGGCAGGTAGCACGGCAGGCCCGTGTAGAGCGTGCAGGACTCCAGCGCGACCACCGCCCGGTCGAGGTGCCCCGGCGGGAGGATCGTGTCGTCGTCCAGGACGGCCACGTAGGTGGTTTCGACAGTCTCCAGTCCTCGCTGGAGCTTCACCGTCTTCGGGTTCTCATTCGCGCTCACGGGCGGGCAGCGCAAGATGGCCACACGCGCATTCGATGCCGCGATCTCCCCGGTGACCCGCTGTCCCTCCGCGTCGTCGTCATCGACGAGCCACAGGAAGCGCGCATCCACCTGCTCGAGATTGCGCCGCAGCGTCTCGCCAAGAGCCGGATCGCCGCCGAGGATGGGTTGCATCACTGTCACATCGCCGAACCCCGGTTCACCGCCGTTGTCCGTTGCCAGGTACCGCCGCGCCAGCACCAGCTTCGTGACCAGGATGGCCACGTAGAGCGATAGTGCAACGAATCCCGTCACGCTCATGACGCGCTTCCCCGCAGCCATTCCACCGTCCGCTCCACTCCCTCGGCCAGTGATACGCGCGGCTTGCCCATCGTCGTCAGCATCTTCGACACGTCGAACGTCTTGGAGTACGCAAAGACATGGATGCCGAAACGGGTGATGGATGGCTCCCGCTGCGGGAAAAAGAGCGCGTGCACCAGCTCCAGCGCCCCCGCCGCAAACATGGCCGTGCGGACCGACACGCGCCGCCGCGGCTCAGGAATGCCCAGGCGTTGGAAGAGGTCGAAGAGGAAGCTCTGGATCTCCACCGGCTCGGCGTTGGTCAGGTTGAAGCAGCCGTCGATCGCCTTCGCCTCGGCAGCATGCACGATGCAGTCGACGAGGTTGTCGATGTAGATCACGTCGCCCACCGCCGGGCCGTCGGGCGAGATGAGGCGCGGCAGCCGTCCGGCCCGCGCCGCCGCCAGGATGCGCGGCAGGAGGACCGTGTCGTGCGGCCCGAAGACGGCGCGCGGCCGCAGGATGACCCACTTGCCGCCATACCCCTTCACCCGCCGCTCGGCGAGCTGCTTCGTGGCCGCATAGTGGTTCACCGCCTTCTCCGGCAGCGGCGTCTCCTCGGTGATTCCCGTTTGATGGCCGGGCCGGTAGTAGACGCTCGACGACGAAATGAAGACCAGCCGCGGTCGCCCGTGACCTTCACACCAGTCGATCACATGCTGCGTGGCCTCGACGTTCTGCCGCTCGAACTCCCGCCGCGATCCCGACGGCGATGACCGCGCCGCCGCGTGCACGACCACGTCGAACGGCTCGTCGAATTCCGGCAGTGGCCGCGTCAGGTCGTGCCGGACATACCCGTCGCGCGTCAGTTCCCGCCGCCCGATACCCGTCGCACGCCATCCCATCGCCCGGACGCGCTCGAAGAGCTGTCCTCCGATGAAGCCGGAAGCACCGGTGATGAGGATCCTTGGTCCGATGGGGAAGTGTACAGCGGACGGGAGCCACCCCCACCGGGGTTCGGCACGGCGCGGCCGTGCCCTACGCCGCCCCCGCGAAACCACAAGCCGCGAGCAGCGAACAGCGAGCAGCGACATAGGAAAATGACGGGGCGCGCGCAGTGCTCGCGCCCCGTCCACACCCATCACGGTTACTGCTTCGAAGCGGCGGCGCCGGCATGGTGTCGGTGCCGGTCACCGGAGCGGGCGTCTGCGGGGCCGGATTGACCGGCTTCTTGCGGCGTCCGGTGTTACCAAGACGCGGCAGGAGATCCTGGCCATGATCACGGGAGACGGGCCGCTGTTTCCGGCGGGCTCGCGCTTCGACTACAGCAACTCCGGCTACTACCTGCTCGGCATGATCATCGAGCGCGCGTCCGGGCAGACGTACGAGCAGTATCTTCACGACACGTTCCTCACGCCGATGGGTCTCCGCAGCACGACCTTCTCCGGGGAAACGGCTCTCCCGCCGCGCGGATACACCGTCAGTCCGCAAGGGTCGGTCACGCTCGACAGCGTCGTGGATCCGTCGCTCCTCTACGCCAACGGCTCGATCTGCTCGACGGCCCTGGATCTCGTGAACTGGACCACCTCGCTCGCCGCCTCGCCGCTGTAAACGCGGATGACCGGCGATCGTGTTTATTCGGCGCTTCCGGGCGAGGACTACGGATACGGATTGATCATCGACACGTTCGAAGGCCGCGTACGGGTGTGGCACAGCGGCGGGCAACCCGGCTTCACGAGTCGTCTCCTCTGGTTCCCCGAGGAGCAGATCTCGGTGGCGGTCGTGATGAACTTCAACGACCAGCACCATGACCGCGTGGGAGAAGTCGCGGACGCGATCGCGCGATCGCTGTTCGCGAACCACTAACCACTAACCACTCCCCGCTCACGCCTCGGCGATGGCGGCGATCGACACTTTGAGCCCCGGGATGCGCACCGGAAGCTTCGCCCCCTGCCGCGCCGGCGGATCGACAGGAAACCAGCGCAGCCACTCCTCGTTCATCCCCGCGAAGTCGTCTTTCTCCGCCGCCTCCATGCCTCCCCGCTGCGTCCTGAACCTGCCTGCCACGCCACGATTTGATCCTTCGCTCCCACCCAACCCGCCACCCGCGCTCAGGATGAACTGCGCCTACCGAACCACCACCTCCGCCACCTTCCGCATGTCCTGCTTCCCGCCTTCCACGAGGCGGAAGGGGAGGATGCTGACCTCGTTGCCGCGGAGGATGACCACGATGCCGCGGCTCACGCCCATCGGGCCGGCGGAGAAGTAGTTCACGCCGACGTGGTAGGTACCCTTGAGCAGCTCCGACGTGCGGACGACTTCGGGACCGAGGCCCTGGGTGATGTCCTCGTACAGCTCGAGGCCGGACTCGTTGTTCTTGTGCGAGTAGTAGCACTCCTCACCGTTGGGATCGACGACGTGCAGGTCGACGTCGTTCGCGTCGGTCTCCCAGGCCAGGGTGATGCGCAGGGCGTCCTTCCGGGCCAGGTTGACGTTGTAGTCGCGGGCCCGCGTTTCGATCTCGTTGCGGCGCTTCGGCTCCTTCTCCAGCAGGGCGCGGTAGACGTAGCCGAGCTCCTCGCGCACTACCCGCTGGGCGTCGCCGTACCAGCGCGGGAACTGCTGGCGCGTGGCCGACTCCAGGATGCGCGCCGCTTCATCGGGCCGTCCGTCCTGCCAGAGCAGGAGGGCCAGGTGGCGGTAGCTGTTGACGCGGTCCGGCCGCAGTTCCAGCGCCCTGCGCAGCGGCGCCTCGGCCAGGTTCGCGTGGTGCGTGCGGAGGAGCAACAGGCCGGCGCGCTGCAGCAGCTCCGTCTTGGCCGGGGCGATCTCGATCAGGGAGGCGTCGGCGCGTGCCGCTTCCGCTGTCTTGCCGAGGTGCTCGTCGGCGATGCCGAGGATCTCGTAGACCTGCGGGTTCTCCGGATCGTACGGCTGCCACTGCAGCGCCAGCGCCCGCACGGCCGTCCAGTCCCCGCGCTGCATCAGCACATCGGAGAGGCGGTTGTACGTCGTGCGGTCGTGGGGATCGGCGTTCAGCTTTTCCGTGAGCGCCTTCACCTCGCCGGCCGTCGCCACGTCGCCTTTCGTCCAGTTGACGCTCGGCCGGCCCTCGACGACCTGTGTCTCGCGCCGTTGGGTGATGGGTTCCCTCGAGTGCTCGGACGCCGGTGCGGACGCCGCTTGCGTCGGGGCCGGCGCAGTCGGTGCCGTTGTAGGCTGGGGTGCCGGCCGTGGCGGCTCAGGCGATGGAGGCGGCGGTGGCGCGGCATTGGGATTCGCCCGCTGCAGCAGCGGAGCCTCCATGGTGACAGTGATCGATTCCACCACACCCTGCCGTTGTGCGACCTGGTCCGTGATGTTCACGCCGTCCGCACGGAACACATTGATGGCATCGGACGGCGCCGCCGGCGCGTTGCGGCCCCCCGGCGATCCATTGCTCGACCCTGAGGCGTCGTAGTCGAGCGTTCCGCGTTCATTACCTGCCGGGGGGGCCGTCACGCCGCCCACCACGCCACCTACGACACCGCCGACAACGCCGCCGAGCGCGCCGCTCTTCTCGTCATCTTTCCCGGCGGCCTGCTTCGCCTCGCCCGGCGCAGCCTTCGTCGCCGGTTTCGCCCGCGCCAAAAATTCCTTCTGCACCGGCACCACCGTGGCCGGCGGTTGCGGGATGCCCGCCATGTGGCGGTCCATGAGGCCGATGCCGCCTGCGTCGATGGTGAGGATGGAAGCCAGGGCGCGGCGCTCGAGGCCGAAGCGCTGGTAGTCCCACTCCGACTCCAGGACGAGCATGGTCGTGCGCGGGATGACCACGCGCCGCTCGATGCTGATCTTCACCTGTTCCGTGGCCAGCGCCTCGCGCACGGCGTCCGACGGCTCATCGGCCTCGCGCTCGCCGAGGTAGGCCAGGTAGGCGCGATAGGCCTCGCGCTCCAAGAGGGGTGCGAAGGCGCCGGAGGCCAGCGATTCCGAGTACGTCTGCGTGCCCGCGGCGGCATTGCCGAAGCGCAGCGCCGGCTCGGAGCCCGGTTTGATGCGGCCGAAGGTGATGATCTCGTCGCCGCGCTGCACGTCGTCGGCGTGCGCGGGATAGACCCACTGCGCGCCGCGGTCCGCTGCCTCGAACGAGGCACCGAGCGGCTTGGCCAGCGTCTCGGCGGCGGTGCGGGCCCGCTCGTCCATCGTGTCGGTGAAGGGAATCGTCACGATGCGTCCGCGGCCGGCGGTCAGGGCCTTGGCCGTGGCTGCGTCCTGGCGGCTGCCGAGGATGAGGGCATGGACAATGGTTCGCGGCGGAATGTTCTTGATGGCCTCGGCGAGACCGTGCCGGTCCGTGTCGCCGAGCGTGGCCACGAGGTCGCTGGCCACCACCACGGCGCGGTTCGGGTCGGCGTTCCCGGCGATGTGGGCGAAGAGCGCCGTGAGGTCCGTGCCGCCGAGGAAGAGGCGGGCCCGCAGGAGCGCCGCGGAGGAGCGCGAGAGTTCCGCGGCCGTGCCGCTGCCCAGGGTCACGATCTCCTGGTCGAAGGCGACGAGGTGCACGCTGTCGGTCGCCGGCAGCGACGCCAGCAGGGTCTCGATGGCGTGAATGCGATGTTCCGCTCCCTCGGCAGACGATGCGGACGTGTCGACGTAGAGCGTCCAGGCATGCGGCGCGGTGATCTGCGAGGTCTGGACGGTCTCCGGGCGGTACGACGCGACGTAGAACTCGCCCGCCTTCATCACACGCAGCCGCGACGCGGAGGCGGAGGGATGCCAGGTCAGCTCGATGTCGCGGGCCGGCGTGTAGTCGGTCTCGTCCATCGAGATCACGTCCGCCGTGCTGTGGGACGCGCCGGCGATCCCGCTGACGTCCGACGTCGCCGCGCCTGGCCCTTCCTCACCGGCCAGGGCCGTGACGAAGGCGCGGAAGGTGAAGTGCTTCATCGACGGCATGCCCCGCAGCGGGAGCGAATACCGCCGCACGCCGCCTTCCATGGGCAGGACCATCGAGTAGGAGAGCACCAGCCGCGTCGTGGCGTTGGCCTCGATGGGGAAGATGCGCGCCGAGAAGCGATTGCCCTGGTCCTGTTCCAGCAGGGCCGGATCGCGCATCTGGTGGAGGAACTGTTCGTAGACCTGGTTGGCGCGCAGCCGCTCCACCACTTCGCCTTCCATGAGCTGGCCGTTCACTTCCTTGGCGAAACGGGAGATGGCCGCGCTGGCCGGCAGCGTGCAGGAGAAACGCCCCTCCACGCGCTTGGCCTTCGGATTGCGGAACCGCAGCTCCAGCTCCGTCAGCGACAGCATCCCCTGGATGGCCGTGCGCGCCGAGAGGTCCTCGAGCACCAGCTCCTGCCCGTCCGCGTCGGACATGGTGATGGGAGCGGGGGAGGTGGATTCCTCCGCGGCCTTCGTGCCGTTCGCCGGGGCCGTCTTTTGGGTTGGGGCACTCGACGTCTCGGACTTCTGCGACGTTCCGCGATGCTGCGGCGTCGCCACGGCAAGCAATCCCGCCGCGAGCAGGGTGAGGACCTGAGTGAAACGGCGCATGGT
>CAZYTO010000098.1:0-17902 GCA_964650405.1 uncultured Thermoanaerobaculia bacterium | reverse complement strand
TGGCCAGGCCAAGCAGCGCGAAGATGATGGCGATGATCCAGAAGCGGACCACGACCTTCGTCTCGCGCCACCCCGAGAGCTCGAAGTGGTGGTGGATGGGGGACATCTTGAAGACGCGGCGGCCGGTGAGCTTGAACGAGGTGACCTGGATGATCACCGAGCCGGCCTCGATGACGAACAGGCCGCCGACGAGGACGAGCAGCACTTCCTGCTTGATCATCACGGCGATGCAGCCGATGGCACCGCCCAGCGCCAGCGAGCCGACGTCGCCCATGAAGATCTCGGCCGGGTGCGCGTTGAACCAGAGGAAGCCGAGCGAGGCCCCGACCATGGCCCCGCAGAAGACGGCCAGCTCCCCCGTCTGCGGCACCCAGGCGATGCGGAGGTATTCGGCGATGCGCGCGTTGCCGGCCGCGTACGTGAGCACCGTGTAGGTCACGGCGGCGATGAGGGTGGAGCCGATGGCCAGGCCGTCCAGTCCGTCCGTCAGGTTGACCGCATTCGAGCAGCCGACCATGACGATCATGATGAACGGGACATAGAAGAGGTGGAGGTTGAGCTTGAACAGCTCCGGCTTGAGGAACGGGAAGGTGAGAACGGTCGAGAAGTTGTTGTGAATGGACGGCAGCATGGCCACGGCCAGGCCGGCCGCCAGGGCCACGCCGAACTGCATGGAGAACTTCTCTTTCGCCGTCAGGCCGAGGTTCCGCTTCTTTGCCAGCTTGCGGTAGTCGTCGATGAAGCCGATGGTGGCGTAGGCGAAGGTGACGAAGAGGACGATCCAGATGTACGGATTGGTGAGGTCGGCCCAGAGCACCGTCGGCACGAGGATGGCGACGTTGATGAGGATGCCGCCCATGGTGGGCGTGCCCGCCTTCTGCTGGTGCGACTTCGGCCCTTCATCGCGGATGAACTGTCCGAGCTTGATGGCGCGCATCCGCTCGATGAGCCACGGACCGAGGGTGAAGGAGATGATGAGGGCCGTGAGCGCAGCGATGGCCGTGCGGAAGGTGATGTAGCGGAAGACATTCAGCACCGAGAAGGAGTTCCGCAGCTGGAAGAGGAGGTAGTACAGCATCAGTGGCACGCCTCCTCAGTGAGGATGTCGGTTGCCGGGTGTCGGGGATCGGCGGCGGTCAACGCGGTGACGATGCGATCGAGACCGATGCCGCGCGAGGCCTTGATGAGGACGAGGTCGCCGGGACGCAGGAAGGTCTTCAGGAACGTCGCGGCACTTTCTGCGCCGGCGAAGTGGTGCAGCTTCTCTTCGGTGAAGCCGGCGTGCCGCGCGCCGTCGAGCAGTGCCACACTGCGCGTCCCCACGCCGACGACGACGTCGATGCCAGGCGGGATGGCCCGGCCGGTCTCGTAGTGGTACGCCAGCTCGCGCTCGCCCAGCTCCAGCATGTCGCCGAGGACGGCGATGCGGCGGCCGCGGACGTCGGCCTGGCGGAGCAGCTCGAGGGCGCGCGTGACGGCGTACGGATTCGAGTTGTAGGTGTCGTCGTAGATCGTTGCGCCGTCCGCGGGAACGATGACGCCGCGGTGGTAGGCGGGCTTGAGCTCGCGGACGCCGCGCTCGATGCCCTCCCAGGAGATGCCGATGGCGCGCGCCGCGGCGATCGCGGCCAGGAGGTTCTCGAGGTTATGGCGCCCGGGAAGGGTGAGCTGGAAGGAGTGCCCGCCGGCGTCGAACGAGGACCCGAGCAGTCCCCGCTCCCGGATGTTCGACGCCTGGAAATCCGCCGGGTGATCGATGCCGTAGGTGACCTTGCGGCCCGCGAAGTCGCGGGCGATGCGCACGACGTGCTCGTTGTCGTTGTTGACGACGATCGCGCCCTCCGGCCTCACGTTCTCCAGCAGCTCCTTCTTGGCCTCGGCGATCTTTTCCACGGTGCCGAAGAACTCGATGTGCACCGGCCCGATGTTCGTATAGACGCCGACGTCGGGGCGGGTGAGGCCTGCGAGCTGCGCAATCTCGCCCTTGTGGTTCATCCCCATCTCGCTGACGACGACTTCGGCATCATCGGGAGTGTTGTCGATACAGAGCGGGCAGCCGATGAGGTTGTTGAAGTTCCCCCACGACTTGAACGTCCGCCGCTCGGTGGCCACGAGCGTGGCGATCATTTCCTTGGTCGTGGTCTTCCCCGCCGAGCCGGTGACGGCGATCAGCGTGAACGGAAACCGCAGCCGGATCTGGCGCGCCAGTTCCTGGAGCGCGACGGTCGTGTCAGCCACGCGCACCAGACCCTTGCCCGGCGGAACGTCCTCCGGCACCTGCGAGACCACCGCGCCCTCCGCCTTCTCCAGCGCCGCAGCGACGAACTGGTGGCCATCGAGGCGCTCGCCTTTGATGGCGAAGAAGACAGAGCCCGGCTTCGCCTCGCGCGAGTCGATCACGACGGAGAAGGTCCGCAGCTCGGGATGCCGGAGAACCTCGCCGCCGGTCATCCCGGCGAGCTGGGCGAAGTTCAGCGTGGGCACGGGACCTCCTGGGCGCGGTATCGGACTTTGCGCTTAACGTCGGGAGAACGGGTCGCGGAGGAAGGCTGAAAGGCTGAAAGGCTGGAAGGGCCAAAGGCTGTGTACAGATTTCCTTTCAGCCTTTCAGCCTTCCAGCCTTCGCGCGAGCGCGCGCCCTCTCCCGGCTCCGCCGCGCTTCGATCGCCGCCCTTCCCCCGAAGCTGCCCGGCGATCCCCAACCAACCATCCACCCGAAAGCTGACCGGCGAAGCCGGGAGAGACCACCCTGCTTCGCGCGCCGCAACAATAAGCGATTTCGTGTCGAATTCCAACATGAATTTCACGATGATTTCGTAACTGCTTTTTCGTGGCGCTTTAACAAGGCAAGCTCCGCCTCTTCGCGATCGTCGAAATGCACGACCTGATCGCGGATGACCTGGTAGGCCTCATGGCCTTTGCCGGCAATGACGACCACGCTCTCGTCCGGCGCGCCGTCGATGACCTGGGCGATGGCCTCCCGGCGGTCGGCAATCTGGGTGACGTTCGCGCCGCCGGTGATGCCCGCCGCGATCTCGTCGATGATGCGCTGCGGCTCCTCGCTGCGCGGGTTGTCGCTGGTGAGCACGACCTGGTCGGCCAGGCGCGCCGCGATGGCCCCCATCTGCGGGCGCTTGCCCTTGTCGCGGTCCCCGCCGCAGCCGAAGACGACGATGAGCCGCCGGCTGCCGGCCAGGTCGCGCACGGCGTGCAGCAGCTTCTCCAGCGCGTCCGGCTTGTGGGCGTAGTCGACGATGACGGTGGGACCCTGGCCGGAGGAATCGACTCGCTCGAATCGGCCGCGCACGGTGCGCAGGGCCCGGACACCGGTTTCGATCTGTTCGCGGCCGATTCCGGCCACGAGCGCGGCGCCGGCGGCGGCCATCCAGTTCGAGAGATTCGGCGCGCCGAGGAGCGGCGACTCGATGCGGATGTCCCCGTGCGGCGTGTGCAGCGTGCCGTGCAGGCCGCGCGTGGAGATCTCGAAATCGCCTGCCGGGCGGATCGCGCCCTCGCGGCCGAACGTGAGGACGCTGCCGCCGAGCTCCGCGATGAGGCGTCGCCCGTACTCGTCGTCGGCGTTGACCACCGCGCGCGACGCGTCCGGGATCTGGGTGAAGAGGATCTTCTTCGCCGCGAAGTAGTCCTCGAAGTCCTTGTGGAAGTCGAAGTGGTCGCGGGAGAGGTTCGTGAACACGGCGGCGGTGAAGGGCACGCCGTACGTGCGCTTCAGGGCCAGGGCGTGCGAGGAGACTTCCATCACCGCGTGGCGCACGCCCGCATCGACCATCCTGGCGAACCACTGCTGCAGGACGACGGCGTCGGGCGTGGTGCGGTCGGCCACGAGGCGCTCGTCGCCGGCGCGGTATTCGATCGTCCCGATGAGGCCCACCGGCTCGTGACCGGCGTCGAAGATCGACTCGACCATGCGGGTCGTGGTCGTCTTCCCGGAGGTGCCGGTGACGCCGATGAGCGAAAGCCTGCCGGCCGGGTTGCCGTAGAAGTTGGCGGCGAGGAGGGCCAGCGCGGCGCGCGCATCGCTCACGACGACCGTTGTTCGTTGTTCGTTGTTCGTTGGCCGTTGTCCGTTGGCCTGTTCGGTGACGATCACCGTTGCGCCTTTTTCGATGGCGCTCTGGACAAACTTCGCGCCGTCCTGCTGCAGTCCCGGCACGGCGACAAACAGCGAGCCGCGCGTGGCCAATCTCGAATCGCTCACGACGGCCGGGACGTCGAGCTCTTCGCTGCCGTGGACGACAACGATGTCGACGTTCCGCAGGAGGTCGTGCAGTTTCATCGCACGCCCTCGGTGAGATGGAGGATCAGCTCTCGGTTCTGAGGCAAGGCTCCGCCGGGTTCAGGGTTCTGGGTCCGGACCACGCCGCTTCCCACCACCCGCACCGCCATCCCATCCGCCACCGCGCGGGCCACAGCCGCACGCAGATCGAGGCCGCGCAAGTCAGGAACCGGCGAGCCCGTGGCGAGCGGCACGCGGCTGACGGGAGGATCGGAAGCATCCGGCTGCGCACCACCCGCCAAAGGCTCGTTCGGTCCCTGCTCTTGCGAAAATGCGGCCAGTTGCACCGGCCCGACGCCGAGCGTCCGCGTCGGCAATGAGGCCGGGACGGCGAGGTAGCGCAGCGTCGATTCCGCGATCTCTTTGAAGACGGGCGCGGCCACCGTGCCGCCGTATTGGGCGTTCTTCGGCTCGTCGACGACAGCCAGGATGACGAGACGAGGCCGGTCGGCGGGAACGTAGCCGACGAACGACGCCACGAACTTGTCGGGCGCGTAGATGCCGCGCTCGGCCTTCTGCGCCGTGCCGGTCTTCCCTGCCACGACGTGCTCGGCCAGCGCGGCCGGCTGCCCGGTACCACGCGCCACCACGGCCTTGAGGATCTCGTTGAGGATGGCCGCCGTCCGATCCGACATGACGCGCTCCGGCACCGGCTTAGGCGGCTGGTAGACGATGGCACCTCTGGCGTCGATGACGCGGTCGACGATCCGCGGGGCGACTCGCACGCCGCTGTTCGCCACGGCCGCGACGGCGCTGACGAGCTGCAGCGGCGTCACGCCGATCTCCTGGCCGAACGAGATCATGGCGTTCGAGAGCGCGGACCAGCGGTCGACGTGCCGCAGCAGGCCGGGCGATTCACCGGGCAGGGGGATGCCCGTGCGCTCGCCGAATCCGAAGTGGCGGATCCAGCGATAGAAACGATCGGGCCCGACCGCCACGCCCACCCGCACGGCGCCGATGTTCGAGGAGTGCACCATCACGTCTTCGAACGACAGGAGGCCGTAGCGGTTGTGCCCGTGCTCGTGGATGACGACGTTCCCCACCGGGAGCGCGCCGTTCGCGCAGTCGAGTATCTGCGAGGGCGTGACGACTCCTTCCTCGAGTCCCGCCGAGGCGGTGATGACCTTGAAGGTGGAACCGGGCTCGTAGTAGTCCTGCACGCTCCGGTTCTTCCAGGCGGCCGGCGGGAAGTCTCCGAAATGGTTCGGATCGAACGTAGGCGTCGAGGCCATGGCCAGGATCGAGCCGTCGACGGGATCCATGACGATGACCGAGCCGCCGGCGGCGTGATACTTGTCGACGGCCTTCTGGAGGGCGCGCTCGGCGATGAACTGCACGACGGAGTCGATGGTCAGGACGACGTCGTTGCCGTCGATGGGACGGTTCGCGCCTTCACCGCCGACGAGGTACATCCCGCGGCGCGCATCGCGCAGGAGCGTGACCTTGCCGGCCTTGCCGCGCACGTAGTTGTCGAGGGAGTGCTCGATGCCGGCCAGGCCCTCGCCGTCGAGGCCGGCGTAGCCGACGACGTTCGCAGCCAGCGTGCCGCGCGGATAGGAGCGGCGGTGCTCGTCGAGAAAGTAGATGCCGGGGAGCTTGAGCTTCTTCACCTCGGCCGTGTGCTCGAGGGGCAGTTGCCGGGCGATCCAGACGAAGCCGGCATTCGAGCCGAGCTTTTCGGCGACGTCCTTCGGGTCATCCCCCAGCACTGCGGCCAGGGCCTTCGCCGTCCGCTTGCGGTCGCCGACGGACTGCGGATCGGCGTAGATCGACTCGGCCGAGACGCTCTCCGCAAGCACGCGCTCGCGCCGGTCGAGAATCGTCCCGCGCATGGGAGTGAGGGCCAGCGTCCGCTCCTGCTGCCTCTGGGCCTTGTTGATGTAGTAGTCGTGCCGGATGAGTTGCACCTGCACCAGCCGCACCACGACGACGACGGCCCACGCGGCGAGGAAGGCAAAGAGTTGCAGGAGACGGCGGTGGTTGAGGCTCATCGGGACACCGGGGGAGCGGCGGCTGACGGCGAGCGGCGAACGGGAGACGATGACGGGCGAGCGGCGGGCGATGACGGGCGAGCGGTAGCCAGCGAGCGGCGAGCGGGGGACTCGGGCGCGGGCGACGTTGCCGCACCAGCGACTTCCCCACTGGCGGGAGCGGCGCCGCGCTCGATGGTCACGACGTTGCGGGGGTCGGTCGCTTCGAATCCGAGAGCGCTGGCCTTCTTCTCCACGGCGTCGAGCGCGGTCAGGCGGTCGCGCTCGAGCTGCAGGGCCTTGTTCGCGTCCTCGATGTCCTTGCGCTGCTTCTGCAGGTTCGTCGCCTCATGTCCGAGGCGGATGACCTCGAGGTTCTGCCACGTGAAGAGCAGGAGAAAGAGGCCGATGGGAAGACCGAGTCCGAGGACAGCCAACAGCTCACGGAAGCGCCTGCGATCGCGCTCCCGGACGATGTGGACATTCTCGATGATCTTCTTCTGTGCGTACATGACGGCCGCCCGCCAAGTCAGGAAACAAGGGTGAAGATCTGCCTACAAGCACGGCTCCGACGACCATCCACACGCACCCACGCTCCACGCTCCACCCCTCCCGAGTCACCGTCCCCGCACACACACCCAACCCTTCCCCAACCTTCACCCTTGCTACCGGACTTGGTCTCGCTGTTCGCTGATCGCTGATCGCTGATCGCTTCAGTCTGCGAATAAACGACTCAGCGAATAAGCGAATCTGCGATTCAAACCTTCTCTGCGACGCGCAGCTTGGCGCTGCGCGCCCGAGGGTTCCGATTCAATTCCTCCTCGGACGCCGTCACGGGACGGGACGTCAGGATCTCCACCACCTGCTGCCGGCCGCAGACGCAGACGGGCAGACCGGGCGGGCAGGTGCACTCTCCTTCCAGCCGGCGGAGGGCGCGCTTGACGATGCGATCCTCCAGCGAGTGAAAGCTGATGACGGCGAGCCGAGCCCCCGTCTCGAGGACGCCGGCGGCGGCGTCGATGAAGCGCTCGAGCCCGACCAGTTCCTCGTTTGCGGCGATGCGAATGGCCTGAAACGTAAGCGTGGCCGGGTCGATCTCGTGAGGTTTCGCGCGCTTGACGCCGCGCACGACCTCCGCGAGCCGGACCGTCGTCTCGATCGGCCCTTCGGCCCGGCGCTCGACGATGGCCCGGGCGATCCGCCGCGCCAGCGGCTCTTCGCCGTAGTCGCGGAGGATGCGCGCCAGCTCACCCTCATCGAGCGTGTTCACGAGCTCCGCCGCGGAACGGCTGTCCGGCCCCATGCGCATGTCCAGCGGCGCGTCGAAGCGGAATGAAAAGCCGCGTTCCGCATCGTCGAGCTGCATCGACGACACACCGAGATCGGCCAGCAGAGCGGTGACTCCCGTCGTCTGTGACTGTCCGAGGATGTCAATGAGCTTCTCGTGGCGCCCCTCAGCGAACGTCACGCGGTCTCCGAACGGCTCGAGTCGCTCCCTCGCCAGGGCGAGAGCGCGCGGGTCGCGGTCGATGGCCAGCAGCCGGATCGACGGATACCGCGAAAGCAGCGCCTCCGCGTGCCCGCCGAGACCGACCGTCGCATCCACCACCGTCCCGTGCTCACGGGCCGGCCGGAGGTATTCGACGACTTCGTTTAAAAGAACAGGTTCGTGCATTTGGGTTGCTGGGCTACGCTGGGTTGCTGCGGTTTCCGGTCTTCCCGTCCCCCAGCAACTCAGCAACCCGGCAACTCAGCAACTCAACTCACTCACCGTCAGACTCCGTGTAACTCCAATTCTTTCCAGTCTTCCGCCGACATCGGCGTGTCGCTCATCCGCTTCTGGATCCGATCTTCGTTCCAGACGATGAGGTGATCCTGGTTCCCGATGACGACGACGTCCTCGGCGATGGCTGCCTCTTTGCGCAGGACCGCCGGAATCAGGACCCGGCCCTGGCCATCCATCGAGCCCACCTGGCCGAAGTAGTTCACCCGCTCCAGCAGCTTGGCCTTCGCGGCCGAGGTGGAGGGAACCTTCGAGAGGCGGCCCTGGAAGTCGAGCCAGACCGGCATGGGGTAGACGACCGCCCGTTCGCAGTCAGTTGACGTGATGAAGCAGTCGGGACCGTACTTGTCTTCAATGACCTTGCGGAAATTCGTCGGGATCTTGAGGCGACCCTTTTCGTCGACCGTCGCGGGGGCGTGCCCCATCAAGACATTGATTTCCACAATTAGTAGATCCCGCCCGACACCCGTTACGCTTCAATTTCTAAGTGTTTGGAGGTCGTTTCTACCACTATTCTCCACTACTGTCCACAATTTTCCACCATTTGAAGAGAAAAGAGGCCGGGCGGATCGCCCGGCCTCGAGTTTCGCGAGCCGTTTTCGAAGCTACTGGCGGTAGACGTCCAGCCAGACCATCCCGGAAGAGCACCCGCCGGTCGTCGTCCCCATCGGGCCGGAGAAATGCCCGGATTCCGCTTCGAGGAGCGAGCCGCTCATCAGTAGCGTGCCATCGGGAGCGTGGGCGCGAAGCGTCATGACGCCATCGAGCACCACGGCTTCAATGGTGCGGTCGCTACGGGTGTCCGTCAGGAAGAACCCCTCGCTCGTGAAGTTCCAGGTGTCGGAGGCCGTCGAAAAACAGGGGGCCGGCACGCGCCGGCCCACGTTACCTATCCGAGGGTCATGAAACGATACGTTGCAATCCAAAGGATCGTCTAGCTCAAAGTGTGGAAAGCTCCCCGAAGTACTTCGCGAACGCCACCATCCCGCCGCTGGCCTGCTGCCAGTCGTAGTTCTCGTTCGGGGCGTGATAGCCGTGCTCCGGCAGAGACAGTCCGAGGAACATGACCGGGCACCTGAGGATCTTCTCCATCGAGACGACGGCGCCGATGGAGCCACCCTCACGCACGAACACCGGCTCGCGTCCGAAGGCGAACTTCATGGCCGACTTCACGGCGTCGGCCAGCGGTCCCGTGGTCGGGCCCATGTACGGCAGCATGGCCGCCTCGCCCACGATCTTCACGTCGGCGTTGCGCTGCTTCACGAAGTCGCGGATGAGCTTCATGATCTTGCGGGGGTCCTGGTGCACTACGAGGCGGCAGGAGACTTTCACCGAGGCGCGCGGCGGAATGATGGTCTTGATCCCCGGCCCCTGGTAGCCGCCGGTGACGCCGTGGATCTCGAAGGTGGGCATGGCCCAGATGCGCTTCATGACGTCCACCGGCTCCTCGGTGCGGATGGACTTGAAGAGGTGGTCCTTCTTGAACTTCTTGACGGTGAAGCCGGAATCGCGGAACTCGTTCAGCTCGCGCTTCGACGGCGGCTCGACGTCGTCGTAGAAGCCCTTGATCTTCACCTTGCCGGTGGTGGCGTCGTACATCTCGGACACGAGCTTCATCAGCTCGCCGATGGGATTGCGGGCCGCGCCGCCGGTGACGCCGGAGTGCTGGTCGGTGGTGCCGGTCTCGAGGGCGAGCTCGAAGCCCTGCAGCCCGCGCAGGCCGGCCGGACAGGCCGGCTGCTGGCGCGAGACCCAGATGGTGTCGGAGACGAGCACGGAGTCCGTGGCGATGAGCTTGGCGTTGTCGCGGATGGCCGCTTCGAAATTGCCGGAGCCGATCTCCTCCTCCAGCTCCCAGAGCAGATTGATGTTGATGCGGACGCCGTTCTCGCGGGCGGCCTTGATGCCCCACAGCGCAGTGAGGGCCGGACCCTTGTCGTCGGTCGTGCCGCGCCCGAAGTAGCGGTCGCCGAGCTTGGTGAAAGTGAACGGATCGCTGTCCCACGGCTCGGTGTCCCGCGAGGCCGGCTGCACGTCGAGGTGGTTGTAGATCGTGACCGTCGGCACGTCGTTGGCGACGAAGAAACGGCCGTGAACGATCGGATTGCCCTTGGTCTCCAGGATCTTCGCCTCGCCGCCGAAGAGGCGGATGAGCCCCGCCGCGTGGTCCGCGCAGCGGCGGATGTCGCCCGCGCGCGCCGGTTCGGACGAGACGCTCGGGATCTCCACGATCTCCTTCAGTGCTTTTTCGAAGAGATCACGTTCGCGCCTGGCGAACGCCGTCAATGTGGTCTTGTCCATCCGTGTCTCCTTGTCTAATGAGCGCCGAGTGCCGAGGGAGGTCTGCCTTTATTCTCGGCACTCAGCACTCGGAACTCGGCACTCTCAAAACCCGACCGCCTTCCCTCCACGCCTCCAGTCGGAGGCACCGAGGCGGTCCCCTGTCTTCGAATCGATCATGACTCCGTGTGCATCGCCGATCTCCTCGGGCTTCGGACGGAAGTGATAGCCCATCTTCTCGAGCGCGGCGCGCAGCGCGTCCGGCGTGCTGCCCGGCTCGTAGAAGATCTCGTCCGGCAGCCACTGATGATGAAAGCGCGGCGCGTTGACGGCCTCCTGCAGGTTCATCCCGTGATCGATGACGTTCACGATCACCTGAAGGACGGTGTTGATGATGGTGCCGCCGCCCGGCGAGCCGGCGGCGAAGACGACGTTGCCGTCCTTGAGGACGATGGTCGGCGTCATCGACGACAACGGCCGCTTGCGCGGAGCGATGGCGTTGGCCTCCCCCTGGATGAGGTGGTAGGCGTTGGGCACGCCCGGCTTCGATGTGAAGTCGTCCATCTCGTCGTTGAGCAGGAAGCCCGCGCCCTTCACCGTTTCGCCTGAGCCGAAACTGTCGTTGAGCGTGTACGTGTTGCTGACCACCATGCCGTTCTGGTCGACGATGGTGAAGTGCGTCGTCTGCGGCGACTCGTACGGCGCCGGGTCGCCCGCACCCGCGCGATCACTGGGAGTGGCGCTGGCGGGATCGAAGTCGGCGATTCGCTCCTGCGCATAGCGCCTGTCGGCAAGGCCCTTGACGGGCACTCCCTTCACGAAGTCGGTGTCCCCGAGCCACTTGGCGCGGTCGGCGTAGGCCCGTCGCTCGACTTCCAGCAGGAGGTGCAGCTCGGCCGGGCTGCCGTGGCCGAGGGCGGCGACGTTCTTCGTCTCCAGCATGTGCAGCATTTCGAGGAGGGTCACCCCGCCGGACGACGGCGGCGGCATGGTCACGATCTCGTAGCCGCGGTAATGACCGGCCAGCGGCTGGCGGAGCGTCGGTTGGTACTCTGCGAGATCCTTCGCGGTCAGGATGCCGCCGCCGCGGCGGATCTCGTCGAGAATCAGCTTCGCGGTCTTACCTCGATAGAAGTCGCCGGGATCCCTCTGGATGCGGGCCAGCGTCCGGGCCAGATCCGGCTGGATGAACGTCGAGCCTCCCTGCAACGGCTTGCCGTTCGGCAGGTAGATGCGCCGGCTCTCTTCGAATTTGGCGAGCTTGGCGATCACTGGCGGCTCGTTCATGCGCTTGGCGAGGATGCCGCTGACGACGAATCCTTCCGCCGCCAGCTTGCGGGCCGGCTCCACCAGCTCGCTCCACTTCAGTTTTCCCCACTTCTCATGGGCCAGAGCCAGCCCGGCCACGGTTCCGGGAACACCCACCGCCTTCGCCCCGACCGTGGAGAGTTGCGGCACGACGTTTCCGTCCTTGTCGAGATACATGTCGTGCGACGCGCCAAGCGGCGCCCGCTCGCGGTAGTCGAGGACCTCGGTCGTGCCGTCCGGCAGCCGCACGAGCAGGAAGCCGCCGCCGCCGATGTTGCCCGCCTCGGGCCAGACCACCTGGAGGGCGAAGGCGACGGCGACCGTCGCATCGATGGCATTGCCGCCCTTCTTCATCACGTCCGCACCGACGAGGGATGCGATCTCGCTCACCGAGGCCACGACGGCATGTTTCGCCCGCACCGGCTCCGTAATGACGGGGCCGGCAGCGAGGGACGAGGCGGCAAACAGCAGAAGGAGCGCCAGGAGCTTCTTCATTGCGCGCGAAGTGTATTCGGATCAGAGTTTGACGCAAAGGCGAGGCACGGCAGGCAGGCCGGCAACAGGCGCATTTCGGCGCCCTCAGCACTCTCGGCCCTCCGCACGCGCTCGGCGCTCGGCACCCTCTATAATTCACGGAAGTCGATGAAGCGCGTTTTCCCGATTCTCTCTCTCGCTGTACTCGCGACGCTCCTTCTGGCCCAGGCTGCGACTCAGCAGGCGACCCTCCGGACTCCGGCTGGGGACAAGCCCGTGTCGATCGCGCACCAGGGAACGCAGACACTCTTTGCGGCGGACGAAGTGGTCACGGCCCTGGGCGGTACGGTGACGAAGGATTCCAACGGCTGGAGGGTGACCATCAATAACACCACGGCCGTCTTCGGGACCGAATCGCGGTATGCGGTGGTCCGCGAGGATCTCATCGAGATGCCCATCGCCCCCGTCTCCGTGGACGGCCGGCCGTTCGTGCCGTGGCAGTTCTTCAACGGCTTCCTCACCCGCGCCTCCGAACAGGAGGCGTCGTTCGACATCGTCAACCATGTCCTCAGTGTGCGGCCGATGCAGAAGGCCGTCGTCGGCGTCCAGCTTTCCGTGGCCAACGTGGAGGGAATCTCCAAGACCGTCCTCACCCTCAGCGCGCCGGCCGACTACGCCATCGTCAAAGAGGCCAGCGCCTACGTCATCCGCTTCAAGACGCCCATTCGCCCGCCGTTCGCCGAGCAGACGTACGAAGACCCGAACGTCCTGAAGGCTTCCTTCACCGCCAATGACCTCCGTCTGCAGCTCACTGCTCCCGACGTCTTCGGCGACGCCTACAAGCTCGACAACCCCTTCCGCATCATCCTCGACCTGCGCAAGGGAGCAGCCCCTGCACCCGGCGTCGTGCCGCCCACCGTCGTGACCAGACCCGTGGAGCAGCCGGGCATCCATACCATCGTCATCGATCCGGGCCACGGCGGGACACAGGTCGGCGCCATCGGGCCGGCCGGCCTGATGGAGAAGGACGCCACCCTGGCCGTCTGCCGCAAACTGGCCGACGCCCTCAGCACGAAGCTGCACGCCCGGGTCATCCTGACCCGCACCGACGACTCGCTCGTCTCGCTCGACCAGCGCACGGCCATCGCAAACCAGTACAAGGCCGACCTCTTCCTCTCCGTGCACATGAACGCCGCCGTGGTGAAGGGCGCGAAGGGAAGCGAGACGTACTTTCTTTCGCAGGAGGCCAGCGACGAGCTGGCGAAGAAGGCGGCCGAGACCGAGAACGCCGCGCCACACGGCTCCGCCGCGGGCGAAGGCGATCTGAAGCTCATCCTGTGGGACCTGGCCCAGCAGTCGTACGTCCACGAATCCAGCCGCTTCGCCCAAGACGTCCAGGAAGAGATGAACCGCATCAGCGGCATCACCAATCGCGGCGTGAAGCAGGCGCCGTTCAAGGTCCTGGTCGGCGCCACCATGCCGGCGGCACTGGTCGAAGTGGCCTTCATCACCAATCCCGACGAAGAAGCCAGGATCAAGAGCGACGCCTTCCAGAACACGGTCGTCGGCGCCCTGACCACGGCCGTCGAGCGCTACAAGACCGACTACGAGACGCGCATCGGAGTGATCCAGGCGCCCGCCCCCACGCCGCCGCCCACCACCACCGCCCCTGGCACCACGGCTCCGGCTACGACCGCTCCGGCCACGACGTCGACCGCCGCTCCCGCCACGACCACCACCGCCGTCCCGGCCGTCAGGACGAAGCCGGAGTGAGACCGCGGTTCTTCCTCGCGCTCGCGGCGACGGCGTGCCTTGCCGCTGCCTGCCAGAAGCAGAAGCCGCTGACGCAGAATCTCAACGTCGAGAACAAGGTCGCCGTCCGTCCCATCGTCGTCTACTACGAGGCGCCGACGATGCTCCTGGCGCCAGAGTCGCGCAATGTGGCCCTCCCCGAGAACCACGCCGGCGCGATGTCGGTCGTCGTGCGCGAGCTGATCAAGGGCTCCACGAATCCCTCCCTCCCGCCGCTCTTTCCGGCCGACACCACCGTCCGGGCCACGTTCCTCCTTCCCGACGGCACCGCCTTTGTCGACCTCGGCGGCCCGACGCTCACTGGCGGCTGGGGGACCGGGACGCACGAGGAACTGATGGCCATCTACTCAGTCGTCCAGACCGTGACGGCCAACTTCCCCGAGGCCAAGCGCGTGCGAATTCTGATCAACGGCGAGCCGGCCGAGACGCTGGCAGGCCACATCAGCCTCGCCCACGCCCTCGCCCCGATGCCGAACATCGTGGCGAGATAGCCGGTTTCGGGACTCCCCACTCCCGCTCGCCGCTCGCCCCGTCTCCCGCTCGCCCGCCCTGCAACCCGGCATTCCGCAACGCCCTGCTCGAAAGTAACCGGTTACAAAAGCTCGACCCCGCCGTTTCCGGCGGGGTCGATGGGAAATCTACTGGATGGGGAAGGCGCGAACGCTCAGGGGTGGGAACTAGGATCGGTAAGATTCAAGGAAGCTTTCAAGAGGAAGTACAACTAGGCAGGCTTGTACAACAGAAAGCTGATCCCGCCGGTCCATCCAGTAACGTTGTTCCACTTGCTTCAACATCAGTACGCCGCAATTATCGCACAGATTGTGAAAACTTTCTCAATGTAACAGCAACGTGACAATCCACTGATTCATCGAGAGATAGGCGGCACTTTCGGAAACGACCAAAACCTACTACAGAACGACCGTTCGGTCAAGTCACGCCGTCTCATGCCTTTGATACGTGCGAACGGACGCCCGGGTTTCGTGTCGTCACGCGATTCTGACTGAATGTTCATTCAAGACAGGCGAGCGGGTGAGGCGAGCGGCGAGCGGGGCGATCAATGACAACGGCGCGATAAGCGACCTGCGACCTGCGACCTGCGACCGAACAGCGATCAGCGATCAGCGAGCTAGACCACCAGCCGCGCCAGCGCGCCCTCCACCATCATCCGCGCATCCGCATTCACTCCCAGCCAGCGGATCGCCTCGACACATGCATCGGCTGCCGCCAGGAGGCGGTCAGGCGGCAGGGGATGGCGCGCATCGGCGACCGCCTCGCAGAGCATCTCGCCGAGGAGGGCGATGGCCTCGTTCGGATGCTCGTCGCCGGCGACGACGCCGGCCAGCGCCAGCAACGCTGCCGTATCCCGCTGCGCGGCGAAGCGTGAGAGCGCGCCGTCGATGGCCCGCTCCAGCGCCGCATCGCGCTGCACCTTGCCGCCGAGGTAGATCATCTGGCAGCGGGAGCGGATGGTGGGGAGGAGGAGATCGGGCGAGCGGGTCAGGAGCAGGAAGGTCGTATCGCGCGCCGGCTCCTCGAGCGTCTTGAGCAGCGAGTTCGAGCCGCCCGGCGAGAGCGCCTCGGCGGGGTCGATGACGAAGACTTTGTTGCGCCCTTCGTAGGGCCGCATGCCTGCAGCCGTGACCACCTCGCGGATCTGCTCCACGCTGATCATCTTCCGCTCGCCGCCCACCTCGATCGCGTGCACGTCGGGGTGCACCTGCCGCTCGATCCGCGTGCAGACCGTGCAGGCGTCGCCCGTCGTCCCGTTGAGGCAGTTCAGCGTCTGCGCCACGCGCAACGCCAGGGCGCGCAGGGCGTCGGGGGCGGGACCGTGGAGGATCACGGCGTGGTGCAGCTCGGCGCGCCGGGCCGTATCGAGAAGCAGCTCCGCCGCACTCACCAGGGCACCTCGAGTCCTCGCTGCTTCAGCTCCGCCACCATCCGCTCGAACACCTCGCCGGGCGGGCCGTCTCCGTCGATGACCGCCCAGCGTTTCCGCTCGGAGGCAGCGAGCGAGAGATAGCCTTCTCGGACGCGGCGATGAAAACGGAGATCCTCTCCCTCGAAGCGGCTCTCGTCCTGCAGGGACGCCGAGGCGTCGTTGCGCGAGCGCGCACGCCGCAGCCCCACCTCCTCGGGGAGGTCGAAAAGCAAGGTCAGGTCAGGCACCAGCCGTGAGGTCGCCCAGTCGTTCAACGTCCGCAGCTCGTCCAACGGCAAGAGCCGTCCGAAGCCCTGGTAGGCGAGTGTCGAGTCGGTGTAGCGGTCGCAGAGCACCAGCTCTCCGCGGGCCAGAGCCGGCCGGATCAGCTCCGACACGAGCTGCCGCCGCGACGCCGCGTAGAGGAAAAGCTCCGTCGTCGCATCCATCCCCGTGGACTGCGGATCGAGCAGGATGGCCCGGACGCGGTCGCCGATCGGCGTCCCTCCCGGCTCCTTCGTCACGATGGCCGAGGGCATCCTCTCCGCCAGCCGCCTGAGCTGCGTCGTCTTACCCGACCCCTCGACCCCTTCGAATGTGATGAACACGGCGGCGGGCATTCTAACTGTGCACCGGGTGGGAGCGGGGACCCGGTCGGTCCGGCCCGATCGGACGATGAATATATGAAGGCTGGAAGGCTGAAAGGCTGGAAGGGAAGACCGTGCTGCCTCTGGCCCTTTCAGCCTTTCAACCTTTCAGCCTTCCGTCACAGCCCGTCCTCCCGACGTTAGGTGCAAGGCTGGTCGGTCGGCCCCTGGTAACCGGCCTCAGCACTCCGCCCCTGTAGAATCCTGCCGTGGATCGTTTGCGCAGGCTCGCGCCTTTCCTGAAACCCGTCTTCGTCCTGGCGCTCTTCGCGGTCTCGCTGCGCATCCTCGAGCAGACGCTGACGCGCTACCACTTCCACGACGTCATCGTCTTCCTGCGCGGGCTCCCGCGCGACGAAGTCATCCTGGCCATCCTCCTCACCATCGCCGGCTACCTGGTCATGACCGGCTACGACACGCTGGCCTTCCGCTACATCCGCCATCCGCTGCCGTACGCCAAGATCGCCATGGCGTCCTTCATCGGCTACGCCTTCAACAACAGCGTCGGGCTCTCCGGACTGGTGGGTGGGTCGATCCGCTACCGGCTCTACAACGCCTGGCGGCTGACGGCGGTCGAGATCGCCCGCGTCATCGCCTTCTGCACCATCTCGTTCTGGCTGGGGTTCGTCATCCTCGGCGGAACATTCTTCATCATCGCCCCTCCGGCCGTGCCCGGGCCGGTCCATCTGCCATTCGCCTCGGTGCGCATCCTGGGCGTCCTCATGCTGCTGCCGGCCCTCGGCTACTTCATCTGGATCGTCGTACGGCGCCAGCCGGTACGCCTGCGGCAGTGGGAGTTCGAGCTTCCGTCGCTCCGTCTCTTCGCCGGCCAGGTGGCCATCTCCTGCGTGGACTGGACCATCGCCGCGGGAGTGCTTTACTTCCTCCTCCCCGACGCCATCACGCTGACCTTCCCGTACTTCCTCGGCATCTTTCTCCTGGCGCAGATCGCCGGCGTCGTCTCGAACGTGCCGGGAGGTCTCGGCGTCTTCGAGGCCATCATCCTCGTCTTCCTCGCGCCCAACCAGTCGGCCGGTCAGGTCTTGGGCGCGCTCGTGGCCTTCCGCGGCATCTACTACCTCCTGCCCCTCATGCTCGGCGCGCTGCTCCTGGCCGCGCACGAGATCATCGAGAAGCGGGAAGGTGTGGCCAAGGCCTGGCGCATCTTCGGGCGCTGGGCTCCGGGCATCGCCCCCCAGCTCCTCGCGCTCTTCACCTTCATCGGCGGCGCCGTGCTCCTCTTCTCCGGCGCCACGCCCATGCTGGCCGACCGGCGCAACTGGCTGCACCGCCTCTTCGTCCCCCTGCCCATCGTCGAGATCTCCCACTTCCTCTCCAGCCTGGCCGGGGCGGCTCTGCTGACGTCCATCGTGCTGACCGCCACCGACGGGCTCGAGACGCCGCTCGGCT
>CAZYTO010000097.1:0-17931 GCA_964650405.1 uncultured Thermoanaerobaculia bacterium | reverse complement strand
CTTATCGGAAAATGACCCCCGCGGAAAAGCTGGATCGCATGGCGGAACTCCAGGCGGCCGCCTCGGCCATTTTCGTGGCTGGGGTCAGGATGCGGCATCCGGACTGGAGTGAAGAAAAGGTCCAGCGCGAGCTTCGCGAGGCGATTCTGTATGGGGTTTCCTAAACCCTACGCCTTTTACCTCGATCCCCTCGAAGAGTCGGGGTTTCCCTATTGCGTTACGGGGAACCGGCCCGTGCAGCCGCCGGATGTCGGTGTGATAGCTCATGGCGTGCACCAGCGGCGTGGTGAGGCTCATGCAACCGAGGACCGTCGCGACGAGAGCCAGAGCGAGGGCGGTGTAAACGAAGGGCACCGGCAGGACGAGCCCGGCCAGCAGGGCCGCACCGCAGTAGCAGGCCAGGGTGACGAGGTCATTGGCCGCAACCAGCCGGACAAACTCGCGCATGCCAACCGGCCAGGTCTCGATCAACGGATCGTCGCCGTTGCTGCGTCCGGCAACCATCAGGCTGCTCCCATAGGGAGCGTGCTGGAGATCGTAAAGAAGGTAGTAGAAGAAGACCGCGGCGACGGCGAGCAGGCCGAGGTTTGCAACCATTGGTTCAAAGCCGAAGTGGACGGCCGCGGCACGCCAGACCCAGGCAAAAACAATCGCGATGGTCAGGCCACGCAGGAAACGGAAAGCGCGCGGCCGTATCTGCTCCGGGCTCTCGCGGCGCTGGACGAGGGCCAGCAAGGCGCGGGTGCGCGTTGGCCATCGGGCGCGCAGTGCCTTGGCCAGGGCATCCTCTTTCGGCGCGCCGGCTCGAGCACCGGCACGCGGCACGAAGGCACCTCCTGACGCCGGGAGGACATCCTCCAGCCGGTAGCGGACGGTCACCAATCCTTCCGCGAGGAGAAACGCGACCTGGGTCATGAGAACGAGCTTCGCCGTGGCAATGGCGGCCGGCAGCCACGAGCCGGCGGCAATGGAGCGGGCAAGGTCGGCAGCGACGGCTCCGGGCCACCAGTGCGCCAGGAAGGGCCAGCGCAACAGTTTGAGCAGAGGTTCGATGCGAGCGATTGCGTCCGCCGGCAAGACCAACGCAACGGCCAGCACTGCACCAACATACGCAAGGCCCGCGTAGAGCGCGATGCGAACGATGGAGCGCAACCAGTGTTCGAGTGACAGCACGAGAGCCAGCCCGACCACCACGGACATCATCAACACCGCGGCCAAAACCTGGCCCGCGTAGGCACGCCAGGGCCAGTGCAGGCGCGCGGCAAACCCGGCGAAGCAGACCAGGAGCCAGGCCGCACAGGCACCTGCGGCCTTTCCGATCCGGACCACCTTCAGGTGGAATCGCTGGCGATCGGTGAGGGGCATCGTCACGAGGAGCGAAAGGTCGGGGTTGCGGTAAAGGTCCCTTCCGGCTGCCGACGTGAACAGCATCAGAAGCATGAGAAAGAGGAAGCCGCCGGCGATCCGCAACGCGCCGCCGCGCGCGGCGGCGGACAGCGATGCGTAGGCCTTCCCGCCCGAGTATCCCAGCATGAAAATGGCGCCGGTCGCATACGTCACGAGCAGTGCTTTCAGGACCCACTGCAGGACCCGCCACCACCGGGGTGCGTCACGTTCCGTGCGCCGGTTCAGCATCCGAGTGTCTCGAGATAGCGCTGGGTGGCCGCGGTGTCCTTGCGCGTAGCGCGTGCGAAGACCTCTTCCATCGTGGCGACGCCGAAGCGCTCCTTCAGCTCCGCGGCCGTTCCTTCCATGGCGATGCGGCCGCGGTCGAGAATCCCGATGCGGGTGGCAACCTGCTCGGCCTGGTCGACCATCTGCGTGGAGAAGAGAATCGTCGTGTCGCGCTTGCGCAGCTCACGGAGGATCTCCTTGAACGCGGCCACGCCGGGCGGGTCGATCTCACCCGTGAAGGGTTCGTCCATGACATACAGCCGGGCGTTGCTGATCAGCATCCCGCAGATGGCCAGCTTCTTGTACTGGCCGTTCGAGAAGAGGACGATCTTCTTGTTCTCGAGCTTGCGGAGGTCGAAGATGGTCAGCAGCTCGTCGATCTGCGCGGCGCTGCGTGCCTCGTCGACGCCGTAGATTCCGGCCACCATCTCCAGCCACTTGCGGGCCGTGAAGTGGAGGTAGAGGTAGGGCTGATCGGCGAGCCAGGCGGTGAAGCGCCGGATGGCCAGGTGGTCGCGCTGGCGATCGAGACCGTCGATGGTGACGGAGCCCTCCAGCGGCGCGTACAGGCCCACCACGCACTTGAGCAGGGTCGTCTTGCCCGAACCGTTTTCGCCGAGGAGGGCATAGGACTCTCCTCGGGCAACGGACAACGAGACCGCGTCGAGCACCGTCTGCGATTCGAACCGTTTGGTGACGCTGCGGACGTCGATCACGCGATTACGCCGTCACCGCCTCTTCCCGGTACGGCGTGATGTCGAAGTTGCGCTCGTACATCTGGTGGAGCTGCTCCATCTCGGCGTCGTTCAGCGGGGCGTAATCGGAGGCACCGGCGAACTCCAGGAGCTGCTGCTCTTCGTAGATGTTCGGCAGGGCCGAGACGATGCAGGGGTGGGCGTAGAGCCAGAGCAGGGCGAGCTGGCCGATGGTCACGGCGCGCTGGCGGCGCAGCACTTCCAGGCGTTCGACTTTCTGCAGGCCCTCCACGAGCCAGGCCCGCGGGCGGTGGGAGCGGTGATCGCTCTCGTCGAACTTCGTGTCGAGCGTGTACTTCCCTTCCAGCATCCCCGAGGAGTGCGTGACGCGGATGAGGAACTGCGGACCGGGATCGGCCTTCCAGGCCCGGAAGCCGTAGTCGAAGGAGCCAGTGGGCGCGCAGAGCTTCTTGTGCGCCGTCCCTTCCATGGCCTGGGCCACGGCCGGATACGACGGCCCGGTGGCGGCGGCCAGGATGAACTCACGGCCGGGATCCTGCTCGAGCATGTTGTAGATCATCTGGGTCAGCGGCGCACGGCGGACGGCGGTCGCGTAGATCCCCTCGTCACGCCAGCCGATGGCCGGACCGAGCGACGGGCCGTAGGAGAGGATCTTGCCCTCCTTCTTCAGCGCCTCCAGCGTGTCCCAGTGCTCGTCCTGCATGAGTACGTCGACGCGCGGATTGTGCGGCTGGTAGATGGCCACGTGGTCCGTGCCGAGACGCTTGAGCGACTGCTCCAGGGCGAAGCGGATGAACTTCGGCGACATGTCCTGTGGCAGCTCGCGCTGGCCGCGAGGGCGCTCGGGGTTGTTGTAGAAGTCGTAGCCGAACTTCGTGCCGATGATGACGTCCGGACGCTCTTTCACGATGGGAGCGAGGACCGTCTCGCCGCGGCCGTTGCCGTAGGCGTCGGCCGTGTCGATGTAGTTGATGCCGAGGTCGAGGGCCTTGCGGATCAGCGCCTGGGCCTCGGCGTCGGTGTAGTTGCCCCACCAGCCGGTGGAGACGGTCCAGGTGCCGAAGCCGAGCTCGGAGACTTTGAGGTCAGTGCCGTGAAGGTTGCGGTAGCGCATAGTAAGTTCCGGTCGTCAGTTGTCGTTCTCGCTGACATTCTCTCGCAATCACCGGCGCTGAGAAACGAGAACGCGTACTTGCCGCTCCCTCACTTCCCGCGGAAGTGCGGCTTCCTCTTCTCCCGGTACGCGGCCAGGCCTTCCGCTGCGTCGTCGCTCTGGAAGAGCTGCTGCTGGAGCTCGCGCTCGAGGGCCAGGCCGCTTTCGAGGGGCAGCTCCCACCCCGACTGCACGGCGCGTTTGATCCGGCCGACGGCGTTCGAGGCGCGGTTGGGCGGACAGAAGCTCCGCGCATACGCCATCACCCGCTCCCACCATCCTTCGGCAGGCCAGACGTGATTGATGAGCCCCAACTCCTGCGCCTTCTCGAACTCGAACAGGCCGCCTTCGACCATCAACTCGATGGCCTTCGACTTGCCCGCTAACCGGGACAGCCGCTGCGTGCCGCCGGTCCCGGGAAGCACGCCGAGGGAGACTTCCGGGAGGCCGCACTTGCCGGCGCCCTGCCGGGCGATGCGGAGGTCGGCGGCCATGGCGATCTCGAAGCCGCCGCCCACGGTATGGCCGTTCATGGCGGCGATGACGAGCTTGGGCGTCTGCTCCAGCCGCAGGAGGGTCTCGTTGGCGTGGAGGCAGAACATGTACTTGAAGGCCGGCGTGACCTCGGAGAGCATGTTGATGTTCGCGCCTGCGGAGAAGAACTTCTCCCCTGTTCCGCGGAGGACCAGCACGTGGACGGAGTCGTCCATGCGCGCGTCGAGGATGCGTGCGTCCAGTTCCCGGTTCATCGCGTAGGTGTAGGTGTTTGCAGGAGGGTCACTGAGCTCGAAGACCGCCACACCGCCTTCGACGCGATAATCGACAAGGTTCTCGGCCATCCGGGCATTCTATGACGTGGAGGAATGATGCGACTCAAGCTCGTCACGGCTCTATCTCTCCTGTTCGCGATCGCCGCCTTCGGAGCGGAGGAACCGTCCACTGCCATCCACTCGAAGCATGTGCTCGACGTGCACACCGGAAGCACGAGCGACGCGTATGTCGTCGTGCGCGGCGACCGCATCGCCTCGGTCGAGAAGAGCGCGCCGAAGGGTGTGCGGGTCATCGACCTCGGCGAGGCGACGGTCCTGCCGGGCCTCATCGACTGCCACGTCCATCTCGAAGCGGACTGGGACGACATCTCCGCGGTCGGCAATCTCCGCCGCTCCTCGCCGGAGAAGACACTGATGGCGGTGGTGAACGCCCGGATCTATCTGCAGCACGGATTCACGACGGTCCGCGACGCCGGCACGTCCGACCCGGCCTACGACACGGTGGCGATCCGCAATGCCATCGCACGCGGAATGATCGCCGGGCCCCGCGTCATCACCGCGGGCGTGCCCATCTCCGTTACCGGCGGGCACAACGACCTCAATGCCCTCGCCCCTGACGTGCCGATGGTCAAGCTTCCGAACATTGCCGACACGGTGGACGAGATGCGTGCCGCCGTCCGTCACGACCTCCGGAACGGTGTGGACTGGATCAAGCTCATGGCCACCGGCGGTGTCGCCGACGCGCTGAGCGATTACAACTTCCAGGAACTCAGCGACGAGCAGATGAAAGCGGCCGTGGAGGTCGCTCACCGCGCCGGGCGGAAGGTCATGGCCCACGCGGAAGGCACCGCCGGCATCACCGCCGCGGTACGCGCCGGCATCGATTCGATCGAGCACGGGACGATGCTCGACGAGGAAACGGCGCAGCTCATGGCCGACCGGGGCACGTGGCTGGTGCCGACGCTGGAGACGTTCCAGCGCGGCGTGGAGATGGGCCTCACCTCGGGGCAGGAGCCGATCATGCTGGAGAAGGGGAAGGCGATTCTGAAGTACCAGCAGCCGGCGTTCGAGCGCGCCATCCGCCATCACCTCAAGATCGCCTACGGCCTCGATGACGACCCGAAGTACACGACGCGCGAGTTTCAGGCCCTCGTAGCCGGCGGCCTTACGCCGCTGCAGGCACTGCAAGCCGCAACGGTGAATGCCGCGTCGCTGCTCAGCGTCGACGCCGGCAGTCTCGAAGCCGGCAAGGCCGCCGACGTCATCGCCCTCGACGGCGATCCGCTGAAAGACACGAAGGCATTCGACCACGTCACGTTCGTGATGAAGGCCGGGAAGGTGGTTCCGCAACAGTGAGAAAACGCTGAACGGCGGGGCGACTCCAAGGCTGAAAGGCTGAAAGATTGGAAGGCTGAAAGGAGCGGGTGTCTTCGCCTTTCACCGTCCGTCTCCGAACGAGATCCCTACGCTGCGGGCGGCGGCCACGATCTCGCCGTCGGGATCGACGTACTTCATCCGCGACACGGCTTCCTTGATCGGCACGGCGACGATCTCGTCGGCGCGGAGGGCGACCATCCTGCCGAAGTCGCCGCGGGCCAGGAGGTCCGCCGCGGCCTTGCCGAAGCGGCTGGCCAGGATGCGGTCGAAGGCGATGGGCGAGCCGCCGCGCTGGATGTGGCCGAGGACCGTCACGCGGATCTCGAGGTCGATGGCCGAGGCGATGTCCGCCGCCACCTGGTAAGCGATGCCGCCGAGGCGGCGGGCGGCCTTGTCGAGGTAGCTCTCCTCACCGCCTCGCCGCTTCGCTCCCTCGGCTACGACGATGATGTCGAAGTTCGAGCCTTCCTTCTGCCGCGAGCGGATGGAGTTGACGACGTGCTCCGGCTGGTAGGCGATCTCCGGGATGAGGATGATGTCGGCCCCGCCGGCGATGCCGGCATAGAGCGCGATCCAGCCGGCATTGCGGCCCATCACTTCCAGGATCATGACCCGGTCGTGACTCTCGGCGGTCGTGTGCAGCCGGTCCACCGCCTCCGTCGCCACGGCCACGGCGGTGTGAAAGCCGAACGTGTAATCCGTCGCCGCGAGGTCGTTGTCGATCGTCTTCGGCACCGCCACGATCGGGATGCCCATGTCGCAGAGGCGCTGGGCGATGCGCAGCGTGCCGTCGCCGCCGATGGCGATGATCCCTTCGATGCCGAGCTCCCGGATCCTCTCCACGACCTCCGCCGAGCGGTCGACACAGACCGTATGGCCGGCTGCGTCCACCGCCGGATACTCGAACGGATTGCCCCGGTTCGTCGTCCGCAGCAGCGTTCCTCCCTTCGGCAGGATGCCGCGGATGGCCTCGGTGGTCAGCGGAACGACATGTCCCGTCAGCAGGCCCTCGAATCCGAGCTGGATGCCGAGCACTTCCATGTGATCGCGGGAGGCGGTACGAACCGCGGCACGGATGACCGCGTTGAGCCCGGGACAGTCGCCCCCGCCTGTGAGAATGCCGATGCGCTTCACCATGACGGGTGCGATCAAATCACATACCTGGGCGGGCGAGCGGGGGGCGGCGAGCGGGCGGGGGGCGGACCGGGTACCGGGTACCGGGTACCGGGTACCGGGTACCGGGTACCCGGTGCCAGGTGCCGGGTACCGGGTGCCGGGTGCCGACGTATCGGGCTCAGGTAGGTACCCGGTACCCAGTACCCGGTACCCACCCCCCGCCTCTCGCTCGCCCGTCTGGCACTCCCGTTGCTCAACTGTAAGGGGTCGGGACCTTAGCGGACCCGGCTTACTTTGGAGGACTGACATGGGCATACTCGGATGGCTTTTGTTCGGCTTGATCGTCGGGGTCATCGCCAAGTTCCTGATGCCGGGACGCGACCCGGGCGGGTTCATCGTGACCATTCTCCTCGGCATCGCCGGCTCGTTCGTGGGCGGGTTCCTGGCCACGACGATTCTCGGAAAGAACGAGCAGACGGCGGGGTGGATCGGCTCGATCATCGGCGCGATGATCCTGCTGTTCCTCTACCGCTTGATCGTCGGCCGCCGTTCGGTGGTCTGACCTCTCCTTTTCCAGGGCGCCTGGAATGCGGCGGCGCAGGCCGCCGCTTTTTTTGTGTGCGTAACATTTGTCCACCTGATCCGTCTCACCGTCTTGAGAACGGTCGTCGGTGCCGGCGGTCGGCACTTACGCGGCACGGCAAAAAAACCATGACGACCGGCAACAATCCCACCCCCAATTTCGTTATGTAGTCATCCATCGGGCAGCAAGGAGCAGACAGACTCATGAATCCCTCCACCAAACGCGTTCTTTCGACCATCGCCATCGTCATCGCGTCGGTCGCCTTCGGGATCGTGCTGAGCGCCGATCTCGGTTTCATGCGGACCTCGAGCGCACAGCCGGCGGCGTCCGTTTCCAGCACCGGCACGCCGATCACCACGGTGGCCGTCCCGTCCTTCGCGGACCTCGCGGCCCGGGTCGCGCCGGCCGTCGTCTCCATCACCACCACGGAAGTGGTGCACACGGCCAGCCGTAGCTTCGGCGGCATCGATCCTTTCGAGTTCTTCTTCCCGAACCCGAACGACCAGAGCCCGAACGGGCGCCGGGCTCCCCGGCGCAACCAGACCCCGAACGGCGGCGATGACGACGAGCACGCCCAGCGCAACGGCGGCTCCGGCTTCATCATCTCGCCGGACGGGTACATCCTGACCAACAACCACGTGGTCGAGGGCGCCACCAAGGTGCAGGTGCACTACGGCGCCGACGAGAACGGCAACGGCGGCCACACCATCGACGCCAAGATCATCGGCCGCGATCCGTCCACGGACATCGCCCTGGTGAAGATCGACGTCAACACCAACCTGCCGAACATCCCCCTCGGCGACTCCGACCACATCCGCAAGGGTGACTGGGCCATCGCCATCGGCAATCCCTACCAGTTCGAGAACACTCTCACCGTGGGCGTGATCTCGGCCAAGGGCCGCGCCCTCGGCCTCAGCGAGCAGACCCGCTCGTTCGAGAACTTCATCCAGACCGACGCCTCGATCAACCCCGGCAACTCCGGCGGTCCGCTCCTCAATATCAACGGCGAGGTGGTCGGCATCAACACCGCCATCCGCGCCGGCGGTGCCCAGGGTCTCGGCTTCGCCACTCCGATCAACACCGCCCGCCGCCTCCTGCCGCAGCTCAAGCAGGGCAAGGTCACCCGCGGCTACCTCGGCATGGGCATCGTCGACGTGACCGATCAGGTCAAGGAGAGTTTCAACCTGCCCACGGCGCAGGGTGCGCTCGTCCAGACCGTCACCCCCGGCAAGCCGGCGGACGCAGCGGGCGTGAAGCCAGGCGACGTCGTCGTCGACGTCGACGGCCATCCGATGCGCAACAACCGCGAGATCATCGACTACATCTCCTACCTCCCGGTCGGCTCGCCCGTGAAGCTGACGGTCATTCGCGACGGCCAGCAGAAGACGTTCACGGCGAAGACGGCCGAGCGCCCCGACGAAGGCGAGAAAGCCGAAGACACGGAGAAGGAGGGCGAGACCGCCCCGACCCGCAACAAGCTCGGCATGTCGGTCCAGAACCTCACCCCGCAGACACGCCAGCTCTATGGGCTGGAGGACACCATCAAGGGTGTCGTCGTGACTGACGTCAAGGAAGTCTCCCCGGCCGGCGAAGTGCTGAGCGTGGGTGACGTGATCAGCGAAGTGCAGGGCAGGAAGATCGCCAACGCGGAGGAGTTCCGCGCCGCGGTGGACCAGACCAAGAGCGGCCAGACGATCCGCATCTACGTCACCTCGAACGCCCGCGGCGGCCCGGGCATCTCCGGCTACCGCTTCCTGCGGGTGCCGTAAGCTCCGTCCACATGTTCTCTCGAGAGCCGCTGGTTTCCAGCGGCTCTTCTTTTTCGGGCGAGCGGCAGACGGCGAGCGGCGAGCAGGAGGGCGGGTTAAGATCCTCGCGGTTTTCCGGCCATGCTTCGCGAAGCGACAAACCACCGGGAGGACACCCTCTCCCACCGGGAGAGGGTCGCCGCGGCGCGCTCCTTGCCATGTGCTGAATCATCGGCTAGCAATCAGCGCAGCGGCGGGGTGAGGGGTCGAGGCCGTTATGAGCGCTTCCGCGGGCGGCATGTGACAAGGCACCAGGAGGACACCCTCTCCCACCGGGAGAGGGTCGCCGCGGCGCGCTCTTCGCCATGCGCTGAATCATCGGCCAACAGTCAGCGCGCCGGCGGGGTGAGGGGTCGAGGCCTTCATGAGCGCTTCTGCACGCGCTTTCTCGGATCGTGCGCGCAGGTTCAGCAGCGTGCTCGGCAGCGGAACGGGAATGGCCCTCACCCCGGCACTTCCGCGCTGGCTGCTGGGAAGCTGATTCACGGTCCTCAGGAGTGCGCGCTCCAGTGCCGACCCTCTCCCGCGGGGAGAGGGTGGCCTACGCGTAGGCCACGCGTCCCACTGCTTTCGAGCTCCACCCACCCGTGCCATCCGTGGTTCGGGCGTATGCCACGCGTCCCGCAGCTTTCGAGCTCCACCCACCCGCGCCATCCGTGGTTCAGACGTACGCCGCACTTCCCGCTGCGTTCGAGCTCCGCCCACCCACGCCATCTGGCCGTTCTTGCGAACATCGTTGATTCCGCCACCCACACGCCGAGGCCGTCACAATGACGGCGTCATTGGCTCTCGACGAGCAGTACATGCGGCGTGCTCTCGAGCTGGCGGCGCTCGGGCGTTACGGCGTCAGCCCGAACCCGATGGTGGGGGCGGTCATCGTCCGCGACGGCGAGATCCTGGCCGAGGGATGGCACCGGAGAGCGGGCGAGGCGCACGCCGAAGTGGAGGCGCTGCGGGCATGTCCTGACCCGCGAGGCGCGACGCTCTACGTCAACCTGGAGCCGTGCAGCCATCACGGACGCACGCCGCCGTGCACGGACGCCGTGTTGTCCGCCGGCTTCGCCCGCGTGGTCATGGCCATGCTCGATCCCCACGCGGCGGCGGGCGGAGGGGCGGAACGGCTCCGCCAGGCAGGGATCGACGTCGTCACCGGCGTGCTCGAGTCCGAGGCGCGCCGGCTCAACGAGGTCTTCGTCCATGCCGTCACGGCGCACCGGCCCTTCGTCGTGCTGAAAGCCGGGATGACGTTCGACGGCAAGCTGGCCACCGTCGAGCGCGAGTCGAAGTGGATCACCTCCCCGGCGGCACGGGAGAAGAGCCTCGAATTGCGCGAGATGTACGACGCCATCGCCGCCGGCGGCGGTACCGTCCTGGCCGACGATCCGCAGCTCACGCGCCGGCTGGGGCTGAACACGTCCGTCCAGCCGTGGCTGCGGGTCATCCTCGACCGCGACCGCACCGTTCCCGCGGACGCAAAGGTGCTCACGGACGGCGGCGCCACGTTGCACCTCACCGACGACGTCGCCCCGGAAGACCTCCTCGGATCGCTCTACGCGCAAGGTATCCAGTCTCTGCTGGTGGAGGGCGGCTCCGTTCTGCATTCGGAATTCCTGCGGCGGCGGCTCTGGCAGAAGCTGATCGTCTTCGTCGCGCCGGCCATCGTCGGCGGCGCCGCCGCACCCGCGCTCTACAGCGGCGAGCCCGTGCGACGGTTGACAGATGCGCTCCGCTTTCGCTTTGATCGCATCGAGATCGTCGGATCGGATCTGATGATCACGGGATATCCGGAGTTGCTTATTCGCTGAGTCGCTTAATCGCTTATTCGCTTATTCGCCCGAGTGACCGGCGAGCGACAAACGAATAGGCGAATCAGCGAATCAGCGAATCAGCGATTAAGCGATTACGCGATTAAGCGAATCAACGAATGTTCACCGGCATCATCCTCCACTCCGCCACGATCGACGGGCTCGAGAGGCTCGGCGACGGGGCCCGTCTGCGCCTGCACACGACCTTCGAGGAGCCGTTCGTGCGGGGCGAGAGCCTGGCGGTGAACGGGGTCTGTCTCACCGTCCTGCCGCAGGACGATGGTTCCCTGCTCACGGACGTTTCGAACGAGACGCTGGCGAAGACCACTCTCGGCGCCCTGACCGCCGGCGCGCGAGTGAACGTCGAGCGCGCGCTCACGCTCTCCGACCGGCTCGGCGGGCACATCGTCCAGGGGCACGTCGACTGCGTCGGGACGCTCGTGTCGATCGCCGCGGAGGGAAACTTTGCGGTTTACCGGTGGAGCTTCCCAGGGGAGTTCGCCGATCTGGTGGTGAGCAAGGGCTCGATCGCCGTGGACGGGATCTCGCTGACGATCGTCGAGCCCGACGGTTCGACGTTCGGCGCCGCCCTCATTCCGGAAACGCTGCGCCGCACGACCCTCGGCGCGGCGCGCGCCGGGGACCGCGTGAACCTGGAGCTCGACATGATGGCCAAGTACGTGCGCAACCTCGTCGCGCCGTACCTGGCCGGGATGCGCACGGGGTGATCGTCTACCGCAAGGCGCCGCATCTCCGGCTCCAGCGAGCCGCGGCGCCGGAACCGCCGTTCTGGGCGGCGACGGTCCTCGCCCCGTACAGCGCGCGGCGCGCCGCTCCCATCGCCATCGACTACCTCAGCCTGCGCGCCAACCACGTCGAGCGCGCCGAGGTCACGGTGTGTGAAGACGTGGAAGGCGAGATCGAGCGGGCCACCGTCCGCCAGCCGCTGGGCGAGCCGGTGCTCATCGAAACGAGCGACTTCGCCGAAGTGGTCTTCCGGCGCGGCGAAGAGGCATTGCGCGCCTGTACCGCGCAGCGTTGCATCGCCCTGCAGCTCATCTCCACGCACGGGGCGCTGCCGCGCGACGTGCCGGACGGCACCGTCTTTGCCGTCAGCGCCTGGCCGCTCGACCTTCCCGCGATCGCGGCGCTTTGCAAGGAGGCCCAGAAGCGCGGCCTGGCGTACGGAGTCGCGGTTCCGGTCGTCGTTCCCGTGACCACCGGCTTCGCGGTGCTTTCGCAGCTCGCGGAGCTGGCCCGGGCTCACGACGCACGCTTCTTCGCGTCATTTACCGTCGATCTCGACGCGGGAGTCCGGAAGGCGCTCGCCGAATCACTGGGCAGCGACGAGGAGAGCTATGACCAGCTCTTCCATGCCGACCTCGAGCCGCTGACGATCGCCACGGAGCGCCACATCGCCGCGCTGGCGGACGAGATCGGTGCGGACGACTTCATCACCCCGCCGCGGTGGGAGCGGCGCTCGAACTGGAACGGCGCGGTGCTGCTGACGCTCACGGCCACGCGCATGCTGGCCATGAAGCATGAGGTCGAGACCGCCACGCGTCTGGCACGCTCCGCGCGGGTGGTGGCCCAGCTCGACAAGCCCATCGTGCGTATCGCCGAGGCGGCCAGCCTGTCGATCGTGGAGGCCCTGGACGAGATCAGTGTCGATATGCTGACGGAGTGGATCGAGACCGGACGGTCCGCGTATTGCGATCACGTCTCGAAGCAGTGGAGGCTGCGGCGCGATGCAGGGCTTCCGCGGGAGTCGGGTCCGACTTGGAAGCTTCCTTGAATCCGGCCGAGTGCGGCGGATCATAACAGGATTTGTCAAAAGCGTCACATGAAAGTGGAAGGTCGATTCAACAGCAGCCGGGTGGCCGTCGTTCTGGCCGGAGCAGCGGTCGTGGTGCTCGCCGTGGCGGTATTGGTGATTCGCGACACCGCCCGTACCGCCACCGGCCTGACGAAGCCGCGCGAAGAGATGGTGGATCTGGCGCTCGTCGTCAACCAGATCCGCGGCCTCAACCGCCTGGAGACGGCGGCCATGCGCGTGACCCACGTAGGGACGATTTCCCAGACGTACGCGCTGATCCCCGACGTCCTGGCCGGCGACGAAGTGACCCTCTATGCCGTCGGTGACGTCATCGCCGGTGTCGATCTCAGCCAGCTTCAGCCGGGCGACATCCGGCGTGACACCAGCGGCACGGTCCTCATCCGCCTGCCGCCGTCCATGATCCTGGTGACGCGCCTCGACAACCGCCAGACCCACGTCGTCAACCGCCGCACCGGCGTCTTCCGGCGCGCCGACCAGCAGCTCGAAGCACGCGCCCGCCAGTACGCCGAACAAAGCATCCGGAACGAGGCCGTGCGCCGCGGCATCCTGCAGACCGCGGAGCTCGACGCGCAGGCCCGGATCGCGGAGCTGGCCAAGGCGCTGGGAGCGCGGAAGGTCGTCTTTGACGAGCCCAGGAGCGGAGGATGAACGAGGAAGGGCGAAGGGCGAAGGAGGAAGGGCGAAAGAGAAGACCGATCGAGGAATGCTAAGCGTTCTCGCTCCTCCTTCGCCCTTCTTCCTTCGCCCTTCGCCCTTACCGTCTGTCGCCCTTCACTTCATCGCTTGCACCATGCCGATGGCCCGTCGCAGGGCGGCGCTCTTGTCCAGCGTCTCCTGGTACTCACGGCCGGGATCGGAGTCGTAGACGATGCCGGCGCCGGCCTCGACGTAAGCCTTGCCGTTGGCCAGGATCACGGTGCGGATGGTGATGCAGGAGTCGAGGTTGCCGGAGAAGCCGAAGTAGGCCACGGCGCCGCCGTAGGGACCGCGGCGCACGGTCTCGAGCTGGTCGATGAGCTCCATGGCCCGGATCTTCGGGGCGCCGGTGAGCGTGCCGGCCGGGAAGCAGGAGAGGAAGCAATCGACGGCCGTCCGCCCCTCGCGGAGCCGGGCCTGGACGTTGGTGACGAGGTGCATGACGTGGCTGTAGCGCTCCACGTGGCGAAACTCGCTCACGGCCACCGAGCCGCTGGCGGCCACGCGGCCGAGGTCATTGCGGCCGAGGTCGACCAGCATGAGGTGCTCCGCGTTCTCCTTCGGATCGGCCACGAGGCGCGCTTCGAGCTGCTTGTCCTCCTCGTGCGTGGCGCCGCGGGGAAGCGTCCCGGCGATGGGCCGCGTCTCGGCCAGCTTGCCGCTGACGCGCACGAGCATCTCCGGCGAGGCGCCGACGCGCGTGACGTCGCTCGTCCGCAGGAGGAAGAGATAGGGCGACGGATTGATCGACCGCAGGGCGCGGTAAAGGCTGAGGGCGTCGGCGGCATCGAACGGCGTCGACCACCGCTGAGCGAGCACGATCTGGAAGATCTCGCCGGCAATGATCTCCTCCTTGGCCCGGAGGATCATCTGCTCGAACTCTTCGCGTGAGAAGTTCGACTCCATCTCGGCGGGTGGCGCGGGCGGCATGGGGATGAGGTCGATGCGGGCCGCCTTGAGCCGTTCGATGGCGTGCTCGATCCGCCGTTCGGCCTCCTCGAACGACGCGTGCGCGTCCGAGGTGAAGAGGCTGGCGATGACGTAGAGGCGCTGGCGGACGTGGTCGAAGACCACGACGTTGTCGAAGAAGAGGAGCTGGGCGTCGGCCACGCCGAGGTCGTCCCGCTGCGAGTCGGGGATGCGCTCCGTCCAGCCGGCCACGCCGTAGCCGAAATACCCCACGGCGCCCCCGAAGAAGGGCGGGAGTTTCTCCTCGTTGTAGATGCGGAGCTGGCGCAGCTCGTCGTTGAGCAGGGCCGCGGCATTCTGCGCGTCGCGCTCGAAACGCAGCCGGCGGCGCGGGTCGAAACCGACGAAGGAGTACCGGCCGACGTTCTCGCCCCGCTCGACGCTCTCGAAGAGAAAGGCGTCGCCGCTTCCGGCCAGGGCCGTGAAGGCAGCCACGGGGGTGATGGTGTCGGCGCTGAGCTCGCGGACGACGGGGACGATGTCGTAGTCGGAACGAAGGTCTTCGAATCTCATGAAAAGGCCTCGAGAAATAGTACGTTCTGGCGTTTCGCCTGTTCGTAGAGCAGTGGCAATCCGCCGCGACTATACGCGGCGGCGAGGGTTGGAACCGGTGGAAGGTCGAGGTGGACGTCGCCGGGAAGGGTGTCAATGACGAAGTCAACGCCTCCGTCGCCCTCGATCTCGGCGAGCGGCCGCGTCACCTGATCGAGGATCGTGCGCTCCGTCCGGTTGAAGACGTCGAAAGCGATGCCCCGCAACTGCAATGCCACGATGGCCGCGCGCGCCGTGCCGCCGGCGCCGATGACCGCCGCGCGCCCGACACCCGGCGGGATGAGGGCGAGGAAGCCGTCCACGTCGGTGTTGTCGGCCACGATCCCCCTTTGCGTCCGGACGAGCGTATTCACGGCCGCGGCGGCGCTGGCGTGCGGACGCAGGTCCGCTCCGTGGTCGCGAGCGAAACGGTAGGCGTCTTCCTTGAACGGCGCCGTGACGCTCAGGCCGCAAAGCTCGCCTCGGAGAAAGGCGTCCGCGAGCTCGTCGAAGCGGGCCACCGAGGCGATGGTGTAGGCCGCGGCGACGTGGCGCTCGCGGAAGAGTGGATTGTGGATCGCCGGCGAGAGGCTGTGGCCTGCGGGATTGCCGGCGATGGCGAACACGCGAAGCGCACCGTTCGCCGCTCCTTTGCCTCCCGCCGCTGCACCCACCGTTGCACGTTCCGCTGCAGTGCCATAGATCGCCAGCGCGCGGTCGAGTGCGAGCTGGCCGGGCGCGGCGAGCTGGGCCTCATCCGGTGCCGCGAACGTCAGTGGCGAGCCGAAGAACGGCGCCAGGATGCGTGAATAGGCTCCCCGCTCCCCCATCCCGAACAGCGTCAGGCCGGGGCGGGTGCGGAGGGCGGTCATGAGGCGCTCGTTGCCGGCGAAGTCGTGAGGCGTCACGGCGAGCTTCGCCTCCGCGCAGCCGCGGGCCAGCATCGCGTCGAGAAGGGATTCGAGATCGTCCGGGATCCCCTCGTAGTCGTGATGCGAGAGAACGACGCGGTCGCGGTGCGGGATCTCACCGAGGCCTTCGCGCCACTCGACGTCGACGAGATCGATTCCCGCGGCGACCGCAGCGGCGATCCGCTCCGCGATCTTTTTAGCGCTGACCTCCACTCCCCGATACGTGACGAGGAGCGGCTTCTTCGTCGCGGCTCGGATGGCGGCGAGATCCAGCGCTTCCGCGTTCTCGGCACGCAGCTCGATCCCGTCGCAGTCGCGGGCGGCGAGTGCGGTGATGGCATCGGGCCGGAGGTCGAAGGTCGTGACGAAAAGCTTCATCGTTCGCTGTGTCGCGATCGAGAAGAGGCCCGTTAGTTGTGGCTGAAGAACGCGCCCCTCTCGTTCGCGGGGCGCAGCGCGTCCCGCTATCGGTTGGGAAACCACCAATTCGTGAGACGCGTGTGCGAGGTCATGGTTCGGCAGGGTAATCGCGCCGGCGGAGGCTCGTCAAGCGCGGCGCGTGCGCAGCGGTTCAAGCTGCCGGGCAAAGAAAGAGCGCTTTCCTGAAAGAGGCTACGTCGCGCAGGCGTATTCGAGCAGGGCGGATGTCTCGAGACCGTTGGTTACCCGCAGCATTCTGGCGCGCGCTCTCGCAACCTTGAGAATGCCTCGCCCGACGATATCCAGTACCTGCCAGAGCAACGTGTGGCGCTCGCGAATGAGATTCCTCACGGACTCGCCGTATCGGGAGTGAATGTCCGCAAGTGCCGGGAGCTTCTTCATGGCAAGCGCCCGCTTCTTTTCTGCATGCTCGATCAACTGATAGTCGCAGGCTCGCAGGTAGGCGATGGCATTCCACAAGTGGATGCGCTCAACCGCCGTGGTCGATCGGGTCAGGGTGGTATCCATGTACGCGAACCAAGGGTTTTGCGGAATTACGCCGTTGCGACCGAGTCTCCGAAGGTCGTCACGAATGGCGAAGAACGCAAAGCGGGCCTCGAGCTGAGCATTTCCGATTCGCTCCTGGCGGAGCGCGCGATCAAGCATCGCAAGCAGGATGAGCGTACAGGCAAGTACAAGCAGCATAAATCGTCTCCCTCACTTCAAGGCAGCTGACCGTTGGAGCCTCAAATCTGTCCGTTCCTGCTGCAAGAGACTCTTTTCGTTACCAACTCGCGCCAACTCGGCTTCCAGAAGGGCAATCTTTCTGCCATACACTTTTTTCTGAGCCACGGCAGCCGCTACAAAGATAGCTCCGAGCGCAATCATTGGCCAGACCTGCCCGATTCCTTTTCCCAGAATGTAGAGATCAAGTCGCGAGCGCGCTGCGGCTCGTCAGCCCGTTTCCCGCAGCAGTTCCATCCGCTCCGCCGCGGCCGCGGCCTTCCTCGCCTCGCCGGCGCGCGCGTACATGCCCTGCAGGTTGCCCAGGACGCGCAGGAGGGTCTCGCGCGGACTCCAGGCACGCAGGTGTTGGGGTGAGAGACGCGTCTGACCGCGGCTCGTGCTGGAGAGCATCTCGCTGATCTCGGCCATCGTCAGCGTCGCTCCGCCGTGAAACGGGTCGACGTAGATCTCGTTCAGCTCGAACTGCACCTTGACGATGTAATGCCCGGGCAGCCCCACGCCGTGCGCTTGCAGTCCGAGGCGGCCGGCGGCGTGGAGGAAGACGATCGACAGCGCGATCGGCAGCCCGATCCGGCGGTCGATCACTTCGTTGAGATAGGCATTGCGGACGTCGTAGTAGTTCTGGGTATCGCCGTGGTACCCGTCGCCGTCGAACATCTCCGCGTGGAGATGGCCGAGGCGGAAGACGGGAGGCTCGCCGTCACTCCCGCGCTTCGCCGCGCGGCCGGCCAGGTCGTCGAGCCTGCCCAGGTATCCCTCCACATCCAGCCGCGGATACTCTTCCAATGCGGTGAGCAGCGCGCCGCGGGCCAGGTTGG
>CAZYTO010000096.1:0-17998 GCA_964650405.1 uncultured Thermoanaerobaculia bacterium | reverse complement strand
GAACGGGTCGGGCAGCGGCAGCCGCCGCTTCTCCACCGTGATCATCCCTTCGCTCATCGCTTCGAGCAGGGCCGACTGGGTCTTCGGGGTGGCCCGGTTGATCTCGTCGGCCAGGAGCACGTTGGTGAAGACCGGGCCGGAGACGAACTCGAACTCCTGCGCGTCCTGGTTGTAGATCGTCACGCCGACGATGTCCGCCGGGAGGAGGTCGCTGGTGAACTGGATGCGCTGGAACGAGAGCGACAGCGAGCGGGCCAGGGCATGGGCCAGCGTCGTCTTGCCCACTCCGGGCACGTCTTCGAGGAGGATGTGTCCCTTGGCCAGGAGCGCGGCGATGCAGAACTGCACCACCTCGCTCTTCCCTTTGATCACGGCCTCGACGTTCGCCTGCAGTGCGGCGATCTTGTCGGACGGCCGGGGCCGGGGGATCGGGTGTGTGGTCATCTCGCTGTTCGCCGTTCGTTGTTCGTCTCAGATACCTGTACGGATCGGTAACGAAAATCGTGCCGGGTCCAACAGAGGGGTTTGCCGATCCATTCTCGTGCGCTAGGCTGCGGCCACCATGCTGGACTCCACCGCATTGTTCGTGTTTCTCGGCACGACGCTCGTGATTCTCCTCACGCCCGGACCGGCTGTGCTCTATATCGTGGCCCGTACCCTCGACCAGGGCCGCCGCGCCGGGATCGTCTCGGTCCTGGGCATCGCCCTGGGCACGCTCTGCCACATCGCCGCCGCCACCCTCGGCCTTTCGGCCATCCTCATGCGGTCGGTGCTGGCGTTTCAGGTCGTCCGCTTCGCCGGCGCCGCGTATCTTCTCTGGATCGGCGTCCAGAAGCTTCGTCACGCCCGCAATGCCGCGAGCTCGGTCGAAGCCCCACCGCCCGAAGCGCTCTCGCGCGTCTTCCGCAACGGGTTCATTGTCAACCTGCTCAACCCGAAGACGACGCTCTTCTTCTTCGCCTTCCTCCCCCAGTTCATCCGCCCCGGCCACGGTTCGGCGACGGTCCAGATCCTCACCCTCAGCCTGCTCTTCATGGCCATCGGCATGACGACGGACTCGCTCTACGCCCTCGCCGCCGGGCGCGCGTCGTCATGGCTGCGCGGCAACGAGTCGTTCGCCCGACGCAGCAACTACGTGGCCGGGACGGTGTACCTCGGGCTGGGAGTAGCCGCGGCGGCGACGGGCGGGAGGAGCTCGTAGTTGTTAGTGGTTAGTGGTTAGTGGTTAGAAAGCAGGTCTTCTTGACCTAACCACTAACCACTCACAGCTTTCTCGCCATGTCCCAGTCCGTCTGCACGTCAGTACCGAGGATGAAGACGTGCGTTCCGCACTGCGCGAAGCCGCACTTGCGGTAGAAGCGAATCGCGCGGTGGTTGCGCTCCCAGACGCCGAGCCACATCCGCTGGGCGCCTAGGCGGCGGGCTTCGGCGTCGACGGCGGCCATGAGCGACTGCGCGATCCCGCGGCCGTGGTGGGTCTGGTCGACGTAGAAGCGCGCCAGCTCGACCTCCCCATGCGGAGCGCCCGGCGTGGGGCGGACCTGGGCGTAGGCTGCAAGCGCACCCTCGGCATCTTCCACGACGAACGTCGCGTTCTTCGGATCCTGGATCTCGCGAAGCTGCTGCGCCTCGGTGAAGGCGTCCTTCGTGTACGCCACCATGTCCTCTTCGCGGTTGAAGGGCATGAAGGCATCGTTGAACGTCTTCAGCGCCAGCGCGGCGAGGGCCGCGGCGTCGTTCGGAGTCGCTACGCGGACGATCACAGCTTCTTGTAGTCCGGCCCGCCGCCACCCTCGGGCGGAACCCAGGTGATGACCTGGTACGGGTCCATGATGTCGCACGTCTTGCAGTGGAAGCAGTTCGTGAAGTTGAGGAACGGCACCTTCCCGCGGCCGTCCGCGGTCGGCTGCGGCTCGTAGACCTGCGCCGGACAGAAGTGGAAGCAGGGATTGCCGTACTCCTCGGTGCAGCGCGTAATGCAGACTTCCGTGTCCGCGATCAGCAGGTGCGCCGGCTGGTTTTCTTCGTGGATCACGCCGCCGTTGTAGACGTTTGTCACCTTATCGAAGGTGTACGTGCCGTCGTACTTCAGCTTCTCCGGCGGATGGGGATGGTCCGTTCCGTAGTAGCGCTGGATGCGTTCCATCCGCTCATGACCGGCATGCCCTTCCAGGCGATTGGCCACCCCGAAGCCGCGGCCGCCCGTGACGATGCCGATGCCGGCATTGAACATGCCCGCGATCTGGCCCTGCTCGAAGGCCTGGTGGAAGTTGCGCTCCTTGTACATCTCGACGTACGCCCACGAGGACTCGAACATCGCCTCGTACTCTTTGAGCTGACCGGCGGAATAGTCCTCGTTCAGCAGCGCGTGAAATGCCGCTTCCGCCGCGAGCATCCCCGACTTGATGGCGAGGTGGATGCCCTTGAGGCGCGCGCCGTTGAGGAAGCCCGCCGAGTCGCCGACGATGAGGAAGCCGTCGCCGTACGCGCGCGGCATGGAGAAGTAGCCACCCTCGGGGATGGCCTTCGCGCCGGCCGCGATCATCTTGCCGCCCTGTAATAAGGCGCGCATGGCCGGATGCGTCTTGTAGCGCTGGAAGAGGTCGTGCGGATCGGTCGTCGGGTTGCGGTAGTCGAGGCCGACCACGAGACCGACGTCCACGATCCGGTCCTTCATGCCATAGATGAAGCCACCGCCGAACGTGTCCATGTCCAGCGGCCATCCCATGGTGTGGATGACGTTGCCGAGCGGGAAGCGATCATCCGGCAGCTCCCACAGCTCCTTCACTCCGACGGCGTAGACCTGCGGGTTCTTGCCGGCGTACAGGTCGAACATGCCGGCGAGCTGCTTGGTGAGCGTACCGCGCGGCCCCTCGGCCAGGATGACCACCTTGGCCTTCACGTCCACGCCCGGCTCGAAGTTCGGCTTCGGCTGGCCGTTCTTGTCGATGCCCTTGTCCCCCGTGCGCACGCCGACGACCTTGCCGTCCTCGACGAGCACGCGCGATGCGGCAAACTCGGGGAAGACGTCGACTCCCATCTCCGTCACGATCGGCGCCATCCAGCGGACGAATTCGCCGAGGGAGAGGACGTAGTTGCCGTGGTTCTGGAGCTGGGGCGGCATGACCGGCTCGCTCGTTCCGACCTTCCAGCTCTCGAACATGTACCAGAAGCCGTCGTCCGTCACGGGCGAATCGATGGGGCAGCCGCGCTCGAGCCAGTCGGGCATCAGCTCCTGGATACCCCGCGGGTCCATGACCGCCCCGGAGAGCCCGTGAGAGCCGAACTCCTTCCCCTTCTCCAGCACGGCGATGGAAAGCCCTTCCAGCTTCTTCTCCGCGGCCGATTCGTTGTGCGTCTTGAGGAGCGAGGCGAGCTGATAGGCGGCGGCCAGGCCGGCCGGTCCGCCGCCGACGATGACCACGTCGACGTCGAGAGTCTCGCGCTCGATTCCAGGCAATTCGGCCATTCGGGAGGGTCCTCCGGCGTGAAAGTCGGGCGCATTGTATCGCGGGACTCTGAGTGCTGACGCTGAAGGAGTTCTGGGTGCTGAGTGCCGAGTGCCGAGATTCAGGATTGCTCAGCACTCGGCACTCAGCACTCTCGAAATAACCCCGCCCGCCCCCAGCCGTAGCAGAATGGGCGAACATGTCCGTCCTCCAACGCCGTCTGGCAGGCGCCGCCGCGGCTCTGCTCGTGCTGATCATCACCTCCGTCTACGTCGTGTGGCGGCTGCGGATGATCGGGCAAGCGGGATGGACCGGCGTTTCGTACTTCGCGGTCGTCAAGGTGAAGGGCGCTGCCAAGCCCGTCTCGACGTTCTCCCCGGGCAGCGTGTTCGTCCTCTATCCCGGCGGTCCGGCCGAGACGGCGGGGATCCTGCGCGGCGACCGGGTGCTGTCCATCGACGGGATTCCACTCGAGGAAGAGGATCGCATCCGCGCGCTTGCCGAGCGGGTCCGTTACCGGGACCCGCCCACAGATCAAATCGCGCGCGGCCGACCGCGGCGGACGGCAGCGCGACGTCGGCGTCCGGATGGCGTCACCCGTCGAGGTTCCCGCCTTCCTGGGACTCTTCGGCGTCACCTGCGCCGTGGCCTTGGTCTTTCTGGGGATCGGCTTCTTCGTGTACTGGCGGCGGCCGCGCGACGTGCGCGCGGTGATCTTCTTCATCATGACGCTCTGCGCGGCGGCGACCTTCACGAACGGGTCGCTCATGCAGGTCGAGTCCGCCGTTTCGCGGGGCATCTCCACGCCGCAGGAGACGCTCAACCAGCTCGCTCCGGCCCTCTTCTTCGCCGCAGCCGGCGTGTTCTTCGCTCCCCTCGTGCTGCACCTCGCCCTGGTCTTTCCGAAACGGCGCCCGGTTCTGGCCCGAGGCCAGACGCTCTGGCTGTGGATCTACGGCTACCCCGTCCTGCTCGTGGTCATCACCACGCTGGCCTTTGCCGCGATGTCCGGCCTCATGCACCTGCGCGTCCAGAAGACCGCGCCGGGCGGGACCTACGCCACGATCCTGGCCATCGCCCTGGGCCTTTGCGCGCTCACCGCCGTCATTCGCACGGTTCTGTCGATTCGCAGGCGCGGCTGGCGCGAAGGCATCGTGGAGCGCCCGTTCGCTTCCGTCTTCACAGTCGTCACGCTCGTCCTGGTTTTCGCGATCGGCGCGGCGCAGTTTCAGGACAAAGCCGCGTTGCCGGTCTTCTTCACCGTGGGAGCCATGTTGGCGGTCTTCGCGGTCATCGTCTCCTTTGCCGCGTATCCCCTGGCCACCTTCATCGCGCTGTACCGCAGCTACCGCGAGAGCAGCGTCGAAGAGCGGCAGCAGGTGAAGTGGCCGCTCTGGGGAACGATGATCGCGGTGGGGATCCGGGTGCTGCTGGCCGTCCTCGGCGGGGGCTTCCAGCTCCTCCTGACGTTCGGCCTGGGCCTCACGGTTCCCAGCCTCGTCATCATGCTTCCCGAAGTCATCGGCAAGCTGGGCTACCTGCTCATCCCGCTCTCCTTCGCCTTCGCCATCCTCAAGTACCGGCTGATGAACATCGACGTCATCATCCGCCGGACGGTCCTTTACTCGATCCTCTCCGCGGTCGTCTTCGGTATCTACGTCGCCCTCGTGGCCGGCATCGGCACGCTGGTCGTCAAGTTCACCGCGGTGAAGAGCCAGACCATGATCGTCGGCTCGACGATCGTCGTCGGCCTGATCGCCATCCCCCTCCGCAACCGGCTGCAGCAGATGGTCGACCGCAATCTCTTCCGGGAGCGGCGCGACTTCGCCCTGGCCCTGCGCAACATCAGCAGCGCCATCGGCGTCAGCGACCTGCAGACCTTCCTGCAGAAGGCCGCCGAGCAGTTGCAGCGGGCCGTCCAGAACCGTTTCGCGCTCCTCGCCCTTCGCAGCGAGAGCCACTACGTGGCCGCCGCCAAGGTGGGCATCGCCGACGAGCTCCTCGGCCGCGTGCAGATTCCCATCGCCGAGCTTCCGGAGATCGATCCCGAGAACGCTCCTGCGCTGCGCCGCCTCGGTACTTCGCTGGTCCTGCCCCTACGCGCCCATGGCGACACGCTCGGATTCATGGCCCTCGGCGGGCGGCTCTCCGACCAGGAGTTCGGCACGGACGACCTGCAGTTCCTGGCCGCCGCCGCCCAGCAGATCGCCCTCGGCATCGAGAACGACCGCCTGCGCTCGGAGGAAGCCGACTTCGCCCAGGCCCGAGCCATGCAGCAGATCCTCCTGCCGAAGCACTTCCCGAAGCTCGACGGCTTCGGCATCAGCGGCATGTGGCAGCCGGCACGCAGCGTCGGCGGCGATTACTTCGACACCATCGCCCTGGGCGACGGCCGCGTGGCCGTCTGCATCGCCGACGTGGCCGGCAAGGGCATGCCCGCCGCGTTGCTCATGGCCAACCTGCAGGCGGCGGTGAAGGCCACGGCGGCGTCCGACCTCGGCCCGGCCCAGCTCTGCGAACGCGTCAAGCGCGTCGTGGCCAACAACCTCGCCGGCGGCACGTTCATCACCTTCTTCTACGGCGTCGTGGACGCCGCCTCGCGCACCTTCGCCTACAGCAACGCCGGCCACAATCCGCCCATCCTCGTGCGCGACGACGGCACCGTCGAGCGTCTCACCACCGGCGGGCCGGCCCTCTGCCGCCTCTTCCGTGACGAGGCCCACGGCGGCGGCACCGTCACTCTGGGCCGCGGCGACCGCCTCGTTCTCTTTACCGACGGCGCGTCCGAAGCGAGGCGCGGCGAAGAAGAGTTCGGCGAAGAGCGCCTCGCTTCCGTCATCGCCGACAACCGCTTCCTCCCCGCCGACGCCCTGCAGGCCGCCATCGCCGGCGCCATCACCGGCTTCACCGGCGGCAACCTGGCCGACGACCTCACTCTCGTCGTGGTAGCGGCGGAGTAGCGAGAAGAGAGTGCCGGGTGCCGGGTGCCGAGTGCTGAGTGCCGAGCCGGGCATGAGGCATGAGGAATGAGATGCCATTTCTCGGCACGGCACGCCGTCTCGGCACTCGGCACTCAGCACTCGGCACTCTCCTGCTATCCTTCCAATGGGTCGATGATGGAAGCTCTCGTGCCCCTGGCCGTCCTCCTGTTGTGCAGCGGCCTTACCGCGTACGGAGCGACGTATGTGGTGCGGCAGGCGGCGGTGCGCGCCGGCTTGTTCGACCGGCCGGGCGACGAGCGGCGGATCCACGCCACCGACACGCCGCGGCTCGGCGGGCTGGCCATCATCTTCGGTTTCGGCTTTCCCCTCCTCCTCCTGGCGGCCATTCCGCGGGCGGCGGCGCTGGTCTCGAAGAACATCACCTCGCTCTGCGCCCTGCTGGCGGCGGGCTCGCTCGTCATCGGCCTCGGCGTCTACGACGACATCGTCGGCGCCGATGCCCCCCGGAAGTTCGCCGTGCAGTTCTCGGCCGCGCTCCTCCTCGTCGCGTTCGGCTTCCGCTTCGACAGCATCTCCCTCGCTGGCTTCTCCATTACCCTCGGCTACGTCGGCTGGCTCATCTCCATCATCTGGATCGTGGGTGTCATCAACGCCTTCAACTTCATCGACGGCATGGATTCTCTGGCCACGGTCGTAGCCATCACGGTGGCCATGGCCTTCGCCACCATCGCCTTCCTGCGCCTGGACCTCTTTTCGCTGGTGATCATGGCCGCTCTCGGCGGAAGCCTCATCGGCTTCTATCCCTGGAACAAACCGCCGGCCAAGATCTTCATGGGCGACACAGGCAGCATGTTCATCGGCTTGCTCCTGGCCGCTGTCTCCATCGCCCGCCCCGCCAAGGGCCCGGTGGTCCTGGCCATCGGCGGACCGATGCTGGCCCTGGCCCTTCCCGTGATCGATACCCTGCTGGTCATGACGCACCGTTTCAGCGAGCATGAGGAGAGGCTGATCGGCCGGGTGGGCCGCATGTTCAACGCCGACCGCCAGCACATCCATCACATCCTCATCGAGAAGTACGGGAGCACCGGCAAGGCCATCGCCTCGATCTGGGTCGTGTCGCTGCTGTTCGCCATTTCCGCAGTCATGACGGTCAGCCCCGAAACGAGGATCTACGGCTACACGGCCGGCATCGCCGGGGTGGTGGGCATGATCTTCTTCCGTTACTGGTTCCGCCGCGACCCAAACGAGCACGAACCGACGGCGGCCTGACGATGTGCGGGATCACAGCCTTATTCGCCTATCGCGACTCCGCGCCGCCCCTGGACCGCGCGGAACTGGAAGCGATCACCGAGCGCATGCGGCCGCGCGGCCCGGACGCGGGCGCGATCTGGCTCTCCCGCGACGGGCGGGTGGGCCTCGGCAGCCGCCGCCTGGCCATCATCGACCTGACTGACGAAGGCACCCAGCCGCTGCACGACGTCGAGGGCGAGCTGACCATCGTCTTCAACGGCGAGATCTACAACCACCGCGAGCTGCGGGCACGCCTCATCCTCTACGGTGCCCGCTTCCATTCCTCCTCCGACACGGAAGTGCTCCTCCAGCTCTACCGCCGCTACGGGGAGTCGATGGTCGAGCTCCTGCGAGGCATGTTCTCGTTCGCCATCTGGGACTCGCGGGAGCAGCGCCTCTTCGTGGCCCGTGACCCGTACGGCATCAAACCCCTCTACGTCGCCGACGACGGAGCGACGCTCCGTTGCGCCTCGACCGTCAAGGCGCTGCTGGCCAGCCCGCGCATTCCGCGGACGCGCGACGCCGCCGGCGCCGCCGGCTTCTTTCTCCTCGGCAGCGTCCCCGAGCCGCTGACGATTTATTCGAACATCCGCGCCGTCGAGGCGGGAACGTCCTTCTTCGTGGATGCCGGCGGCCGCTCGCCGGCACGCCGCTACACCTCGGTGGCCTGGAGCTTCGAGCGCGGCTGCGACCAGCGCGCCGCGGCCAGGCTCGTCGAGCCCAGCATCCTCATGCGGGAGATCGTCACCGAGTCCCTCCGCGATCACCTCGTCTCCGACGTCCCCGTCGGCGCCTTCCTTTCCGGCGGCATCGACTCGACCACCCTGGCCGCGCTGGCCGACGAAGCTCAACAGCCGCCGCGATGCGTCACCGTGACGTTCGAAGGCTCGTCAGGAGACGAAAACGAGGCGCCGCTCGCCGAGCGCTTCGCCCGCGACCGCCGTCTCGAGCACACCACCCGCCTGGTGACGCGCGACGAGTTCCTGGCCGACCTCCCCCGGTTCTTCGACGCCATGGACCAGCCGACCATCGATGGCGCCAACACCTGGTTCGTCAGCAAGGCGGCGGCCGAACAGAAGCTCAAAGTGGCCGTCTCCGGAATCGGCGGCGACGAGATCCTCGGCAGCTATGCCTCCTTCCGTGACATCCCGCGCTTCCAGCGCGTGGCCCGGGTGCCGGCCGCCAGCCGGGCCATCGCCGCCGTCACCCGCCATCCGAAAGCGCTGGCCCTGGCCCGCTTCGGGAGGGACGTCGCCGGCGCGTATTACCTGAAGCGCGGCCTCTTCCTCCCCGAGGAGCTGCCGCCTGAGGCGGCGAAAGGGCTGGAGGCGCTGGCCCTCGTCGAGCACATCGACAGCTACCTCCACCCGGACCCGCGGACGGAATTCGGCCGCATCGCCACGCTCGAAGCATCGCTCTACCTGCGCAATCAGCTCCTGCGCGACACCGACTGGGCTAGCATGGCCCACTCCCTCGAAGTCCGCACACCGCTCGTCGATGCCACGCTGCTGCGCCAGATCGCGCCGCTGATCATCACCGAAGGAACCGCCAGCAAGGATCACTTCGCGCGCTGTCCGCGCACGCCCCTCCCCGACTACCTGCGGAACCGAAAGAAGACGGGCTTCACCATCCCGCTCGGGCGGTGGATGGACCTTCCACCCGACGGCACCAGCACGCGCGCCCGGAGCTGGGCGCGCCTGGTATGGGAGCGGTGGTCGTGAGGCATTGGCGGTGAGGATTCTCCACCTCTGTACCGACGCCTACGGCGGACACGGCGGCATCGCTCTCTACAACCGCGACGTCATCGCCGCCATGGCGACGCATCCGCGCGTGGACGAAGTGGTCGTCGTGCCGCGCGTCATCGTCACGGGCGACCTCGGGCCGATCCCTCCCAACGTCCGGTTCATCGCCGAGGCCGCGAAGGGACGCCTCGCCTACATGCGCGCCCTGCGACGAGTCACCCGCCGCACGAAATTCGACCTGGTCGTCTGCGCCCACGTGAACCTCCTCCCCATCGCCCGGCTCGTGGCGCGCGACCCGTTGCTCTTCGTCTACGGCATCGAAGCGTGGAAACCGTTGCGCGATCCGCTCTCGAACCGCCTCCTCCATGCCGCCCGTGCCGTGGTCACCATCAGCGAGATCACCGGCGATCGCTTCACCGGGTGGTCGGAATATACCGGCCCCGTCCACCTGCTCCCGAACGCCATCCACGCCGAGGAGTACGGCATCCGGCCGCCGAATGAACACCTTCGGGCCCGCTATCACCTCCAGGACCGGCGCGTGCTGCTGACCCTCGGCCGCATCGTCGCGGCCGAGCGTTACAAGGGCTTCGACGAGGTGCTGGAAGTGCTCCCGGACGTGGCGCACGTTCACGACGACGTTACCTACGTCATCGCCGGCGGCGGCAACGACATCCCCCGCCTGGCGCGCAAGGCCGTCGCTCTCGGCGTGCACTCGCGCATCATCTTCACCGGCCTGGTGCGCGAGGAGGAAAAGGCAGACCTCTACAACCTGGCCGACGTGTACGTCATGCCAAGCCGCGGCGAAGGCTTCGGCTTCGTCTTTCTGGAAGCCATGGCCTGCGGCGTCCCGGTTGTGGGGAGCCGGCTCGACGGCGGCCGGGAAGCGCTCTTCGGCGGCCTTCTCGGCGCCCTGGTCGACTCGACCAACCCCGCCGAGGTACGCGTCGGCATCCTCGACGCCCTCGCCAGCGGCAAGCACGAGATCCCCGACGGCCTCGGCTACTTCAGCTTCGAGAACTTCACCCGCCGGCTGCACTGGATGCTGGACAACACGGAGGGGCGGTCGTGAAGAAGCGCTTCCCGCCACGCCCAAAACCGCGGGTGGATTCCCACCCTCTCTTCGGCGAGATTCCGCTGGTGGAGCGCACCCGGCGACTCGACGACGGCCGCGAGCTGCGCTGGTTCGAGCACGACCCCGACTATCGCCCTGAACTGCCAATCGGCGCAGTGCGTGGCGACGTGTATCGGCAGCACTTCTGTCGCCTGCACAACGTGCCGATGTACTTCTACATCGACGAGGAACGGACGTGCGTGCAGTGCCGCAGCAAGTTCACGTTCTATGCGAAGGAGCAGAAGTACTGGTACGAGACGCTTGGGTTCAACCTCGCATCAATGGCCATCCGCTGCCTCCGTTGCCGTCGCGAGCGGCGCACCGAGGCAGCGCTGCGGCAGCAGTTCGCGAGGCTGACCGAGGAGCTCGCCTCCCGGCCTCGCGACCCTGACCTGCTGCTCGAGCTCGGAAAGGTAACCGTCGAATATCGAGCGCGTACGGGTCAGGGAAACCTCGATCGCGGCATCGCGGCCTGCCGCGCGGCAAGGGAGGAGTGGCCGCAATTCGCCGAGCCGCTCTTCTGGGAGGCGCGCTGTCACGAGCTGGCCGGGCGGACGGGGAAGGCGGCAACACTGTCCATGCCTTTCTTGTCGAGACGCAGGGAAAGACGCACTTGGCGAAGCTCCGGCGCATCGCCGAAGAGGCCGTCACGGCCATGGAACGCGCGCGGCGGAAGGCGGCGCGCTGAGCGCGTTGCTGGGTTCCATCCCCGATGGGATGGTGGATTCGTGCGCAGATGAGTATGGCTGGCGGCCAATGCGGTGATGGGACGTCATCTAACCGTGCGTAGATAGGACTCAAGAACGCTCATCGCCCCTTCGAGATCAACACATTCGGCCACGACACCACGCCACACTTCATGAGGCTCAAGACCCTGGAAGTAGAGGAGAACGACCAATCCGTCATCGTGTCGCGCCATCGCAACATGGTTCAAACGATCGAAGTGATAGGTTCCGGAGTAATACCAATCCCAGGATCTGCCCTGGTAACGGCCTCCGTTGTCGTATTGCCAGCCGAGACGAAGGGCGCAGCGATCGAATGATGCAGAGTCCATTGTGCCGATAGTCATTTAGCACCGATGCTGTTCATTTCATCCTCATCCTTCGCCCTTCGCGCTTCATCCTTCAAAACCCTCGGCGGCCCCACCCGCCGCCCCCCCCCCCGCCAATCGCCCACTGGCCCATGCCCACTGGAAGTTGTAGCCGCCGATTTTTCCGTCGACGTCGAGGATCTCGCCGCAAAGGTGGAGGCCGGGGCAAACCCGCGACGCCATGGTCCGTAGATCGACTTCCGACAGCGGCACGCCACCGGCCGTGACCTCGGCGTAGTCGAAGCCGCGGTCGCGAACGACGGGCAGCGGGAGGGCGACAACATTGCGGATGATCGCCCGCCGCGCCTCCTTCGTCAGCCGGGCCACGAGCACCGAGGCGGGCGTGCCCGAGGCCGCCGTTCCGCCGGTCTGCAGGAGCGCCGTGACGACGCGATCAGGCAATCGCCGGCGAAGGACGGCCGCGACGCTAGGCGACGTCAGCAACGCCGCCTCCAGCGATTCGAACGTCTCGGGCGGCAGCAGGTTGGCGTGAAGCTGCGGCATGGCCGCGCGGGCAGCCGCGGCTGCCCGCTGCGCGACGATCCAGTGGCGGCTGACGTCCAGCACCACCGGCCCGCTGAGGCCGAAGTGGGTGAAGAGCATCGAGCCCCGCTCGCGGTGCAGCACGCGGCCGGTTGGCGCTTTGACCGACAGCTCGGCCTCGACGCTCGTGCCGCTCAGGCCCGTGAGCCAGTGCCCGCTTTCGACGACCAGCGGCACCAGTCCCGGAAAGAGATCGGTGACCGTGTGCCTGAGCGCTCTCGCCAGCGTGTAGCCGGAACCGTCGGAGCCTGTCTTCGGGACGCTGCGGCCGCCCGCGGCGAGGATGACGCGCTTCGCCAGCCAGCGGTCGTTGAGGAGGAAACATCCGTCATCGCCAGCGGGAGTAACGGTCGTTACCTTCTCGCCGCTCACGACCTCCACCCCCGCCGCCCGCGCGGCGGTGAGCAACGCATCGAGCACGTCACGGGCCCGGTCCGTGACCGGAAAGAGCTTCCCCGTCTCCTCGCGCTTCAGGCGCACGCCGAGCTGGGCGAAGAAGTCGATCGTGGCCGGAACGTCGAACGTCCGCAGGACGCGGGCGATGGCGTTGCGGTTGCCGTGGAAGTCCTCCGCCTTCACGACGTCGTGCGTGACGTTGCAGCGCCCGCCGCCGGAGATGAGGATCTTCGCGCCGATGCGCGCCGCGCCGTCCAGGGCGACGACCCGCGCTCCGGCACGCCCGGCGAAGATGGCCGCCATCAGGCCGGCCGCACCGGCGCCCACGACCGCCACGTCACATCTCTGCTTCAACATTCACCCATTCACTCCCCACCATTTACCATTGCCCGCCATGAATCGTCTCCGCCTTGCCGTCGCCCTGCTCTTCGTCTGCCTTACTCCGGCCCTCTTCGCCCAGCAGAAACCCCTCGATGCCGCGCAGCTCCAGCTCGCCCTGCGCAAGCTCAATGCCCTCGGCAGCGCGCTGTACGTGGCCGCGCACCCGGACGACGAGAACACCGCCGTCATCGGGTACCTCGGCAACGAGCGCCTGCTGCGCACCGGCTACCTGGCCATGACCCGCGGCGACGGCGGCCAGAACCTCCTCGGCGACGAGAAGGGCGAACTGCTCGGCCTCATCCGCACGCAGGAGCTGCTGGCGGCGCGCCGTGTCGACGGCGGCGAGCAGTACTTCACCCGCGCTCTCGACTTCGGCTATTCGAAGAACCCGCAGGAGACGATGGCCATCTGGGGCCACAACACCATCCTGGCCGACGTCGTGTGGAACATCCGCCGCTTCCAGCCAGACGTGATCATCACCCGCTTCCCCACCACCGGCGAGGGCGGCCACGGTCACCACACGGCCTCGGCCATCCTAGCCGGCGAGGCGTTCAAAGCAGCCGGCGATCCCACCCGCTTCCCCGAGCAGTTGAAGTACGTCCGCCCCTGGCAGCCGAAGCGGCTCTTCTGGAACCGCTTCTCCTTCGGCGCGCCGATCAATCCGACCGACCCGGCGGTGGCGAAGTCGCTCCGCATCGACCTCGGTACGTTCAATCCGGTCCTCGGCCGCTCGTATGGCGAGATGGCCGGGGAGAGCCGCAGCATGCACAAATCGCAGGGCTTCGGCGCCGCCGAGCGCCGCGGCTCGGTCCTCAATTACTTCGACCTCCTCGACGGTGCTCCGGCCCAGACCGACCTCTTCGAAGGCATCGACCTGACCTGGTCGCGCTACCCGGGAGGAGAGCTGGTCGGCAAGGTCCTGCAGCAGGCCGCCGACACGTTTGACCCGAAGAGCCCCGCCAAATCGCTGCCGCTGCTGCTGCAGGCATGGGAAGCCATGGACCGAGTCGGCGCCCGGCCGGAGTGGGCGCCCAACATCAATCCGTGGATCGAGGTGAAGCGTCGCGAGCTCCTGGAAGCCATCCGCGGCTGCGCCGGCATCGCCATCGACGTCGCGGCCTCGGACTCGGCCGTCGTCCCCGGCGGCGAGATCCCCGTCAGCGTGACCGTCGTCAACCGGAGCGATTTCCCGTTCACTCTCCAGACCGTCGGCTCGCGTTACGCCAATCCGTCGAAGGGCGTCGGCAAGAAGCTGGAGAACAACCAGCCCGTCAAGACGGACATCACCATCAAGCTGCCGGAAGACTTCACGCTCTCCCAGCCGTACTGGCTGGCCCGGCCGATGACGAAGGGAACGTTCGTCGTCGACGACCAGCAGCTCATCGGCCTGCCGGAGAACCCGGCGTCGATCCCCATCACCGTGGCCCTCGACGACGGCCAGTTTCACACCATCCTCTTCACGGTGCCGGCGGTCTTCCGCGCCACGGACGCCGTCCTCGGCGAGCGCATCCGCAATGTCGACATCGTGCCCCAAGTGACAGCGAACCTCAGCGCGCACGTCTATCTCTTTCCCGAGGCCCAGCCGAGGACCGTGTCGGTGTGGCTGAAGAACTTTGGGGCCAACGGTCCGGTCAATGCCCGGCTGCTCGTGCCGTCGGGCTGGAAGGCGGACCCCGCCGCCGTTCCCGTCACCTTCGCCGCAAAGGGCGAGGAGAAGCGGGTCAGCTTCACCGTTACCCCGCCGAAAGACGAGACCACCGGCACCCTCACTGCCGAAGTCGAGCTGGCCACCGGCAAGAAGCTGCACCAGGGCATCACCAACATCGACTACCCGCACATCCCGCAGCAGCGCGTCTTCGGCGAGGCCACCTCGAAGCTCGTCCGCATTGACCTCAAGAAGCGCGGCACGCACGTCGGCTACGTGATGGGCTCCGGCGACGAAGTGCCCGACGCCCTCCGTCAAGCCGGCTACGACGTCAGCCTGCTCTCGGACGCCGACCTCGACCGCGGCGACTTCGCCCGGTACGACGCCATCGTCACCGGCGTCCGCGCCTACAACACCCGCCCGATCCTCAAGACCGCCAACGCCAAGCTGCTCGACTACGTGAAAAACGGCGGCACGCTGGTCGCGCAGTACAACTCCACCTCACCGCAGCCGCTGCTCATCCCCTCCCCCGGTCCGTACCCCTTCAAGATCGTCAACGAGCGCGTGACGGTGGAGGAAGCGCCGGTGACGCTGCTGAAGCCGGACCACGCCCTGCTGAATGTGCCGAACAAGATCACGGCCAAGGACTTCGACGGCTGGGTGCAGGAGCGCGGCCTCTACTTCACGAAGGACTGGGACGGGCAGTACGAGACGGTCATGGCCTCGAATGACCCGGGCGAGGAGTCGAAGCCCGGCGGCGAGCTCTTCGCCCATTACGGCAAGGGCGTCTACATCTACACCAGCTACGCGTGGTTCCGGCAGCTCCCGGCAGGTGTTCCCGGAGCGTACAAGTTGTTTGTCAATCTCGTTTCCGCGAAGTGACACCGCGGCGGCGCGGAATCCGTCATAAACGCAACGTGAAACGATGGTCCCGACTCTACGCCTTCGTGCTCGCCGAGCTCGCGCTCTGCGTCGCCCTCTTCTACGCCTTCACGAGGTACTTCTCACGATGAGGAGAATGATTTGAGGCCGATCGACTGGGTCGTCCTCCTGGCCACGCTCTTCGCCATCGTGGCGTACGGCGTGTGGAAGGGGCGGAAGCAGGACTGCCTGGACAGCTATCTGCTGGCCGGCCGCTCGCTGCAGTGGCCGACCATCGCCCTGTCCATCATGGCCACGCAGGCCAGCGCCATCACCTTCCTCTCCACGCCCGGCCAGGCCTATGCCGACGGGATGCGCTTCGTGCAGTTCTACCTCGGACTGCCCATCGCCATGGTGCTCCTGGCGATTTTCGCGGTACCCGCCTACCACAACCTCAAGGTCTACACTGCCTACCAGTACCTGGAGACACGCTTCGGACCGAAGACGCGCGGGGTGACGGCCTCGCTCTTCCTCGCCCAGCGCGGCATCTCCACGGGTCTGACCGTCTACGCGCCGGCGGTCATCGTCTCCCTCCTCCTCGGCTGGAACATTCACCTCACCAACGTCGGCATCGGTCTGCTGGTCATCGCCATCACCGTTGGCGGTACCAAAGCCGTCAGCCGCACGCACGTGCACCAGCTCCTCATCGCCCTGGGAGGAATGGCCATCGCCCTGACCATCGCCATCCGCTCGCTGCCCCACGACGTCGGCGTCCTCGACGCGCTGCATGTGGCCGGGCGGATGGGACGGCTGAACGCGGTCGACTTCTCGTTCGACCTGACCACGCCCTACAACTTCTGGTCCGGCCTCATCGGCGGCCTGCTGGTGGCGCTGTCGTACTTCGGCTGCGACCAGTCGCAGGTGCAGCGCTATCTGACGGGAGAGACAGTCGAGCAGAGCCGCCTCGGCCTGCTGATCAACGGCATGATCAAGGTCCCGATGCAGTTCTTCATCCTCTTCGTCGGAGCCATGGTCTTCGCCTTCTTCCAGTTCACGGCGCCTCCGCTCTTCTTCAACAGCGCCGCGCGGGCCAGGGTGGCGCAGACGAAATACGCAGCGGACTATGAGAAGCTCGAGGCCCAGCACGCGGCAACGTTCACGGCCAAGAACGCCGGCGTGAAGCAGATGCTCAACGCCATCCACTCCGGCGACCGGGCCGCCCTCGACGCAACGACGAAGAGCGTCGTGGCCCTGCAGGAGCGCGACGCCGCCACGCACAAGGCCGCCGCTGACCTGATCCTGAAAGCCGATCCCGCCGCCGACCGCAGCGACACGAACTACATCTTCCTCAGCTTCGTCATCCGCTTCTTCCCCGCCGGCGTTGTCGGCCTCCTCCTGGCGGCCATCTTCTGCGCGGCCATGTCCGCCACCGCCTCCGGGCTCAACGCGCTGGCCTCGACCACCGTCGTCGACGTCTACCGCCGCTTTCTCGTCCGCGACGCCAACGACTTCGAGTGCGTGAAGATGTCGCGCTGGTTCACCCTCTTCTGGGGCCTCGTCTCCATCGGCGTCGGCGAGTTCGCGACCCACGTCGGCTCGCTCATCGAGGCCGTGAACCGCTTCGGCTCGTTCTTCTACGGCACCATCCTGGCCGTCTTCGTCCTGGCCTTCTTCTTCCGCGAAGTGGGCGACCTGGCCGCCGTCAGCGGCGCCGTCGTCAGCCAGCTCGCCGTCGCCGCCTGCGCCTTCTTCACCAACACCGCCTGGCTCTGGTGGAACGTCGTCGGCTGCGTCATCGGCGTAGCGGCCTCGGTGCTGATCCAGAAGGTGCTACCGGTGAGTGAGGTGGCAGTGGCGCCGGTCGCTGATCGCTGATCGCGCCCACGACATCCTCAACCTGCCTGCCTTCCGGTCTGCCCCGCTTTGATCCTTCGCTCCCGCCCAACCAGCCGCCCGCGTTCAGGATGGACGAAAAAATCGGGGGCGCGGTCGGAAGAAACCGCGCCCCCGAGGAGCAGGTGGTCCCGGGTCCCTACCCCCGGGACCGTCAGGCGCCTGTGAGGGGGGCGCCTTACGGTGGAAAAGTCATCAGTCGCTCAAGTTGCGGATCACCGTCGGAATGTCGAGGTCTGCGCCGAAATCGCTCGATGCCATGGGGCCGAAGCCGCCGGAGCCGTCCGGGCGGGTGCTGCCTTTTCGGAAGAACGGCGGGTCGTAGATCTCCCCCTCGGCGCCGATCTGCTGCTGGGGCGGCGCGGGTGGCTCGGGCGCGACTTCGTGCTGCGCGGCGATGTCGCGCGGGGCGAAGGGCCGGTACGGCGTGCTGCGCTCGGCCGCCGCGCGCGGGGCGGCGTTCGAGGCCAGTTGCTCGCCGCGCGTGTTGAGGAAGCCCTTCGTGGCCGAGTCGAAGCCGGTGGCGATGACCGTGACCTTCACCTCGTCCTTCATCCGCGGGTCGATGACCGTGCCGAAGATGATGTTGGCCTCTTCGTCGGCCGCTTCCTGAATGATCGACGCCGCTTCGTGGACTTCGAAGAGGGTCATGTGC
>CAZYTO010000095.1:0-18109 GCA_964650405.1 uncultured Thermoanaerobaculia bacterium | reverse complement strand
CGCCGCGGCCTGGGGTACCTGCGTATGGATCCAGCGGGTTACGCGGGCGTCGAGCAGTTCGAGCGGAAGGCTGCCGCCGGCGAGCACTTCGTCGTGGAACTTGCGGATGTCGAAGTGGGAGCCGAGCTGCTGCGTGGCCCGGTTGCGCAGGTCCCGAATCTTGAGCTGCCCGAGCTTGTAGCTGCAGGCCTGCGCGGGCCAGGAGATGTAACGGTCGGTCTCGGACTGGATCGTGGGTTCGTCGACCGCGTGCGACTTGCGCATGAAGTCGACCACCTGGTCGCGGCTCCACCCCATGTCGTGGATGCCCGTGTCGACCACGAGGCGGACGGCGCGGAAGAGCTCCGAGCGCAGGCGGCCGTAGTCGGAGCCGGGGTCCTGGTAGAACCCGGCTTCCTTTCCGAGCTGTTCGGAGTAGAGCGCCCAACCCTCGGTGTACGCGGAGTTGCCGCCGTGCTTGCGGAACTCGGGGAGCCCCTGGAGGGTCTGCTGGATGGAGAGCTGCATGTGATGGCCGGGAATGCCCTCGTGGTACGCCACGGCTTCGTCGTTGATGAGGGTGCGGTTCTGGAAGTCGGAGACGGCGACGGAGACGCGGCCGGGGCGCTTCCCATCCGGAGTGCCGGTCTGGTAGTGCGTGGACGCCGCTTTCTGGAAGTCGGGGATCGGCTCCACCGTCACGGGCGCGGACGGGATGGTGCCGAAGAGCTGGGAGAGCTTCGGGCGCATCTGCTTGATGTAGCGATCGAAGTCCTCGACGATGGCCTGCGCGGAGGCGGCTTTGTACTTCGGGTCGGACTCGATGTGCTGGCGGAACGCGGCCAGGTCGTCGTAACCGTTGGCCTTGGCCAGGGCGGTCATCTCTCCCACGATGCGGTCGTACTCGGCGAGACCGATCTTGTGGATCTCCTCCGGCGACAGGTTGGTGGTGGTGGAGCGGCGGATGGCGGCCTGGTAGCGGCGCTTGCCGTCGGCCAGGCTTTCAATGGACAGCGTGGTGCGGCAGTACGGGATGTAGTCGGTGGTGATGAACGACGCGAACTGTTTGTACGCGGGAAGCACTTCGTCATTGACGGCCGCGGTGATCGCATCGGCCAGCCGTTTCTTGTCGGCGTCGGGGAAGCTCGCCGGCATCTTTCCGATGGGCGTCAGGTAAGGGTCGGACGCAATGACGCCGGCGCACTGCGTGGGGATCTTCTCGGCCAGGAACTTGACGATGACCAGGTGGTCCTTCACGCCGGCGCGCAGCACTTCCTCGGTCTGCAGCATGGCCTTCGGGATCTGGTGAAGCCGGGCGATGTAGTCCTCGTAGTGCTTGACCGAGTCCAGCGGCACGGAGAGCGGCAGATCGGCCAGCCGTGTGTGAATGCCGCCCTGGGCATTGACCGGCATCTCGTAGTCCTTCAGGTCGTAGTCATCCATGTTCTCCTGAAGGTTACGCAGGAAGAGGTCGTGCGAGGTGCGGTCCTCTTCGCCGAAGCCTTCGGCTGAGATGGCCTTGATGCGCGCCAGGAAGGAGGCGTTGACCTCATGCCGGTGCGCCACGGCTCCCATGGAGTTGTCCCCGAGCTGGTCGTTGTAGCGGTAGTCGCCGACGGCCGTGGCCTGCATCGGGGAGAGCTTGAGCTCCGTCTGCCAGTACTCCTCGAAGAGCGTGTTCTGTGCCGCGAGGCGGGCCTCGACGGTGTTGGACGGTTTTTCCTGCGCAGAGGCAGGACGGGCGGTGCCGGTGATGGAGACGGCGGCGATCAGGGCGGAAGCGGCGAGGGCGGGTGCGCGCATGGGGCGGAAGAGTAGCAGAGGATGGGGCGCCGCCTGTTGCGGTGGAGTGAACGCTGGCCGAGCCTCCTGTGCGGCCAGCCCCTCAGCGCGCCCGCACGGCTCTCGTCTTCGGCGGCGGGACGTTCTCGGGGATCCCATACGCGTAGAGGTTGCCTGCCAGGTCGCCGAAGACAATGCCGCGGTCGGTGATGGCCACGCCGCCGAAGCAGCCGGCCTGGGTCTGCCCCTGCCATAGCAGTCTGCCGGTGGTCGCTTCGAGGGCCACGGCGCTCTTGCCGACCGCGGTGAAGACGACTCCGTTGGCGTAGGAGATCGGCGCGATGACCGGGGCGGGGAAGTAGTGCTGCCAGAGGATGGAGCCGTCGTCGGGGTTGAGCGCGTAGACCGCGCCGAGGTCGCCGTCGTCGCCGTTGACCGGCCGGCCCGTGCCCACGTAGAGGTGGACGCCGTCATACGCGGCGGTGGAGAGGATGCCGTCGGCGCACTGCGGGCAGGCGCCGCCGTGAGCAAGCTCCGTCTTCCAGATCGGACCGTCGGCGATGCCGCGCCGCTTGAACGCGTAGTAGTGGCCGTCCTTCTCACCGGCGCCGACGAGCTGGTTGCCGTGGCTGTCAGCGAAGAGCGTGGGCGACGTGCCCCAGTCGGCGTCGGCGTCCGGGTCGGCGTCGATCAGCTTCCACGACTCGGAGACAGAGAGGTCATCGAGACTGAGGCGGACCATCGAGTATGCCAGGCCGTCCTCGATCTCGTAGGCCGAGGCCGTGGTCACGAAGACGTCGTGATTGACCGTGTCGACCGCCGGAGACGTCCAGATTCCGGAGCCGACCATGTAGGTCGCGAAGGGATCGCCGGCCATCATCGAAGAGTCGTCGATGAAACCGCCGTCGAAGAGATCGAGGCCGACCATGCGTCCCGGGACGAAGGGATTGTCGCAATTGCTGGAGACGCCCTGCAGCACGCGCGCGCCCGCCACCGCCGGCGAGCACCAGCCGTAGTAGCCGGCGTTGTTGTCGCCGAGGACCTGGCGCCAGATGACGTTCAGCGTATCGCCGTCGAGCGCATAGAAAGCGTTGTCACCGCCCGCGACGTAGACCACGCCGTCGACGATCGCGGCCGAGGACGTGATGCCGAGCGTGGACGGATCGCACTGGGCCTGCGTCGTCGTGCCGAGATTGGCCTGGGCGATGGGAAACCCGGTGTCGGCATCGAGCACCCACTCCGTGCCCGACCAGTCGCCGATGTAAACCTTGTCATCGGCGACGGTCGGCTCCGAAGCGATGGGCCCCTTCAACTTAACCGACCAGAGGCTTGTGAAAAAAGGAGCGGTCTGTGGAGAGATCGCACCGGCGGCCTGAGCCGTACCGGTCATATTGAGGTTGCCGCAGTACTTCGGCCACTCTGAGTGCGCGGGAGCGGCGAGTGCTGCGGCCGCGGAGAGGAGGGACACGAGCGCGGCCAGTTTCATCGCTGCGCCTTGAGACGGCGCAGCGGGACAAAACGTTTAGGCGATCACCTATTCGTAACGCAGGGCGTCGATGGGATCGAGGCGCGATGCCTTGCGCGCGGGATAGAAACCGAAGAACACGCCGACTATCGCGGCGACGGCGAACGACAGCAGCACCGAGTCGGGAGTCACCTCCACGGGCCACTTCATCACGCGCTCGAAGAACTGGGCGACGCCGACCCCGACCCCGATTCCGATCAGGCCTCCGCCGATGGAAAGCGTGACCGCTTCGAAGAGGAACTGCAGAAGGACGTGCCGTCCCTTGGCGCCGATGGCCATGCGGATGCCGATCTCGCGGGTGCGCTCGGTGACGCTGACCAGCATGATGTTCATGATGCCGATGCCGCCGATGAGCAGGGAGATGGCGGCGATGCCGATGAGGAGGTTGCGCAGGATGCTCATGGACTGGGCCTGCGTGGCGGCGATCTCTTCCTGCGAGCGCATCTGAAAGTCGGAGTCCTGTCCCGGCTGGATGCGGTGGCGCTGGCGGAGGTAAGCCTCGACCTGCTGCATGGCTTCCTGCACCTGCGACGCCGAGGCGGCGGAAATCTGGATCATGTCGATGCGCGTCTTGCCGGAGAGGCGCTTCATGACGGTGGTGTAGGGTGCCACGACGGTGTCGTCCTGGTCCTGCCCCATCATGTTGCCGCCCTTCTTCTCCAGCACGCCCACGACTCTGAAGGGGACGTTCTTGATGCGGACGACCTGGCCGATGGCCTCGCCGTTGGGGAAAAGGTTGTCCACGACGGTTTGTCCGAGGACGCAGACCTTGGCGCCGGCGCGCACGTCGGCGTCGGTGAAGAAGTCGCCCTTGGCCACGTTCCACGAGCGAATGAGCGGGTAGTCGACGGAGACACCGGTGATGGAGGTGCCCCAGTTCAGCTCACCGGCCACGAGCTGACCGTTGGCGCGAACGGAGGGTGACTCGTACGCGACAGCCGGGCAGTCCTGCTTGATCCCTTCGGCATCCTCGGCGGTCATGTTGGAGTTGCCGAAGAGGCGCGCGCCGCTCTGGGTGGTGGCACCCGGGAAGATCATGACGTAGTTCGTGCCGAGCGAGTTGATGGTGTTCTCCACCGACTTGGCGGCGCCGTTTCCGATGGCCACCACTGCGATCACGCAGCCGACGCCGATGATGATGCCGAGCGCCGTGAGGAACGAGCGGAGCTTGTTCCGGGAGATGGCCTTCAGACCGACGATGGTGATGTTGCCGAGGCGGTTGACGGAGTTTTTCATGTTCGCTGATGGCTTTCGCTTAATCGCGTAGTCGCTTAATCGCCTTATTCGCTTATTCGCTTATTCGCTTATTCGCTTATTCGCGGCTCGCGGAGTCGTTCGATTCGGGATTTGCGAATCCGCGACTAAGCGAATAAGCGATTCTCAGCGACTCGTCGGTGCTACCGGTGGTGCGATTCCCTTCGTTGCGACGCGGTGCTGCTGGACTTTCTCGTCATGCTGAATGCGGCCGTCGCGAACGGTGACGACGCGCTTGGCGTGCTGGGCGATGTCGGGCTCGTGCGTGATGAGCACGACGGTCTTTCCCGTGTCATTCAACTGCTGGAAGATGCCCATGATTTCTTCCGAGGTACGGGAGTCGAGGTTGCCGGTCGGCTCGTCGGCGAGCAGGATGGCCGGCTGGGTGACGAGGGCTCGGGCGATGGCCACGCGCTGCTGCTGCCCGCCGGAGAGCTGCGAGGGGTAGTGATCTTCGCGGCCGGCCAGGCCGACGACGCGGAGTGCCTCGACGGCCGCCTCGTGGCGCCGGCCCTTCGACCAGCCAAGCTCCCCGTACAACAACGGAAGCTCGACGTTCTCGATGGCGGAAGTGCGGGCCAGGAGGTTGAAGCTCTGGAAGACGAAGCCGATCTTGGCATTGCGGATCTCGGCGCGGGCGTCGCGGTTGAGGCTCGAGACGTCGACGCCGTCGAGGCGATATGTGCCGTCGGTGGGACGGTCGAGGCAGCCGACGATGTTCATCAGCGTCGACTTGCCCGAGCCAGACGGGCCCATGACCGCCAGGAACTCGCCGGCTTCGACGACGAGGTCGAGGCCCGCCAAAGCGTGAACCTCGACCTCTCCCATCGTGTAGACCTTCGTCAGGCCGTGGATTTCGATGACGTTGCCGACCAAGTTAGCGACCTCGTCCGCCGCCGCCCGGTCCGCGGCCGCCCATCGGCCCGGCTCCCGGAGGTGCGTTGCCGTCGACCTTCGACGTGGCCAGCCCGACGATGATCATGTCGCCTTCTTTGAGGTCGCCGGAGATCACTTCGGTGAAATGACCGTCGGTGATGCCGGTCCGGATCTGCACCGGCTTGAGCTTCTTCGTGGCCGGATCGGCGAGGATCCAGACGGTCTGCATGCGCTTCGGAGTGTTCTCGCCGCCGCGGTTGCGCCAGCCGCCGAATGCGCCGCCCGGGCCGCCGGCACCGCTGATTCCGCGGCGCCGATCCCCCATTCCGAAGGCACGGCGCTCCGGCGACGTCGTCGAAGTGCCTTCGCTTCCCGTGGCCGCGGCGGTTCCGGTGGCCGCGGTGGTGGCCGTGGTCTCGGTGGTCTCGGTCCGGCCGTTGGTGCCGGTCGCGCCGGTGGCTCCGGCTGCGCCCCCGCGGCCGGCCAGGGCGGCATTGGCCTCGGCCGTGTCGGGACGGAAGCGGAGCGATGCATTGGGAACGCGCAGCACGTCGCGGACGGTGGCGACGTCGATAGTGACGTTCGCCGTCGTCTTCGGCCGCAGCTTCTCGTCGGGATTGCCGACTTCGATGATGACGGGATAGGTGACGACGTTCTGGCTGACCGTGGCGTTCAGACGGATCTGTGAGATGCGGCCACGGAACTCCTGGTCAGGGAAGGAGTCGACGGTGAAACGGGCCAGTTGTCCGACCTGCACGCGGCCGATGTCGGACTGATCGACGTCGGCCTGGACCTGCATCTTGGTGAGGTCCTGGGCGATCTGGAAGAGCAGCGGTGCCTGGAACGATGCGGCCACGGTCTGGCCCACGTCGTACTGCCGGTCGATGACCACGCCGTCGATCGGCGAGATGATGTGCGTGTAATTGAGGTTGGTCGTCGCCTGTGCCAGGGCGGCCTTGGAGAGATTGACGGACGCGGCGGCACCTTCGTAGGCGGTCCGCGCGGCGTCGACGTCGGCCTGGGCGGCGAGACCGGCCTTGGCCAGCCGCGACTGACGATCGAAAGTGATCCTGGCGTTGGCCGCTTCGACCTGCGACTTCGTCAGATCGGCACGACGCTGATCGACCAGGTCCTGAAACGTCGTCGGGTCGAGCTCGGCGAGCAACTGGCCTTTCTTCACGTGGCTGTTGAAGTCGGCGTAGAGACGCGAGATGACGCCAGAGACCTGGCTGCCGACCTGCACGGTGGTGACGGCGGAAAGGGTGCCGGTCGCAGTGACGGTCATGGTGATGCCGCCGCGATCGACTTTTTCGGTCTTGTACTGCTCATCCTTTTTCCCGCGCCCACAGGCGAGCGCGAGCAGGATCAAGAATGTGATGCTGATGGATTTACGTCGCACGGTGTGAAAACCCCTCCTCGGTACGACCTTCGCTGATCCCCGTTGAAGGCCTCGCAGGTCAGAACGCAGAAGTCCGATGGCAGAAGACAGAAGTCAGGTAACCAGTCCGCAAGTTGAACGTGGAACGCAGGAGTGAGTCCAACTCCTGCAAAGTCATGATCTGCCGCTAAGAAACTGAGGGTAGTCGGGAAGCAGGAAGGTTACATCCAAAGTCAGACGGCAGACATTAGAGGGCGGACGGCGAAGTTGCGGTTACATTTCTGCATCAGCCTTCCGCGCTCATACGATCGCAACCTGAGCCGGCGTTTCTGCACCTGCCCTCTGTCTTCTGTGCTCTGACAGCCTTCTGCTATGCTCCGCCTCCCATGGCGCTGTTCTCCAAGGAACCGACGACTCCGACCCCTTCCCGTCCCCAGCCGCGCAGCGGCGAGCCGCAGCAGGCCGTCAGCGGAACGTACTTCGGTCCGAACGTCACCATCGACGGTGCGGTGACCGGGAGCGAGTCTGTGCTGGTCGAGGGGACGATCAAAGGGACCATCAATCTCACGAACGACATCCGGATCGGGACGAAGGCGCGGATCGAGGCCACTGTCCACGCCAGGAACGTCACGGTCGAAGGCAGGCTGACGGGCGACATCTCCGCCGACGAGCGCGTGGAGCTCGTGGCCAGCGCCACCGTCGACGGCAACATCAAGGCACCGAAGATCATCGTTGCCGAGGGCGCGAAGTTCCGCGGCAACGTCGACATGGGCTCGACCAAGCCGGGCGCGCAGCCGGGCTCCGTGAAGCCGAATCCGCTTCCGGAACCGGCGGCGAAAGCGAAATAGAGGTCCGGGATGCTCCGTTGCCGGGTTGCCCCAAGAGGCAGCCGGAATCGGCAACCGTGCAACCCGGCAGCCGCAGTACATCGAGCAACCGAGTCATCCTCCAAGGAGCAAAGCATGTCTGCAACAGCCACCACCACGTCCGCGCCGGCCCTGGGTCTGCGCGCGGCGCGCGAGTACCGGAACTACATCAACGGCGAATGGGTCGCCTCCTCGAGCGGCAAGACGTTCGAAAACCGGAATCCGGCCAACGACGACGATCTCGTCGGTACGTTCCAGGAGTCGGCGGCCGATGACCTGAATGCCGCGGTGGACGCGGCCCACAAGGCCTACGAGCTGTGGCGGCTCACGCCGGCGCCGCGGCGGGCGGAGTATCTCTACCGCGTCGGGCAAATCCTGCAGCGGGACAAGGACAAGATCGCCCGCGAGATGACGCGCGAGATGGGGAAGGTGTTCGACGAGACGAAAGGCGACGTGCAGGAGGCGATCGACATGGCCTTCCTGGCCGCCGGCGAGGGACGGCGCCTCTTCGGCGTGACCACACCTTCGGAGCTGCCGAACAAGTTCAACATGGCCGTGCGCATGCCGCTGGGCGTGGCCGGCCTCATCACTCCCTGGAACTTCCCCATCGCCATTCCTGCATGGAAAGGCATGGCGGCGCTGATCTGCGGCAACACCGTGGTGATCAAGCCGGCTTCGCTGACGCCGCTGTCGGTGATCATGCTGGCCGAGGCCTTCGAGGAAGCGGGCCTGCCGAAGGGCGTGTGGAACGTGGTCACGGGCGGCGGCCGCGAGGTCGGCGAGCCGATGCTCCGGCATGAGAAGGTGAAGGTGATCTCCTTCACCGGCTCGACGGGAGTAGGCCGCGACATCAACGTGGCCTGCGCTCCGACGTTCAAGCGCGTTCACCTGGAGATGGGCGGAAAGAACATCATCATGGTGATGGACGACGCCGACGTGGACCTGGCCGTCGACGGCGCCCTGTGGGGTGCCTTCGGCACGGCCGGGCAGCGCTGCACGGCCGCGTCGCGCATCGTCGTGCAGAAGGGCGTCTACGACCAGTTCGTGGAGATGCTCGCCGGCCGGGCCAGGAAGCTGCGCGTCGGCAACGGTCTCGACCCCAACGTGGACATGGGGCCGAACGTCTCCGCGTCGCAACTGGCCACGGTGGAGTCGTACGTGAAGATCGGCAGCGACGAGGGCGGCAAGGTCGTCGCCGGCGGCAAGGCCCTGAAGGACGGCGACTACGCGAAAGGGTACTTCCACCAGCCGACTGTCTTCGCCGACGTGAAGCCGGACATGCGGATCGCCCAGGAAGAGATCTTCGGTCCGGTCACGGCGGTCATGAAGTGCGACTCGCTCGAAGAGGCCATCTCCATCGGCAACGGAGTGAAGTACGGCCTGTCCTCCTCGATCTACACGCGCAACGTGAACTCCGCCTTCACGGCCATGCGGGACATGTACACAGGCATCTTCTATGTGAATGCGCCGACGATCGGGGCCGAGGTGCACCTGCCGTTCGGCGGCGTGAAGGAAACCGGCAACGGCCACCGCGAGGCGGGCGTGGCCGGCATCGACGTCTTCAGCGAGTGGAAGTCGTGCTATGTCGACTACTCCGGCTCGCTGCAGCGCGCCCAGATCGACACGGAGTAAGGGAATCGACGGCGAGCGGATGCAGGTGAGCGGCGCACTGGAGAGGGTTCGCGTTTTCCGCTCGCCGCTCGCCACAACCCGCTCGCCGGACAAGGACCTCACATGAGCGACTTTCACAGCCTTCCCACGCAGAAGCAGGTCAAGGACCCGGTGTGCGGCATGATTCTGCCGGCCGAGGAAGCTGCCGCGAAGATCGAGCACGGCAGCCACACGCACTACTTCTGTTCCGAGGAGTGCAAGCGCGCGTTCGAGAAGGACCCGAAGAAATACCACTGAGAGCTGACAGTACGATGAAGAAGCGGATTGCCATTGCTGCGTTCACCTCCCTTCTCTCCGTCATCCCCCTCCTGGCCCAGACCCCGGCCGATCGTCTCGTCAGCGCGGAGCTGTCGACGGTCAAGGCGTTCCAGACGCTGACCTACCTGACCGACGAGATCGGTCCGCGGCCCAGCGGCTCGAAGAACGCCCGGATGGCCGTCGAGTGGACGACGGCGCAGTTCAAGGCCTGGGGCATCCCCGTGCGCAACGAGCCGGTGAAGGTGCCGCATTGGGTGCGCGGCGCGGAGTCGGCCACGCTCGTCTCGCACAACAACCAGCGTCTCATCCTCACCGCCCTCGGCGGCAGCGCCTCGACGCTTCCCAAGGGCATTACCGCCGACGTCGTCGAGGTGACGTCGTTCGACGAGCTGAAAAGCCTCGGCGACCGGGTGAAGGGGAAGATCGTCTTCTACTACAACCCGATGGACATGGCCCTGGTCACGGCGGGCCGGGGCTTCGAGGCCTACAGCAAGGCCGTGATCTTTCGCGCCGAGGGGGCCAGCCGGGCCGCGTCGTACGGCGCCGTGGCCGTGCTCATTCGCTCGGTCGGCTCGGCCTCCCTGCGCACGCCGCACACCGGCATGGTGCGCTATGACTCGAAGCTGCCGAGGATCCCGGCTGCCGCGCTGACGGCAGAGGATGCACTGCTGGTGCATCGCCTGCTCAATCATCGGGAGAACGTGCGCGTTCACCTGCAGCTCGAGTCGAAGGTGCTGCCGGACGTGGAGTCGGCGAACGTCGTGGCGGAGATCCGCGGCAGCGAGAAGCCGGACGAGATCGTCGTCATCGGCGGTCACCTCGATTCCTGGGACCTGGGCACGGGCGCGATCGACGACGGGGCGGGCGTGGCCATGGTCATGGAGACGATGCGCCTCATCCACGAGTCGGGCCTGACCCCGAAGCGGACCGTCCGCTGCGTGCTGTTCATGAACGAGGAGTTCGGCCAAGGGGGGGGGGGCCCCTATTTCGCCGCGAAAAAGAACGGGAAAAACGTCGCGGGCCTGGGGGGCGACTCCGGCGCGGGGCCGCCGATGGGTTTCACCACGACCCTGAAGGGCGATGCCCTGACCGCGCTCGAAAAGAGCCTCGGGCCCCTGAAAGGTCTCCACGCCGGCACGCTCGACTCGCAGGCGGAGACCGGCGCGGACACGTCGCTCCTGGTCGAGGCCGGCGTCCCCGGTTTCGGTTTCGTCCCCGATCCGCTCCACTATTTCGACTACCACCACACCCCGGCCGATACGCTCGACAAGGTGGACCCGAACGATCTGCAGCAGGATGCCGCAGCCATTGCCGCACTGACCTGGATCCTGGCGGATCAGTAGGGCGCGCGCGCACCGTCCGCCCAACGGGTTCGGCACGACGCAGTCGTGCCCTACGCCGCCGCCGGTAAAAACGCGAATGTAGACCGGGTCGTGCCGAACCCCCGTGTCTGGGGGGCGCGACGCAAAAAAGAGGGAGCCCGAAGGCTCCCTCTTCAAACAACTGCTGTCGGAGCGCGTCAGAACTCGACGCGTAGTCCAACCTCGAAGCGGCGTGGACGCTGCCACGAGGTCGGCTGGCCGAAGCCGGACGCGATACGGTTGATGCCTGTCTGCTGGCTTCCGCTGATGAGCAGCCTTCCCGTGGCCGGGTCGACGATGGCGCGGCTGCCGGCGTTTCCGTTGATGCCGGTGGCCGTCTCGTGGTCGAAGACGTTGAAGACGCTGCCGATGAGGCCCAGCTTGACGTTGCTGATGCGGAAGTCCTTCTGCACCTGCAGGTCGAGCTGTGAGAAGTCCGGCAGCCGGCGTGAGCCGCGCGGCTCGATGAAGTACGTACCGTACGGCAGCACCACGCCCGTGGCGCCGGTGTTGGAGGCCGTCTGGAAGACGCTCCACGGCGTGCCGTCGTCCCAGTAATAGTTCGCGCCGACGGTGAAGTCGAAGGGCAGGTGGACGTAGCCGTCGAACTTGAAGCGGTTGCGGGCGTCGTCGCTGAGATAGCCGTAGTAGTTCTGGAAGTGGACCGGGAAGATGTCGAAGTCGGCGGAGGCGTTCTGGGTGGCCTCGCCGTCCACTGTGCCGCGGGAGCGGGCATGCGTCCACGAGGTGACGATGTCGAGCCACTGGTAGGGACGGCTCTCGACCTTCGTGACGATGCCGTGGTAATCGGCGCGCGGACGCTCGGTGGCGCCGACGTCGAAGCCTGGGTGGTTGGTGATGATGCAGCTCGGCAGGAAGCCGTTCTGGATCGAGCCGCAGTAGTCCTCGAAGAGGTCTTTCTGCTTGCGCAGTTCACCGGTCACGTCGATGCTCGTGTTCCGCCAGAACTTCTGCGTGAAGCCGAGGCTGAACTGGTTCGAGTAGCTCGGCTTCAGCTTCGGATCGTAGATCTCGCCGGAGAGGAAGATGGCCGAGTCGGGTGCATCGTAGGCATAGGGGCCGCCCGGCGGTCCGATGAAGAGCGCGGTGCCGGTCGGCTTGGCCACGCCGTAGTACGGCAGTGTGAGCTGGTTGTCGTCCATGATCTTGCCGGCGTACGCGTGGACGACTGACCGGGAGTTGTTGAAGACGTCGTAGGCGGCGCCGATGCGGGGCTGCCACATCTTGAAGTCGGGAGGGCTGGTCACGCTCCGGCTGTCCCACTTCACCTGCTCGTAGCGGATGCCGTAGCGCACCGTGAGGCGGGTGATCGGGTTCCACTCGTCCTGGGCGAAGAAGGCGTATTCCTTCGAGTTGACGGTGTGGGCGGGGTTGATGACCGACAGGGAGATGGCATCCACGCCGCCGAAGAGCTCCAGCACTCCGGCGCAGTCCGCGCCGCCCGGGAAGCCGTAGGCCGGCGAGCAGAAGCTCGACTTGTAACCCGGGATGAGGTTCGGGTCGCCGTTGGCGTTATTGAAGCTGCTGAAGTCTGTCTTGTTGACGTCCAGGCCGACTTTCGCGGCGTGCGTGCCGAAGCGCTCCACGTAGTAGGTCGTGTTGGCTGCCAGCTCGTCGCGCTTGCTGTTGCGGGACTGGAAGTTCGAATACGCGCCGGTCTGGATGCCTGTGTTCTCGTCGATGACTGGAGCGCCGTTGAGGTTGTACGGCGTAACGGAGAGGCGGGCCGGCGTGTGGCCGAGCTGTACGTTGGCCAGCCACTTGGAGTTGAGGACGGCGTCATAGGTCAGGCCGTAGGTGCGCGACCCCTGGCCCTGCACGGCGTCCGCTTCCGGCGAGACGAAGCTGCTGTTGTTGGCGAAGTTGATCGCGGCGTAGCTGTCGATGAACTTCGCGGTGAGGGTCTGGTTGGCAACCGGAGTAAAGGTGATCTTGGCCAGGTCGTTCCAGCCCTTGAACGTGCGCGTTCCCGGCTGGAAGCCGAAGACGTTCGGGGGCGTCGTGGCCGTGTCGCTCCGGGCGATGGCCGTGAAGAACCACAGCTTGTCGCGCAGGAGCGGCCCGCCCACCGTCAGTGCCGGCAGCTTGCTGCGGGTCGGCCGCGTGTTCTTGTTGAAGTTCAGCGCCGAGCCGGCCGGCGTGGCGCCGAAGAAGGCGAAGCCCGTCGGATGCCTGGCCTTGCCCTGCTGCTGCAGGTGGGTGTCGTTGTAGCGGGCGTCGAATGTACCGGAGAAGCTGTTGCCGCCGGACTTGGTGATGACGTTCACCGTGCCGCCCGACGAGCCGTACTCGGCGTCCTTGCCGAGGGTCTGGATCGAGATCTCCTGGATGGCGTCGAAAGCCAGGTTGTTGCCGAACGTGTGCGTGACGGGGTCGGTCGTGTTGATCCCGTCCAGCATCCAGGTGTTCTGGGCGTTGTTCGCGCCCGAGACCTGCGGGTTGGCTCCGCCCGCCACGCCGGCCGCCTGCTGCAGGACGGTCTGGTACTGGCGATTGGCCGAGCCGACTACTGCGTACTTGAGGTGGTCTTCCTTGAAGTTCTGCTGCGTGGCCACCTGGGTCGGATCGACGACGACCTGGCTGGCCGTGACGGTGACCGTCTCGCTGACGGCAAGTTTCATGGGGACGTTGAGCTTCGTGGTCTGGTTGAGGCTCACCGTGATGTTGTCGCGCGTGACTGCGGGAATGCCCGACAGCGAGAACTCCGCCTTGTACGTGCCCGGCGGAAGCACGGGAAGCGTGTACTCACCCTTGGCGTCGGTTACATCCGTGCGAGTGCCCTGGAGCTGCGGGCTCGACACCGTGACGCTGACGCCGGGCAGCGGCGCGCCTGTATCGTCGGTGACGGTTCCGGTGAGTGCTCCCGTCGTTCTCGACACCTGGGCGAATCCCGCGGGGACCGCCAGGGCCAGGAACGCCAGGGCGAAGAGCGTGAAACGCAATGCCTTGAACATTTCTCCTCCTGATGATGTGTGCTGCGAACGGCAAACCGATACGGCAGATGCAGTTCGTCTCCTGGGGGCGCGGAGGCGAAAGGAAGAACCCCGAGGTTCCCGCTCAGCGGCCGGCGCTGGGGGCTTGGCGCCGCTGCTGAAGCTCTACCCGCGATGTCCCGGGCAGTGCCCGCAGGTTAGCACTCAATGGCGAATCAAAGAGTTGCAGGCCGATGAACTTTGATCATCGAGCCGGTCGCGCGAAACATCGCTGGCGAAGGGAGAAACACAAAATCGCGCGGCGCCGGCGTCACGTCGTGGTGTTTCGTGAATCCTCCGGCCGCAAACGAAAAGGCCGGGCATGAGCCCGGCCTTCGAATCCATCGGGAACTGGAGCCGGCCTACTGCACGACGTCGAATTCCGCCTTGCCGGCATAGCCCTTCGTGTAGGCGTCGCTGCTCTTGTCGGCCTTCATGTCGCGGAGCTGTACGTCGAGCGTGTAGTGGCCCGGCGAGAGCGAGTTCGGCTCGAACTGCGTGGCCACGAGGTAGGTATGCGGGCCGGTCTGCGAGAGATCGGCCGCCATCCAGGAGCCGTTGTCGATGACCTTGCCGTCGCGGCTGACCTTCATCTTCAGCATCACCGACGGTTCGGGCGCCGCGGTGGGATTGGCCAGGACGGCGAAGTAGCCGATCTTGTCGGCGGGATGGAAGCGGCGGTCGCCCTTCACGGCGTACTTCATGGCGATGAAGGTGAAGGGGTCGAAGGCTTGCTGCTTGTCGAGCGTGTCGATGCGGCTGGTCATGAAGATCTTGCTCACGCCGACGTGCTCGGCGGGCATGACGTCGAACTCGTTCTTCGTGGTGGCCAGCAATTTTCCGTCCGCCGTGGCCAGAGCGAAGGCGCCGGTGTAGTGGCCGGCCGGGATCTCGAAGGAGGCGTCGACGAAGCGGTCGCCGTTGGCGTCGTACTGCGTGGCCTTGGCCGGCGTGCGAACGCTCTCGATCAGCTTTCCGGACCCGTCATGGATCACGCCGGCGACAGTGACGTCGCCCGAAGAGGCGAATGTCCCCTTCGGCAGGTAGAAATCGACCGCGTAGAACGGTTTGTCGGTCGGGCTGATGAAGGAGTCGCCGGTGACGATGGCGCCGTTGAGAGCACCCTCGGCGCTCCACACGGCGTCGTCCGGCGGCACCGGAGCGGCGGCCAGGGCGGCCTTCGTGGCAGTCGGCGTCGGGGCCGGCGTTGAGCCGGCGGGAGGCGTGAATTTGGCGACGAAGTAGTCGGTGGCTCGCTTGAGGTACGGCTCGATGAGGCCCGGATTCTCGATTGTGTCGTAGCCGCGGTTGACGTCGATCTGGAAGGTCACTGTAAGCTCGGCGACGTTCAGATCCTTCGGGAGGCGATCGGGCTTGTAGATCCAGGTGGCCGTTCCGAAGGCACGCTGTTCGATGCTGTTGGCGCTTCCCATCGAGCTCACGGTCGGCGCGACGTTGTCATTGCGGTCGCTGCGCTGGCGGTTCGGCGCGCCGAGCACGATGAACACGCGGCCGCGCTCGGTCTCGGATCCCTTCTTGTCGCCGAGCGGAAAGAACTTGTCCGCGGCGGCGATGCGATTCAGCACCTCGTTGTGGAACGCCTCGCCGTGGCGGGCCCAGTAGCTCAGGATGAACGTCTGGGCTTGCGCCTCGGAGTGCACCATGCCCCACTCCGCCCGTTCCGGACCGGTCATCAGGTAGCCCTGCGGTGAGTCGCCCCAGTCCAGGATGTTGGCGGGCTTCTTCTTCTGTGCAGCTCCCGCGAATGCTGATGTCGTGATGACCAGGACTGCCGCCAGCGCGAGCTTGCGCAAATTCATGAGATCCCCCTGTCGTCGTACGACTGCTGTTGGACGGCGCACCGCACGCTGCGGCCACCGGTGATTCGAGTCGTATCAATAGAAAAGGGAGCCCGAAGGCTCCCTCTTCCCGATGTGACATGAGAAAACGACTAGTACTCGAAGCGGATTCCGAACTCGTAACGGCGCGGGCGCTGGAAGTTGGACGGCTGGGAGAAGCCGGCCGCCAGGCGGTTCGCGCCGGTGCTCTGGTTCGGGTCGATGAAGAGGTGGCCGGACGAGTCCGCAATGGCGCGCGAGCCGGCGTTGCCGTTCACGGCGGTTCTCGTCTCGGAGTTGAGCAGGTTGAGGCACGAGAAGATGAGGCCGATCTTCGACGAGCCGAGGCGGAAGTCCTTCTGGATCTGGATGTCCGTCTGGGTGAAGTGCGGCAGGCGGCGCGAGCCGCGCGGCTCGATGAAGTAGTTGCCGTCGACCAGGGTCACGCCTGTGACGGCCGTGTTGCTGGCGGTCTGGAAGACCGTCCACGGCAGGCCGTCATCCCAGTAGTAGTTCAGGCCGACGGTGAAGTCGAGAGGCAGGTGGACGTAGCCGTCGAACTTGATGCGGTTCTTGGCGTCGTCACTGAGGAAGCCGTAACGGTTGATGAACGAGGCCGGGAAGTAGTCGAACGAGGCGTCCTGGTTCTGGGTCGACTCCGTTGAGCCGCGCGACTTGGCGTGCGTCCACGAAGTGAGGACGTCGAGCCACTGGTACGGACGCGCTTCGATCTTGGTGATGAGGCCCTGGTAGTTGCTGCGGAGCACGTTCGTGGCGCCGCGGTCGGCACCCGGATGGTTCGTGACGGTGCAGGGGAGATTGACGATACCGGTGGAGTCGACGTAGCCGCAGTAGTCCTCGAAGAGGTTCTTCTGGTTACGCTTCTCGTAGGTGAAGTCGATGCTCGTGTTGCGCCAGACCTTCTGCGTGTAGCCGACGCTGTACTGGTTCGAATAGCTCGGCTTCAGGTTCGGGTCGTACAGGCCGCCGCTGAGGAAGATCGAAGAGCGCGCCGGGTCGTAGACCCACACGTTCGTGGTGCCTGGCTTGAGGTTGAAGAAGGCCGTGCCGGTGGGCTGGGCGAAACCGAAGTTCGGCAGGGTGAGCTGGTTGTCGTCCATGATCTTCCCGGCGTAGCCGTGGATGACCGAGTTGGCGTTGTTGAAGATGTCGTAGGCGGCGCCGAGGCGCGGCTGGAAGAGCTTGAAGTCAGGCGGCTCGGCCGCGCTGTTGTTGTTCCACTTCACCTGCTCGTAGCGGACGCCGTAACGGACCGTGAGGCGCGTCATCGGGTTCCACTCGTCCTGGACGAAGTAGGCGTACGACTTGGAGTCGACCGAGTGCGCCGGGTTGTTGACCGAGGCAGCGACGCGCTCGGTCACGATGCCGAGGCCGCTCACGTTGGCGATGCCGCCCGGCGCGACCTGGATGAAGCCGACGCAGTTGGCGCCGTTCGGGAAGCCGAACGCCGACGAGCAGAAGTTCGACGGGAAGCCGTCCAGCGTCCGCGGGTCGCCGACTGCGTTGTTGTAGCTCCGGAAGTCGGTCTTGTTGCCGTCGAAGCCCACCTTGAAGGCGTGCGTTCCGAAGCGCTCCACGTAGTACGTCGTGTTCAGGAGCAGTTCGTTACGGGTGCTGGTGCGGGCCTGCTGGTTGGTGAAGTTCCCGGTCAGGACGCCGGTCTGCAGGTTCGAGATGCCCGGCGTGGTGTAGTCGCCCCGGATGGGCAGCGACGCCAGGCGGGCCGGCGTGTGGCCGACCTGGGCGTTGAAGAGCCACTTGGAGGAAAGGATGGCGTCGTAGCCGATGCCCATCGTGCGCGAGCCCTGCGTCTGCACGCGGTCAGCCTCGGGCGAAGTGAAGGAGCTCTGCTGGGCGAACGGGATCTTGGCGTACGTGTCGAGGAACTTGGCGTTGACGGTCTGGTTCGACACCGGCGTGAAGGTCAGCTTGCCGATGTTGTTCCAGCCCTTGAACGTACGCGTGCCGGGCTGGAAGCCCTGCGTGTTCGGGGGCGTGGTGGCCGTATCGGGACGGGCCAACGAGGCGAAGAACCACAGACGGTCGCGCTGGATCGGGCCGCCCACGGAGAGAGCCGGCTGGCTCGACTTGGTCGGCTGGAGGTTCTTGTCGAAACGGAGCGACGAGGCGCCCAACGGGCCGCCATAGACGGTGGGAGCCGCGAACTTCAGCTTCTTGCCCTGGGTCTGGGTCGACTTGTCGTTGTAGCGCCAGTCGAAGACGCCGGAGAAGCTGTTGCCGCCGGACTTGGTGATGACGTTCACCGTGCCGCCGGAGGAGCCGTACTCGGCGTCCTTGCCGAGGGTC
>CAZYTO010000094.1:0-18193 GCA_964650405.1 uncultured Thermoanaerobaculia bacterium | reverse complement strand
TGGCGTAGGCGATGGCCGCCGCCGTCGGCTCGTTGATGATGAGCAGGGGGTTCAGCTTGGCGATGCGCGCCGCCTCTTTCGTGGCGTTGCGCTGCGATTCCTTGAAGTACGCCGGCACGGTGATGACGGCGTCGTGAATGGGCTCGCCGATGTACTTCTCGGCGAACGCCTTCAGTTCGCGCAGGATGTGCGCCGAGATCAGCTCCGGCTCGTACTCCTGGCGGCCGGACACGGTGACCGCCTCGTCGCCGCTGCGCTCGCCCATCAGGCGCTTCACCTCGAGGATGACGCCCCTCGGGTCGCGGGCCAGTTTCTCCTTGGCCGCCCGCCCCACGCTGACCTGCCCGTCCTGGCCGATGTAGACCACGGACGGCGTGGTCGGCTCGTTCTGGCGGTTGGGGATGATCCGCACGTCGTTCTTGTCGTAGTTGTAGGCGGCCACCGCCGAGAAAGTCGTCCCGAGGTCGATGCCCACGACGCGATGCCAGTTGCCCATGTACTCTCCTTACACGTCGCCCGATGGATGGAGCTCGTCGACCGAGAGCTGCGCCTCGTCCATGCCCTGTGGCGAGGGGGCCTGAGGCGACGGCTTACGATCGTCCGTGGATGTTCTGAGAAATGCCTGCAGCTCGGCGGCGAGGGCCTCCGAAATGCCGGAGGGCGCCCAGACATCGAACGAGCGCGCGGACGGCAGGGCCGCGAAGGGGCCGAGCTCCAGGAGGAGGGCCGCGGTGACCAGCCCCGTGCGCGCGCCGGGATCGAGTGCTTCGTCGGCGGGGGCGCGCTGCACGGCCAGCAGCTCGTTCCACGGATTGGCCTCGTGGTACTTGAGCCGCGCGCGCGGTGTGCCGATGAGTTTTCCGACCTCCGACAGCCGGGCCAGCGCCTCTTCCTTCTCGCGGCTGGGATGGTCGCGCATGGCGGCCTTGATCTCGGCGATGCGCGTGTCGACGAAGGTCTTGATCTCGTCGGTGGAGGCGGTGGGAGAAACGCCGAGACGCGCGTAGGCGTTGTCGGGATCGATGCCGACCATGGCCTGAGGCCGCGGGCGTTCACGATTCTTCATGACACCAGCTCCATGCGCAGGTCGGTCAGATCCTTGTCCAGCTTGGCCTGCAGCTCGAGGAAGCGGGCGTGCTCGCGCTTCCGGGCCAGGGGCAGGTGCGCCTCCAGTCCGTCGAGCGCCGCGGTCAGCCCGGTCACCGCTGCGTCGCTCTTGCCGTCCTTGCGAAGGCGATACGCCAACATGGCCCTGCAGAACGAACGCGCGTACGTCACGTCGAGGAGCGACTCGTCGTCAGCAGTGGGGCAGCCCTCGAGAATGCCGTGCGCAGTGTCGAGATCGCCGGCGCGGATGAGGCGGTTGGCGCAGCGAAGGCGGTAGTGTGCGGAGAGGGCGGGGTAGCGGCCGCGGAACTCGGCGGCGACGGGCGACGCGCTCGCTGCGAGCCGCGCCGCGATTTCGTCTGCCTCGGCGAATTGTTCCAGGCAGAGCAGCAGCGAGGCTTTCTGCTGGAGGAAGCGCGGATCGGCCTGGCCGGCTTCGCCGGCCGCGGAGAGGGCATCGAGCGCCTCCTGCCACCGCTGCGCGCGCATCAGCCGCGCCGACTCGGCGAGGGCGCGTACCAGCACCACCTGCTTTTCGACGGCGGCGATCCTGCGCAGCAGGACTTCTGCGTCGCGGGCGGACGGGGGATGGACCTCGGACGCCAAAGCGCAGATGGCCCGCGCACGATCGAGCCCGGCCGTGCTGCGCAGCGCGCTCCACCGCCGGCTCCACTCGCCCTGGCGGATGTCGGGAAGCGCGGGGAGCTCCTCGCCGGCCGCGGCGGCGGCGACGTCGATGCGGGCCAGGTCGAGCAGCAGAGCCTCGGGCGAGCGGAGGAGCGCGATGGCGCGGGCCGCCTCCCGGGCGGCGTTGTCGTAACGGTCGTCCGCCAGCTCGTCCTGGATCTGCCGGCGGACCTCGTCCACGATGAGCGTCTCGGCGTCGGCGGCGAGCGGGCGAAGGACGGCCAGGTGCAGGCCGCGCGTGCATCCCTGCACGGCGGCGGCGAAGGCTTTCTCCGCGTCGCGCACGCGGCGGGCGGCGGCCAGGCAGTGCCCGAGGATGTAGAGCGTGCCGTAGGACAGCGTGCCGCGGTCGAGGAGCTCGAGCTTCTCGAGCAGCGGAAGTCGCGTGCCGCCGAGGTAGAGCCGCACTTCGACGGCGTGGTCGAGCGCCAGGTCGCGCAGCGCGGAAAGCTCGAGGTTCAGCGCGCGCGCCCGGAGCTGCGGACCGCGGGTCAGGCAGCGGGCCATGGCCTGTTCGCTCCACTGCACCGCCGAGTCGAAGTTTCCCTCCGCGGCCATGAGACGGGCCAGGTCCTCGTACAGGGGAATGGAGGCCGGAGCGTTGTCGAGTTGCGCTTCCAGCTCCTCGCGGCGTCGGGACGGGCGCTGGCCGCCGGGCTCGGAGGACGATCCACCGCGGCCCTCCCGCTTCGAGCCGCCGGCCTTCTCGCGTTCGGCCTTGTCGATCGCCTGCTGCAGCTCTTCGAGCGATTTCTCGTATGGGTTCTCTTCGTCGCGGGTCAGCGCGTTGACCCGGGCGATGGCCTCGCGCGCTTCCTCGAAGTAGCCACCGCTGACGAGGAACTGGGCGCGCCGCCACTCGATGTACGGATCGTCCGGCGCCGAGGCTCGCGCTTCGTCCAGCATTCCGAGGAAGCGCTCCCGCTCCTCCGGCCGCAATGCGCCGTCGCGCAGCGACGACATCACTTCGTTGGTCAACGCCCGGCCGATCAGGCGGCCGGCCACGCGCTCACGCTCTGAGCGCGTCAGCGGAGGGAGGACGTCGCCGTCCTTCGCGTCCTTGCCGTGGCGCACGACGTCGCTGACGACGTCGCGCAGGACGAGCAGGCCGCGCGAGGCCCGGTTGGCAGGCTCCGCGAGCGCCGCCTGGAGATGCCGCTCGTCCAGGAACGGGATCTCCGTCCGAACGAGCTCCAGCAACTCGTCGACCAGTTCCGGATGGTTGCTGCTGGGCGATTCCCAGCAGAGCTGGACCACGTCGGCGAGCGTGGCGAGATGGAGGTCCGCCAGAACGTTCTCCGGGTCATGCTCGTCGCTGTATCGAACGGGGGCGCGGGCGGCGAGGTCCTGCCAGAGCGGCTGCAGCATCTGCGCGAGCGCGCCGCCCTCCTCGGCGACCAGTACGCCGAGTGACTCTCCCATCTTCACCAGGGCCGCGGCCCGGTCGCCCGCGGTCAGCGGGTCGGCGGGCTCGAGCAGGGCGCGGTGCGGATCGCTGGCGGCGGCGAGATGGGCGAAGAGGATCTCGGCGCGGCGATGATGCAGCCATTGCCGGAACTGCTCCGGATCGCTGTCCATCCGCTCGTGATTGACGACGAGCAGCGTGCGCTCCTGGCCCTCGCTCCCCTCCGTCTCTTCGCGGAACACGCCGAGGTTCAGGCGGCGCAGGCGTTTGTCCGGATGCTCCGGCGTCAGCCGGGCCTGCTCGGCAAACATGCGGTGGATCTTGGCGATGTGCCGCGCGTTGTCCGGATCGAGATTACCGGCCAGGGCCAGGCGGAAATGATGGCGGTCGAGGTCGAGCCAGGCCTCGTGGTAGAGACGCTCATCGCGTAGGAGGGTGAAGAGCGCGGCCCGGTTCGTCCAGTGCGTCGTCTCGTGCGGCTCGAGCTCGAGGCAAGTGACGACCGTGGCCAGGGCGGCCTGCAGGCGGTTGTCTTTTGCCTGCTCGACGGCGAGGCGCGTCAGTGCCTCGCACTCCAGCCGGCGCAGCACGAGCCGGTCGGGCAACCGGCGGCCGAGCTCGCGCCAGATCTCCGTCTGGTCGGTGACCGGCCTCGACTGGAGCGCCGCATGCGCAAAGAGCAGCAGCAGGAGCTCTTCTGGTCCTTGCGGCGCACAGGCGGCGAGCCGCTCCGCCATTGTCGAGACGACAGTGGCGGTGTCGAGCGGCTGATCGGCCGCGGTTCTCCGGATCGGGGTGAAGACCTCGATCAGCGTGCCGGCGTACCGCAGCAGGCGTTCCTCGGCGCTGCCGGCACCGAGGACGTCGCCGGCCAGTTTGACGGTGGAGGCCAGTTCGTCCGGCCGTTCGATGGCGATCTTGCAGAGGAGGTCGCACCAGAGCGGTGCGCAGCCGGCGCGGCGGGGGAGCGATCCCACCACCTTTGCGAATCTGGACGAGGTCAGCACCTGGATCTCCGCGTGCGCGAAGAGGCCGGGGGTGAACGCCGGATGAGCATCCTTCAACTGGACGGCGACGTTCTTCGCCCGCCCGTCGTTCATTCCGCGATAGGCGAGGACGAGCGCGTAGAGCGCATGAGGAAACGGGTTCGTGGCCCGCAGGGCGTCGACGCGTGCGGCGGCGGCGGTCCATCGCCCGAACCGGAGATCGAGCAGGGCGCGCCGATAGCGATGGATCGGATTCAACGGCTCGAGTCGTGCGGCTTCGGCCAGCCGCGCGGCGGCCAGGGGATAGTCGTCGTCCGTGAATGCGGCCAGGCTCAGGGCCTCGGCCAGCAGACTGCGCGCGGAAGAACGGGGAGCGGCCGCGAAACGTCTGCGGAAGTCGTCGATGGCGGCATCCCAGTCGATGTTCCGCGGGTCTGCGGCGGCCGTCATGAATCGCCTCCCAGGGGAGCCCACTCGATCCGCGCGCCTTCCTCGCTGCTCCATTTCAGGATGAGGAGAGTTGTCCCCATCGCCGCCGCACAGACGACTTCTTCCTTGCGTACCGCGACGACCGTGCGCCGGGCGTTGACGCGAAAGAGCTGGCGGGCTCGCGTCCAGACGAGTAGCCCGGCCGCGCCGGCTGCCGCGCAGCCGGCCACCTCCTCGGCGCTCTGGGGAAGGCGGACCGCGGAAGCGCGCAGGCCGTCGTCGAGCAGCCAGAGCTGGCCGCCGTCGCTGACGACGGCATACGCGGCCGGCCGGCCGCTCAGTGGAATCACCGAGCGCACAGCGTCCTCGATCTGGTCGGAGGTCGACGCGAGGCGGGCCGAGTCGAGATCGAGCAAGGCGGTCTGGGTCTGCGCGGCGAGCCCCACCCGTCGTCGTTGCGGCGAGCCGAAGAGCAGGAACGGGCGTCCCAGCCACCCCGTTTCGGCGTAGGCCGGATTCGCTTGTCCGCCGAGGACGATGCCTGCGCGCCCGTCGAGAAAGACGACGTCGTCTCCCTCAGCCAGAAGCTCGGTCACGGGACGCTCCGCCACCGCGAGCGTCGTCACGTCTCCCGCCGCGGGATCGCCGGCCATGATCCGCCCGGCCGCATCGCCGAGGAGCAACGTGGAGCCGCGCCTTGCCAGCGCCAGCACCGGCGACGGGCGGTCGAGGTACTCCCACGCCCCGTTGCGGACGACGGCCAGCAGCGGCTCACAGAGCGCGACGACGAGGCGATCGTCCGCACCAACCACTGCCGTCGTATACGCCGGGAGCGGGGGGAGGGCCTTCACCTCGCCCATGGCGCCGGCCTGCGCCCACTCTCCCATGTCGGTGGTGATGTACGCGGACCACCCTCCGGCAAACACGGCCTCCGGCACGCCGCGGAATGGCAGCGGCTGGGTCCGTGCGCGCGGCGCGCCGCTGTCCGGAGATCCGTTCATGTCAGCAGTTTTGCGCCATCCCGACGATGACCATGATGACCAGCCAGATGATGAGGCCCGCGTAGCGGCCCACGCCCTGGCCGGCCCTGGCCGACCCGCTCCATTTCGCGACCGCATCCCGCCGGAAGTCCGTGCGCTGGTAGCTGTAGCCCTCATTCACCGCGGCCTGCCACGAAGCGCTGTCCTTGACGCGGATCTTGCGCGTGTTCCCGCCGGAGGCGCGATACATGAGCCGCTCCGTGATCATGGATGCGGCAAAGGCCAGAATGACGCTCACGGTGACGGCCAGGAGCAGGAGCTTGGGAGCGAAGAAGAGGGCGGCCGCGGGATAGACGACGGCCAGCGCCCAGCACCACCGTTTCGAGGAGCGCAGCAGATCGTGGAAATCGGCGCAGGGAGCGCAGCGGCCTACGGGCGCCGCGCGGAGACTGTAGTGCGTGGTCGTGCTGTTGAAGTGACGCTCTACGCCGGTGATCTTCTGACCGGTCAGGACGACGGCCAGTGCAGAGTCCTGCTCGCGCTTGTCGCAGAAGGCGCAGAACGCGACCTTGCGGTACTGCTCGAACTTCGTCCTCAGTCCGTTGATCCGCTCTTCCAGTGACTTCGATTGCGCCAGGGCCGCGGCGCGGCGGATGGCGTCGGCATAGCGATCGGAATCGATGGCCGGGTTGATCGAGCCGCTCAACACCTGAAACACCTTCAACAGCGCGTCGTCGGCTACGGAGTTGAGGCCGATCAGCCCCGCCGCGTCGAGCTCGCTCCATTGCTTGCGGAGCGCCGAGAGCCTGCCGAGGTAGAGCATCACGCTGTCCAGGCCCACGTCAGAGGACTCGATGAGGGCGTCCAGTTCCCGCAGTTCCGCCGCGAAGAGAGGGCGGAGCGGGCGGAATGCCATCGACCAGACCTGGGGATCGAAGCCGCTGGCGGCGGCGAGACGGGTCAGCTCGGCCACCGTCTGATCCTGGCCGTTGGTCATGGCCCGTTTGATCTCGGCGGAGACGAGGTCGGCCAGCAGCGTAGCCACGGCATTGCGGATCGTCTCTTCATCCTCGGCGCGCAGCAGTTCGTCGCCGAGGGCGTCGATCTGCAGGCGGAGGTACTCGTGAAGGGCCGGGTGGCGCAGGAGCGCGTTCCACGAGCGATAGGCGCGGGCCAGCAGGTTGGGCCAGCGGTACGTGGCCGCTGCCGACTGCGATCCGACCAGCTTGTGCACGTCGGTGGCCGTCCTCGGCGCGTCCGGTGCCTCGGGCGCAGGAAGGCTCCAGGGTATGTTCGGCGCCGCCAGGGTCACGTCGCCACGCGACGGTTCGGCAAACGGGCCGGTTCCGTGGAGGGCGGAGAAGCCGGTGACCAGCGCGAGGTTGGCCAGGTTGAGGGCCGAGGCGATGGTCGTGAGCGGCACCTCGACGTCGGGAGTCAGGGGCGGCTCGACGCGGAGCAGGGCCGAGAGCGCGGCCCCGTCGTTCGTGATGAGCGCGTGCATCAGCGCCGCGCCGCCGGGGTCGCCCTCCAGGTCGAACCACAGGAGCTGGTCGACCATCCGCCGCAGCGGCTCTTCGATCTTCTGTGCCGCTTCCTGGATGTCCAGCTCGTCCGCGTCCGGCAGCCACGGCAGGAGGTCGGGAGCGGGGGGAGGGAGGCCGGCCCGCCGGAGGGCCAGGATCTTCTCCGCCGACCAGACGGCATCCTCGGAACGGATGCCGACGGACAGGCGAAGAAGCCGGAAAGGGTTCCTGCGGAACTGGGTGACGCCGCTGCTCCGCAGCGCCGAGGTCAGGCCGGCGCCGGCCTTCGCATGGGTTTCCTGATCGGGGAGTGCAGTCATCGCGGTTCCTCAGATGATGTGAGAGACAATGCTTTCGACCTCGTTGCTGCGCGCGTCGCGCGGAAGCGCGAAGTAGAGCTCGCGGCAGACGGCGCGCAGCCCGGGGAGGTCCGACTCCCGGATGGCCTGAGCCCCGCGCTGAATGACCAGGCGGTTCTTCTCGGCGAGCTGCAGCTCATCGAGGCGGCCGGACATCCAGCGGAAGGTGGCCACCCACTGTCCGGGGACGCTCCACACCAGCCGGTTGTCGATCTCGTCGAGCGCGGCGAGCTTGGTCTGGGCCAGGTCGAGATCGTCCCGCAGCAACGCCGCGTGAAACTCCTCGATCAGCGCTTCGATCTCTTTCTTGTCCGAGGCGGTGCCGTAGTCCTTCTGGATAGCCAGGGCGCGCGTGGCCAGCGTTTCGAACTCCGTCTCCATCGTCTTGCGGCGGCTCACGGTCTCCGCCACGTCGAGCGCTTCGGTCATCCGGCGGACCATCTGGTCGGCCAGGTCGATCGAGTCACGGTCCGATTCCTCGAGCAGGTCCTCGATCTCTTTCACCCGCGTGTCCATGTCCTCGCCGCCGCTCGCTTCCATCTCGTCGGCCATCTCGGCGAGTTTGGTCAGGCGGTCCTTCTGCGCCGCCAGGCCGGCCTGAACGGCGTCTCCGGCCTTCGACTCCATGAGGAACAGGGCCACCTCGTCGAACCACTGATCGAGGAGCGGCACGTACGCACGGGCAGAGGTGTGGGAGGAGTCGTCGACCAGCACGTGAACTTCGACTTCCGATCCGGCCGGGAGGTCGCGCGCCAGCGCCTCGGCGCGGATGCGGAGGATGCCGATGACCTTGTTGCGGTCCGCGCGCTCGCTCTCGCCCTGCACGATGGGAACGTGGATGGCCTCGCCGGCCTGTCCGCGGACGATGCCGATGGTCGTGGAGTGAACCATCGTGTTGCGCGCCGGCAGGGTGGCGCCCTTCCTCAGGTACCAGCGGGTCTGGTTGCCGGCCAGCATGACGCCCACCGACTGGGAGAGCGGCGGCTTGGCCACGCTGAGACCGTGAAGGATGGCCAGCTCCGTCGTGGCGGTCTGTCCGTCCGGCGCCTCCACCCTCACGCTGAAGCGATTGAGTGTGTTCGGCGCGAGCCTGACCGTCGCTGCCGCCGTTCCGCGCGCGTCGAGGCGAAGGGCTCCCGAGTCGTAGCCGCTGTCTCCCGCGATATTGCACGTTCCGCCTACCGCCGCGGCGGCCGGCGTAGCCCGGACCACGAGCAGAGGACGCGGGTCGGTGGTCATGGCTTCGTATTCGACGTCCACGGTCAGCGCGGCCGCGTTGCGGTTGCCGGCGCGGAGCGCGGCGGGAAGCTTCTGGGTCGAGGCGAAGAGCGCCGCGCCGGAGGCGACGATGGTCATGGGGTCGAGTCGATGCGCCGCGTCGACCTGGAGGGTCTCATGGATCAGGCGGGGCACGAGCAGCGTGCGGGTGGGGCCGCCGACGAGGACGATACCGCTCAGCTCCGTGGTGTTGATCCGTTGCCGGGACAGCAGCTTCCGGCAGATGTCGATGGTGCGGGAGACGAACGGCTGGATGAGGCGATCGAGCTCTTCCCGCTCCAGGGTGAACTGGACGAGGTTCTCGACCTGAAAGGTCGTGCTCTCGCTCGTGGAGAGCGCGATGCGGACGCGTTCGGCCTCCAGCTTCAGCCGCGAATAGGCATCGGCGTTGTCCGGATCGGCGCGCGCGAAGGCGCCGTGGCGTCCCTCTTCGCGCACGATCTCGGCCGCCCGCCGCGCCACGACGCGGTCGAAGTCGCGGCCGCCGAGGTGGTTGTCGCCGTCGTGATCGAGGACCTGCAGTCTCCCGGCGCGCGAGCGGACGAGCGAGACGTCGAACGTCCCGCCGCCGAGGTCATAAACGAGCCAATAGCCGTCGCTGGTCTGGGCCATGCCGGCGTGGGCGATGGCCGCCGCGATGGGCTCCTGGAGGAGCGGTGCGTGCTCGATACCCGCCAGCCGGGCTGCGCGGATAGTGGCCTCGCACTGCGGCAGTTGGAACATGGCCGGGACGGTGATGACCGCCGCCCGCACCGGCTCCCCGCCGGGCGGGGTACGGCGCAAGAGCGCCCGCAGCGCCTCGGCGGCCATCTCTTCAGGCAGCAGCTCGATGCCCGACGCCGGAAAGGCCCGCCGCTGGTCCGTGCCCATCAGGCGCTTGAACTCCACGGCCGTGTTCTTCGGGTCCTCCTCGGCAAACGCCCGTGCCGCGCGGCCGGTGAGCCGCGTTCCGTCGGCGCGGATGTGCAGCACGGAGGGGAGGAGGACGTCTCCGGCCTCGCCGGGAAGCAGCACGGAGCGGGCACCTTCCTGCCGGGCGATGGCGGAGTTCGTCGTTCCGAGGTCGATGCCGTAGTCGATGGTGTTGGTCATGAGCCCCCAGCCTGGTCGAGATCGAAGCGAATCCTGTCGTAGAGAATCGGAGCGCTGGTCGCTGCCGCATCCTGCGGGTCGAGCAGTGCGCCGGGCAGCAGACGGGCCGAGTCGGATTCATAGCCGGCCATCAGCCATCCCTCCCGTCCGTCGGAGCGGATGCTGTAGATGAGGGCCAGGATCGGGACGCGACGCGTACGCCACACGCCCTCCCGGATGGCGTCGATGTGCGCGATCCACCCGTCCCCGAAGCCCGGATGGCGGCGGAAGGCATGCGGCTGGTCGTGCTTGCCGGGGAAGACCGCGACGTACACCGCCAGCGATCCGGCGTCGATCAGAGACGAGCGGACCTTGCCTGTGGCAACCGCGTCCGCTGCGAGATCGCAAGTGGAGCCGAGCAGATCCACGGCCCGAGGGAGGATCGCCGCGACGGCGGCGCGCGCCGCGGCGGCAGCGGGCGACGGATCGTCGCCAAGGATGCGGGCGGCGTCCTGGAGGCTGCGTGTCAGAGCGCTGTTCCAACCGCGCTGTACTCGGGCCGCGGCGCTCTCTGGCGCGTCTTCCGGCAGGCCCGTGGGAAAGATCTTCGAGCCCTTGCGCCGCCAGCGGTTCCTGAGGAAGTAGGCCAGCAAAGCCACCGGCACCGGCGCGAGGGCGATCTCCACGCCCGCCGCGGCGATCTCTCCCATCTGCCGCGTTTGCGTGGCCGTCTTCACGGCTGGCGCGATGTCGTTCTGCGGATCGATGATGGCCGCGGCGGCGATGAACGGCTGGGGAGAGTTGCCATCCTTCGAGGCGGCGATGGCGTGATCCGTCAGGAGCTTCCGGATCGGCGCGACGTCGTATCCCCAGTCGTGAAGTTGCCGGACCGCATGCCACAAACGATCGGCTCCCCCGGGATGCTCGACGGCGTTTTTCACGCCCCCGTCCACCGTCTGCAGAAGCCCTGATGGGATCGACGCGATGGATACCGGTTCGAGCCAGTCGTGCATGATGCCGATGCAGCGGATGACGTTGTCGGTGCCCTTGGCGCAGTCCTTCAGGAGGGCATTCGCCCAGGCGGCGTCCAGGAGACGGTCCTTGCCCCGCTGCGCGCAGGCCTTCACCGCTTCGGGCGCCCCGGCAGCCGGGTGCTCGGAGATCGAACGCGCCAGGATGTCGCTGCACTCGTTGCAGCCGGCAATCATGGCCCCGATGCGCGTCTTCATCGCCGCCAGATGAACGTTCCCGTCGGCGACGAGCCGGGCGAGCTTCGCCGCCAGTTCCGCGAGTGCCGCGGGGGTGTTCTGCGTGGAGGCGAGCCATGCGTCATGCGCTTTGTCGTACGCGTTGGTCTTCGCCCCGGCGGCGTCACCCTCGACCGACGCAGCGTAGGCCAGGATCTGCGCGGCGAAGTCGGGGTCGTTCAGACGCAGCGCCGCGCTGACCTTGCCCACATCGTTTGACGCGGCGACGAAAGCGCGGAGCTGCGGCGTGCCGGCCAGGGAGGCCAGGGCCACCTGGGACATGCTGCCGTTGGGCAGCGACTCGAGGACGTGCTCCACCGCCGCTGGATTCGCCGTCTTCAGGATGCGAACGACCGCGTCCGCGTCCGGGTGGCAGGCGGCCAGAACTTTCCCGGAGGCCTCCCCGTTGCCGTAGGTCCCGATCGCGGCGGCGCTCCAGATACGGCCCGCGAATTCGGAATTGCCGGCGACGCATTGCGTGGAGGTCAGGTTCTCGACCGCGGGAACATGATCGTCCCGGTTCCCGGCCTGAAGCAGCGCTTCGAGGAGCGCGTTCGCCACCGGCTGTCCGCCGGCGGCTTTCATGACATTGGCGCGGATGTCGTCCTGAGCGAGGCTGTCGAGCAGCGCCTTCTTTCCCGAGTCGCTCTTCAGCAGCTCGGTGATGAGCTCGCGGCGCGCGTCGTCCGGCGCGGTCAGGAGGGCCTGATTGATCATGGGTCCCTCCGACCTGCCGGCGTGAAACTCTCCCTCCCGGGTGGCTGCATCGCTCTGTGTCAGGAGCCGCGACAGAACTTCCGCGGAAAGGGTGTCGCTGGAGCGGGGGACGTGGTTGACGGCAACGGTGTCGAGGCCCTCGGTGCAGTCGAACCGGACCACCGTCTGCATGTGCGCCGGCAGGACGGGGATGTTCACGCCGAGCTGGGTGCCGTCATTCGAGCCCTTCGACTGCTCGATCTGCACGTGCACGTCCCACAGCGTCTTGTCCGAGGGATTCATCACCAGGACGGAGATCGGGCACTGCATGTCGCCGAAATCGGCGAGGGCCCGTTTGACCGTGCCCTGGGCGATCTGCTCGACGTAGGCCTCGTCTTCCGCCGCGTTCTTGTCGGAGCCGTGGGCCTGGGCACGGGCTCCGGTGAGCGCCTTCGCGACGGCGGAGTCCTCGACCGGACGGAAGAGTGCCGCCTCCGCCGTCCCGGCGAGAAGGAAGGCTACAGCCACTGCGATTGATGCTTGTCTCATCACAGCCTCGGCGTACCGCTGCGTTATGGGATTCTGGACGGCGGATGATAGCGAATCGCCCGGTACGAAGCGAACGAGCGGCTGAAGAAAAAGCTAATCCTGGGAAGCCGGGCAGCCCGGCGTCGTCCTCCCTCCGTATGGTGAACGCTGGTTGCGGCCCGGCCCCGGTCAAACCGGCGGTCAGGCCGCCTGCGCCGCTGCTCCCCGGAACCGCTTGACCGCCATCACCGTCAGCACGACGAAGAGGATCAGGACGAGTAGTTGTGCGACGGCGAACGGAGGCTCTTTCTGCGTGGGGGCGAGGGCGTGCAGGGCGTCGACCTTCTGGAAGGACTGCACCACCAGCACGAAGCAGTTGAAGTAGAGCGCCAGCATGGCCGTGATGACATAGACCGAGCGCGAGGCCCCGCGGAGCTTCGCACCGTACCGGGCGCCGAGGGCGATGAGCAGGATGACCAGGGAGAGGATGCCGACGATGATCGCGGGCGTGACGCCGTGGAAGGGAAAGAGGAAGCCGGACACGCTCGTGGCGATGGTCGTAGCGAGAAAGAAGCCGGTCAGGCCGTCGTAGCGCTTGCCGGCGATCAGGCCGAAGGCCACGATCAGGCCGGAGGCGATGGCCACGAGGCTGATGACGACGTGGAGGGTGGTATAGGCGGAGAGCGAGAGCCCGAGCATCATGGTTCGTGTTTCCTCCTCGCGGGTGAGGATACGCCCCTCGAGGATGCGCGTCTCCGTAACGCGAGCCGTGGGGTGTGGAGGACAAGCGCAAACGGCTTGCCCTCCACCGGCCTTAGATCGTCTCCAGTTTCTTCTTCAGCGAGGCGATGACGTTTGCGTTGCGCTGGCCTTCGGGGAGGCCTTCCGCATAGGCGATCGCTTCCTTCAACGTCGCCGCGGCGCCGGCCTTGTCGCCTTTGCCCGTGTAGGCGTCGACCAGGCCGCGGTAGATGGTGATCCGGCGCGGCCCTTCGCACAGGGTCAGGGCGTGCTTCCCCTCGGTGATCGCTTCGTCCCACTTCTTCATGGCCCGGTAGGCCGCGGCCAGGCGGGAGAAGGGGTTGTAATCGTTCGGCGTCTCCTTCGCCGTCTGCTGAAGCATCGGGACGGCTTTCTCCGGCGTGCCGAGCTCCATGTACGCCGTGAGACGGTGCGGGTCATAGACGGCGCGCTCTTCGGGAGTCTTCGCGTTCGCCGCCTGACCGTCGAGGAAGGCCGACCACTCTTCGCGCAGCTTGTGCGCCCCGGCCTCGTCCTTCATGGCGTCGTGTGCGCCGATGAGCGAGATGTAGTAGCCGGAGCGGTCGTCGCCGGAGAGATCGAGTTTGGTGTTGTGGACAGCGTCTTCCACCGTCTTCTCCAGCTCTTCCAGCGACGCCTTGTTCTGCTTGTCGGGCTTCAGGCCGCTTTCGCAGTCCAGTGCCCCCGAGGCGATGTTGGCGCCCGAGACGGTACCGGACAGCTCGCGGGCCAGCTCCAGCCCGCGCTCCGCGCAGGCGGACTGCGTCTCCTTCTGCATCTGCAGGGAGAGGATCAGCCCCTCCGCGGCGCGGCCGTACCGCAGCGATTTCTTGGGCAGGGCCTTCAGCGCGTGATCGTAGGCGTCAGCCGCTTCGTGGTACTTCGCTTCCGTGGCCAGGCGGTCGGCGCCGAGGAGGAGGTTCTCGCCGGGCAGGACCTCTTTCTTGGGCAGATTCTCGTCGAGGAACTTCTTCAGCGAGGCCAGGGTGAAGCCGCCGACGTAGCGGGTGGTGAGGGACTCGTCCCGGGCGTTGATGACGAAGAAGGCCGGGATGCCGGGAGTCTGAAAGCGGCTGAGGAACTTCGTGTTCTTCGCGTTTTCCGTGTCGATCGAAAGCCAGACAAACTGTCCGGCATACCGCTCCAGCGACGCGTCCGTGAAAACGTAGGCGCGCATCGAGCGGCAGGTGTGTCACCACGGGGCCCAGGCCTCGGCGAAGATCGGCACGTGCTCGGCCTTGGCGCGGGCCACCGCTTTCGTGTAGTCGTTTTCCACCCACGGCAGCACTTCCTTTGCCGAGAGCGGTACCGCGAGGAGAAAAACCAGCAGAACCGTGTAGTTGCGGAGTCTCATGGGCCGATCGTAATCCATTTCCAGGGGTCACGACATGCCGGCTCGCGCGCGGCGATGATCGGCCGGGCACATCCGAATGGCTGGCCGGCGCGTTATCCGAGAGAAGAGTGCTGGCCGCCTCGGACAGAGCTCGCTGCCTTGCGGCGAGCGTGCCCGAAATATGTCAGTAAACGAATGTGACCCATGCTACGCCTCCCCCGTGTAACGAAAGCGTAGAATGGATCACCATCACCCTGAGAGAGGGTTCCTCCATGAATCGATCCTTCCCCGTCGCGTGTGCGTTGTTTGTCGCTTTCGCGGCTGTGTCCGCCTCCGCGGCAACGTTTGTCGTTCCGCCGGACCGCGACCTGGTACGCCAGTCTGACGCCATCGTGGTTGCCTCCGCGCTCGGCTCGTACTGCCAGCACACGGCCGCCGGCGGCATCGAGACGGTGACCACATTCTCGATCGAGGAGGCCGTGAAAGGCGCATCCCTCTCCACGGAGATCGACGTCCACGAGCCGGGAGGCACGCTCGGCGATACCGGCATGATGATCCCCGGTGTGCCGCGCTTTCCGGCCGGCCGGCGGGTGGTGCTCTTCCTCTCCCGGACGCCGCAGAAGACGTGGGCCGTCACCGACCTCGTGCTGGGCAAGTTCACCTTCCTGACCGATACCGCGGGCCGGCATCTCCTCGTTCGCGACGAGGGGGAGATCAACGGCTGGGATCCCGACGGTTCGCAGCACAGCGAAGGGCAGCGCTCCGCGGACCGGTTCCTGGCGTACCTCCGCGCCGAGGCTGGCGGGCAGAACGGCAACGCGGACTATTACGTGCGGCACCTGCCGCTCGTCGCGAACAGCGTCGAAGCGACGATCCCGCGGAAGATCGCCTCCAACTTCACCGGCACCTCGTACACGTCCGACGCCGGAAGCGGCCGGGGCTCGCGCTGGAACGTCTTTCCCTCGAGCGTGACCTTCTACAACGAGAACACCGAGTCAGGGGCGCAGGGCGGCGGCGTCACAGCCATTCAGGCCGGCCTCAATGCCTGGACCAACGACGGCGGCTCCAACGTGAGCTACGTCTACGGCGGCACGGATAGCGGCCATACGAACGGCCTGTCCGGCGCGGACGGCAGGAACACCGTCCAGTTCGATCGCAATCTCACCGGCTACGGCGCACCCGCATTCACCTGTTCCTCGAACAGCTACAGCGGCGTGCTGGGCATCGGCGGCATCACCCTCTATTCCGGGACGCACTCGGCCAACGGCGAGACGTACTGGACGACGCAGGAAGTGGATGTCGAGATGAACCAGGGCATCGCCAACTGCACGCTGCTCCTCACCACCAATGCCGGTGACTGGAACAGCGCCCTGACTCACGAAATCGGCCACACCCTGGGTCTGCGGCACTCCGACCAAACCCGCGCCGACGATCCGAACGTGGCCTGCTCCACCGATCCCTCGCTGGAGTGCGCAGCGGTGGCCATCATGCACTCGAGCGTGTCGCCCGGGCTCAATGCCTCGCTGACCACATGGGACCAGCACGCCGTCGACGCGATCTACGGATCCTGCACTCCGCCCGGCATCTCCTCCCAGCCGCAGGCAACTCCGTCCACCATCGCCTCGGGCAGCTCATCGCAGTTGAGTGTCACCGCCACCGGCACGTCGCCGACGTACCAGTGGTATTCCGGTTCGCCGGGCAATACGTCGTCGCCGGTAGGCGGCGGGACGACGGCCTCGATCATGGTGTCCCCGACTTCGACGACCAGTTACTGGGTGCGGGTCTCCGGCGCGTGCGGCTCGCCCGTCGACAGCCAGGGCGTCACGGTCACTGTGACGGCCTGCGTGCCGCCGGGCATCAGCTCCCAGCCGCAGGCGACTCCGTCCACGATCGCCTCAGGCAGCTCGTCGCAGTTGAGCGTCACCGCCACCGGCACATCGCCTACCTACCAGTGGTACGTCGGCGCGCCCGGCAATACGTCGTCGCCGGTAGGCGGCGGGACCACTGCGTCGATCATGGTGTCCCCGACTTCGACGACCAGTTACTGGGTGCGGGTCTCCGGCGCGTGCGCTCCTTCCGTCGACAGCCAGGGCGTCACCGTCACGGTGACCGGCTGCTCGCCTCCGGGCATCTCCCAACAGCCGCAGGCGGCGCCGTCGACGATCACGTCCGGCGGCTCTTCACAGCTCAGCGTCACAGCCACCGGCACGTCACCGACCTACCAGTGGTACGTCGGTTCGCCGGGCAACACCTCGTCGCCGGTGGGCGGCGGGACGACGGCGTCGATCATGGTCTCTCCGACGTCGACGACAAGCTACTGGGTGCGCGTGTCCGGGTCGTGCGGCTCTCCTGTCGACAGCCAGGGCGTCACGGTGACCGTGTCCGCCGGCTGTACGTCTCCATCGATCAATCAGCAACCGCTGGCCCAGCCGCCGGCCATCTCGACGGGCCAGTCGTCGCAGCTCAGCGTCGGCGGCGCGGGCACAGCCACCCTGACTTACCAGTGGTACGTGGGCCAGCAGGGGAACACAACGTCACCCGTCGCCGGCGGCACGTCGGCCATCATCATGGTCGCTCCCAGCACCACGACCACGTACTGGGTGCGCATCACCAACGGGTGCGGCCAGATCGACAGCAATACCGTCACCGTGACGGTCAGCAACGGCTGCGCGCCGCCCAACGTCCTCGTCCAGCCGAACGATCAGTCCGTCACCCCCGGCACGGTCTCGCTCTTCGTCGGGTACACCGGCTCCACCGGTACGGTGACGTGGTACCAGGGGACCGCACCCGACCAGTCTCACAGCGTCGGGACGGGACAGACTCTGCAGATCGCCGTCACGGCCACAACGCAGTTCTGGGCGCAGATCGTCAATTCCTGCGGCTTCGCCAACAGCCGGACCGCGACCATCACCGTCACCCAGTCGTGCGTGGCACCGGGCGTGACCTCCGCGGCAGGCAACCCGACCACGGTAGCGCCGTCGGCCGCGTCGCAACTGAGCGTCACCGCCACGGGAACGAGTCTCACCTATCAGTGGTATCGCGGGAATCAGGGCGATACGACGAACCCCATCGGCGGCGCGACGTCGGCGACGACCACGGTCAACCCGACGGCGACGACGTCCTATTGGGTCCGCGTGTCGAACAGTTGCGGCCACGCCGACAGCAGCACCATCACCATCACTGTGTCCACGCAGTGCGCGGCGCCGGCGATCAGCACCCAGCCGCTCAGCTCCACGATCATCAGCGGGCAGCACCTGACGCTGAGCGTCATCGCCAGCGGCGGAACGCTGACCTATCAGTGGTACTGGGGTCCCGTGGATGACACAAGCACACCGGTCGGAACCAACAGCTCGACCCTCGACATCGGCCCGACGTTCACCACGAGCTTCTGGGTGAAGGTGACGAACTCCTGCGGGAGCACGAAGAGCACCGCCGCGGTGATCACCGTCAATCCGGCCAAGCACAGGGCGGTGAGACACTGAAGTCGCTGATTCGCTTATTCGCCTATTCGCTTATTCGCTTATTCGCTTATTCGCTTATTCGCTTATTCGCTTATTCGCGGGTCGCCGTGATTTGTCATTGGCCTAAGTAGATGTCGCCGCTTCCGCGGCTGTCCAGGCGTCCGAGTGGAGGACGGACAATCCTGTCCGTCTCCGGTTGTCGGTTGCGATAATGACAGACAGGATTTGACCGCCCTCCAGGAAATGCAGAGCGAACAGCGAATCAGCGAACAGCGAATAAGCGACTAAGTACTTCATTCGCCAACTTCGATCACGCGGCGAGCGGAAGGGCGGCCAGC